>NZ_CAUCSQ010000007.1 GCF_958445495.1 uncultured Bacteroides sp. | reverse complement strand
TTTTACCCGGCTAACGATAATAAGCCTTTGTTCGTAACTGTACTTCATAAAAAACCCCCAAAAGTTTTTTGTCTAACTTTTGGGGTGCACTTCATTTTGAGACAGCCCGTTTCCAAGAAAATCTGTTTTATTATCCGATTGCCTTTCCCTCCGCGAATGCATCGGCAGGGAGCCGGACATTCCTCCTGTTTAATAGGAGCGGGCGAATATGACGCGGCAGGCGGAGGGTTTGCCGGTTACCATGCACTTGCCCGGTTCCTTGTCTCCCGGAACAAAAGAATCGAAAGGAATGCAGCGGATTGTCGCTTTGGTCTCTTCCTTGATTTTCTCTTCCGTCTCGGTTGTCCCGTCCCAATGTGCCAGGATAAACCCGCCTTCTTCAATTTTTTCCTTGAACTCATCGTATGTATCGACGGCAGTGATACGGGAATTGCGGTAATCCAACGCTTTCTTGAAGATATTCGCCTGAATTTCTTCGAGAAGGTTCCGGACATAAGTTTCGATGCCGTCGCAGGTTACCGTTTCTTTTTCCAGCGTGTCACGGCGCATCACCTCCATCGTATTGTTTTCAAGGTCACGTCCTCCCATTACTAAACGGACGGGAACCCCTTTCAATTCATAATCGGCGAATTTGAATCCGGGACGTTTATTGTCCGCATTGTCGTATTTCACGGAAATGCCTAACGCTTTCAACTTGCCGACAATGCCTGCCACCTTTTCGTCTATCTGTTTCAGTTGTTCCTCATTTTTGTAGATAGGGATAATGACTACCTGAATCGGTGCCAGATGCGGAGGCAATACCAGACCGTTATCGTCGGAATGGGTCATAATCAGCGCACCCATCAAACGGGTGGAAACGCCCCATGAGGTCGCCCACACATATTCCAGTTTATTTTCCTTATTCACGAACTGGACATCGAATGCCTTGGCGAAGTTCTGTCCCAAGAAGTGGGAAGTACCGCTCTGCAATGCTTTTCCGTCTTGCATCATGGCCTCGATTGTGTATGTATCGAGGGCTCCGGCAAAACGTTCGTTAGCGGATTTTACTCCTTTTATGACCGGCACGGCCATATACTTTTCCGCAAATTCGGCATAGACATTCAACATCTTCACCGCTTCTTCTTCCGCTTCTTCACGGGTAGCATGGGCGGTGTGCCCTTCCTGCCACAAGAATTCGGCGGTACGCAAGAAAAGACGGGTACGCATCTCCCAGCGGAAAACGTTGGCCCATTGATTGCAGAGAATGGGAAGGTCCCGATAGGATTGAATCCAGTTCTTATAGGTATTCCAAATGATTGTTTCCGATGTCGGGCGGATAATCAACTCCTCTTCCAGCTTGGCGGCGGGGTCTACGACTACCCCCGAACCGTCTTCCGCATTCTTCAAACGATAATGCGTCACTACCGCACACTCTTTTGCAAAACCTTCTACATGCTCTGCTTCGCGGCTCAGGAATGATTTCGGGATTAACAACGGGAAATAAGCGTTCACATGCCCCGTTTCCTTAAACATATCGTCCAATTGACGTTGCATCTTTTCCCAAATAGCGTATCCGTAAGGCTTAATCACCATACATCCGCGCACGGCAGACTGCTCTGCCAAGTCAGCTTTTACCACCAAATCGTTATACCACTGTGAATAGTTTTCACCGCGTTTGGTAAGGTCTTTCAGTTCTTTTGCCATTATATTTTTCTATTTAAAGTTTTCCAGAGTGTTAAAACAGAGTGCAAAAGTACAAAAAAATGCATGAACTGTCCTATTCTTCATACATTAATTTTCCAGGTCCGGCTAAAGCCGTTAAATTTATTTTTCTTATGCCGGGAGTAAGGCAAGTCCGGAAACAGCCCTCTTTTAACAGACCGCTTTTATACACCGAAGGAACGGGGATTATTCCGTAAGAATGGAAAATTAAAATCTTAAAATAAGTAAATTTAAGACTTTGGATTTTAATTTTAGCTAATTTCGCTTCTAATTAGAATGCTAATATGAGTGCGACGATTCAGAAAAATGTATATGAGCTGGTACAGGAAAGACTAAGGGTTATCTTTCAGGACTTTGACAATATTTATATTTCTTTCTCCGGCGGAAAGGATAGCGGGGTATTGCTCAATTTATGCATTGATTATATCCGTAAGCATAATCTTAATGTCCGCATAGGGGTTTTCCACATAGATTACGAGATACAGTACTCGATGACTGTCGATTATATTAACCGTACTTTCAAAGAAAACCGCGATATCATTGACGTGTACCGGGTTTGCGTGCCTTTTCGGGTCACTACCTGTACGTCGATGTATCAGAATTATTGGCGTCCCTGGGATGAAAAGGTGAAAAACACCTGGGTACGTCCCTTGCCCGATGATGCCATGACGATAAAGGATTTTCCTTTCTACAATAAGAGAATGTGGGATTACGATTTTCAAGTCGAGTTTTCACGCTGGATACATGCAAAGAAGGGAGCGAAACGTACCTGTTGCCTGGTCGGTATCCGTACCCAGGAAAGTTACAACCGTTGGCGTACGATTTACAGGAATGTGAAGGAAGCGTATAAAAACTATGAATGGAGTACGAAAATAGATGAAGACATATATAATTTCTATCCTATCTACGACTGGAAGACCACGGACATCTGGGTGGCTAACGGCAAGTTCAAATGGGATTACAACCACCTGTACAATCTCTATTATCAGGCGGGAATAAGCCTGGACCGCCAGCGTGTCGCGAGCCCGTTCATCAGTGAAGCAATCGAAAGCCTTGCATTGTATAAAGTGATAGACCCCGTGACATGGGGAAAAATGATTGGCCGGGTGAACGGGGTGAACTTTTCCGGCATTTACGGAAGCACCCATGCGATGGGCAGGCAAAGCATCCGTCTTCCCGAAGGATATACCTGGAAATCGTTTATGGAATTCCTGCTATCCACCTTACCCGAATATACCCGCAAGAGATATACGAAGAAGCTGAACACGAGTATCAAGTTCTGGCGCACGAAAGGAGGATGTTTGAGCGATAAGGTGATACAGAAGCTGAAAGACCGGAATGTTCCGATAGTGGTGGGCGACAGTACGAACTACAAGACTGACAAGAAACCCGTAATGATGGATTATCTGGACGACATCGACATCGAAGAATTCAAAGAGATACCCACTTACAAACGGATGTGCATTTGTATTTTGCGCAACGACCATACTTGTAAGTATATGGGATTTTCCCTGACTAAAGAGGAAACGGAAAGAAAAAACAACGCCTTAAAAAAATACAACCATTTGGACGGATGATTCAGAGACGTTTTCCGGAATACCGGTAAAGATGCCGAACCGTTTTGCAAGAGCCCGTATATGCGGGTATCGGGTGGTCCGAAAAAAGGTTGTGGAAAGAAGTCCTTAGGGATTTAAATTATTTCGGCAGGAAAAATAAAATCTTTTCCTGCCGAAACGGTACATTCATTCTACGGTCGATTTTTTAGGATGTTCCCTACATCTCAGGCAGGGTGACATGGAATAACTCGCTGGGCGTATGCTCGCGCATGATGATATCGACCATCTGTTTTACGATGTCCGGATGCTGTTTGGCTATGTCACGGTCTTCGTGGATGTCTTTCGACAAATCGTATAAGAACGTTTTTCCATTTTTTACCAACAGCTTCCAGTCTCCCATCCGTACTCCTATCTGGTTCGTTTCATGAAATTCCCAATAAAGGAATTCATGCCGTTGTTGCCGGGCGTCGTCGCCTAACAGGGTGGGTAAGAAAGAGATTCCGTCAAAACAATCGTTTTTGTCTTTTTTATTCAGATATTTCTTAGGGAACTTCTTGTCTCCTATCAACTCACAGAAGGTCGGCATGACGTCATAAAATGCCAGTTGGTGTTCGTTTACGGTTCCTGCGGGAACATGTCCCGGCCAATAGGCGATAAACGGAATACGGATTCCTCCTTCGTAACACTGGCGTTTCAAACCTCTCAATTTGCCGTCACGCCCGAAAAAGGCGGGATCGGCTCCCCCTTCCTCGTGAGGCCCGTTGTCGCTGCTGAATATCACCAGCGTGTTCTCCTCCAGCCCTTTTTCTTTCAGTTTGGCAAGAATCTCCCCTACGTATGCGTCAAGGCGGGTAATCATTCCGGCAAATTCGGCATGCGTATGTACTACCGGATTATAGCGGGAGCCTTGGCTGCCGCCCCAGGTCTTATCCTCAAAAAAGCGTTTTTTATAATGTTTCAAAATAGAGTCGTTGGGTTGGCTGAGTTCGGCATGCGGCAAAGTATAGGTAAAAAAGCCGTAGAAGGGTTGTTCGCCGTCTTGGGAATCCAGCCATTGCATAGCCTCCTTATGAATGATATCCGCCGAATACTGGGGGCGTTTCTTATAATCGTCCCCGTACATGGGATATTTGATGTTATCTTCCATTATAACACGTATCGTGGCCGTGTCACCTTTGGAAGTGCTGTAACGGTTCAGGAAATTGGGATAATACAGATGCGCTTGGAACTGGCAGATAAATCCGTAAAACTCGTCGATTCCCCGTTTGTCCGGTGTCGAGCAGGAACCTTCGTATCCGCCTGCCCATTTTCCGAACATTCCCGTCGTATAACCGTTTTTCTTCATTATCTCAGGCAAGATGATGTGCCCGGGGGCATACGGTTCCTGACCGACAATGCTCCATTCTTTATTGTTGCCATACATGATGACCGGGGATTCCGGCCAGTATTCCTTATTGCCGCGCACATGCCCGTGCCCGGAATGTTGCCCTGTCATCAGGGAAGCGCGGGAAGGAGCGCTCACCGGGCTTCCCGCGTATGCTTGTGTGAAACGCATCCCTTCCTGTGCCATCCTGTCGATGTTGGGAGTCTGGATGTATTTCTGCCCGTAACATCCCAAGTCTCCGTATCCCATGTCGTCACACAGGATAAAGATTATATTCGGAGACGATTTCTGTTCTTTTGCATGTATCCCCGCAGAGAATACGGAAAACACGCCGGTGCATAAAAATAAACTTTGATAGTTTCTCATAAAGCTGTTTCTTTTATATTGTTTTTTCATATGGTTTTTCCCCGCCTTCCGGGTTACCAGAACTTTTTCATGTTCAGGAATTTATCCACCAATATGCCGTCAATGGGCTGGAGATTGAAACGGAATGCGGATTTCGCTTTAAATTTGACGGTAAATAATTCGCTGTCCCCTTCCAGATACTCTTTCTCGCCGACATTTACGAATGTAGGATACAACGCTTTTGTCCCGTTGGTGTGCAAACGGTCATAAGTAAGGTTCCTCATTTCCTTCATACCCGGCATATCGACACCTACATATTCCAATATTTGGGGGTCGTAAGGCAAGGCGAAACTGAGCGCATTGACAGAACGCAGTCCTTTGCCCGACACGCGGATTTCCACCGTTTCGCCTTTCTCGTACGCCTTCTTGGAGGGTACGGCAATAATCTCCCCGGAGACAGCCGGTATTTGGCGCTTGCTTACTCCGGATTCCAACCGGGTCGTTACGGCAGAAATATCGTATGCGTCGATTAGTCCGTTATTATTCAAGTCCCCTTTGCTGATATATCCTTCAAAATCGGAATCTCCGCGGCGCAAGCCCGTATAATTCATATAGGAAGTCAAATCATTTTCGTCCACCAGCTTATCCTGGTTGATATCTCCCGGAATATAACTTTCCGAGCCCGGAACCTTGAAAACATACAATTCGCGTCCGGAACCGTAACCGCCCGCACCGTCCGTTACCGAGAGTTTGATATAGCGTGCTGTCGGGCGTTCTTTGAAAGTGAAAGTTTTCACATCGGCGCCTTTCCAGTCGAATGTTCCGCTTTCCGTCCAAACCGCCTTATCCATGCTGTAATAAACAACTCCCTTTCCGAGCGTGCCGTTGCCGGCGTCCTGGCGGGGCAGGTATTGGAATTTATCCAATTGGTTGATACTCTTCAAATCAATTACGAGTTCGAACGGAACGACGGACATTCCCCATTTGGTATGCCATGTATCTCCCTCGTCGAAATTAAATAACTTATTGATGCCTTGGCCGCCTTGGTTCGGACAAGTCGTCTCTCCTTCAATGCCGCGAATAGCGAATTCCAGCGGGTCGGATTGGGTCGTCACGTTTATGTCAGCCCAGTCCGAGGTTCCGGAAGCGTTGACCGCACGTACTTTGAAGGTATATTTCGTTTCGGGACGCAAATCTTCGAACAACAGTTCCGTATTGCGGATGGAACTGTACAGCATGCCGTTGAATTCTATTTCGTAAAAGTCTGCATTGCCAATCTTCTTCCATGAAGGAGTCAGCGCGTAAGCTCCGATATTCTCATCCGCTATCCGTACTTCGGGGGTATCCAGTGTTCCGTCATTTGCCAGCAATTTATCGGCGGGAGCAAAGACGAAACCTTTCATCTCCAGCGACACGTCATTCCGGGTGATATCCGTAGCCGCCAGTTTTACGTGAACCACCGGGTTCTTTACGACCTGCAGCCGGCTCAATTCACTGTCGGGAGTCGAGAACCGGTTCATTTCGGGAGCGGCTTCATAATAATACACGTTCGTGCCCTTTTCCAGTTCTTCCTTGGAAGCGGCAGGAGAAAGCTTCACTTTTTTCCCTCCGATGCGCGCCGTTATCTTTTTAGGCTGTCCGGTGACGTTGATACGGAAATTCGTAGCCTTCTCCGTAACCATCCCGTCAAATTCTCCTTGAGCAGGCTCTACACTGACGGTCAGCTTATCTCCCTCAACAGCGGATACAATCCGGGTTGTGGCGAACTTTCCGTAACGATAACTTTCGGTAACCCCGTCGTCGTCATATTCCGTAAATTCCGTTTTTCCTCCCGGATACAGTTCGTATGTACGTGTCTGCCTGTCCATTTGCCGGATATTGTTGTGTGCGGCAGTCATCGGCAAAATGGCTCCCTGCTTGATGAATACGGGGAGTTTCCACAAAGGAGCGTCGAAATTGTTGATGATTCTTCCGCCTTTGTAAATATCTCCCGTGAAATAATCTATCCAGTTGCCCTCAGGCAGGTAAATGCCGTTACGAAGGTCATTGCCTTTTTCATCCGCTTGCGTATTCTGATATATGGGAGCAACCAGTATATAAGGGCCGTACATGTATTGGTAGCGGGTAGCGGTTCCCAGTGTATAATCATTCGGGGCTTCAAGGAACATGGCGCGTACCATCGGTTTTCCGTCCACCGCTTCACGGGCGATACTGTATGCATACGGCATGAATTCCGATTTCATCTTCAAATACCAGCGGTTGATGGATGTGGCGGGTTCGCCCAATGCCTGGGGATACTTGGGATTAGCTCCCCAACCGTCCATGTTGAGTTGCATCGGGGTGAATGTTTTCCATTGGAAATCGCGTACATTGACAGGCACATTCTTTCCGCCGAAAATACCGTCCATATCTGATGTGATGTTCGGTTGCCCGGAAAGTCCGGAACCTATATAGGTCGGAATATGGAAACGGATATATTCCCACTCTCCTCCGGTCTGGTCGCCCGACCATATTCCCGCATAGCGTTGCGTTCCCGCCCAACCGTCCAGCGAGATGATGAACGGACGGGCGTTGTTGCCGTAATAAGGCATGATATGCGCCACATCGGCTACTCCGTTGAGCCCGAATGAATAGCCGGCTCCCACCCATGCCACATCGGTTTTCAAAACACGTACCCCCGCGTCACGCACCTCTTTCACGATATCGCGTTGCAACAGGGGCTCTACCCCTTTTTTCGGATGCAGGTCGGATTGGGTCCACAAACCGATTTCCACTCCTTTCCGGCGGGCATACTCTCCCAACTCCTTCAAATTCCGGATGTTGCCGTCCAGAGTAGCAGCCTGCCCGTATCCGGCCCCGTAACCGTCGTTGGGCAATAACCATCCCAGAGGCATATCAGCCGCATTATAACGGTCGATTACGGCACGTGCCGAAAACTGGTAGTTGTCCTTCTCGCCGTTCAGCGATTCTTTGATACCTCCGTTATTCTTCTGGCTTTCCTTGTATTTCTTCCCGTCCTCAAAAAGAATGCCTTTTTCATCCTCTTTCCAATAATCGCGGTTGTAAGCGTTGAGGTGTCCTTCATAAAAACCGAATTTCGGTATTAAGACAGGATTGCCGGTCAGTTGGTAAAAATCGTTCAATAAAGAAACGGCAGTGTCGTTCACCATAAAGAACACGTCCAGGTAATCCGTCTCGTGGCTCAGGCGGGCGATTCCTTTATCCGTTCCGCCGAAATCATACAATCCGGGGCGAAACGTATGCCACATCATGCCATATCCTGCCGTAGACCAGTAAAACGGAGTCGGAGAAGCGACGCCGCCGTCTGTCCACTGGTTGGTATTTACAATACGGATGCTTTTTCCCTTATGGGAGAAACGTCCGTTTTGCACTCCGCCGCCGTAAAAATATTCATCGGGGTTTTCCTTCAAAAACAAAGTCACCTGTTTCTCTTGGAAATCAACGGGTTTCACAGACTCCGCCACTACCTTTCCGCGTATGATATCCGTAATTTTAAAAAGAGTGCTGCGTTTGTTTATGTCAATCCGTATTTTATCGGTGGAGATGGAGATAACCTCTCCTTTATCCGATAAAGCCAGTTTCCCCGGTTTCCGGCGGGGGCAATCCGCCAATATCCGGGCTTCGGGTACGGCATGAGGTTCGCGGATGGTCCCGCCGTGATTATCCTGAAACATACGGAAAATATTTTCCCCGTAAAAATCAATCGTCAGCCGTTGCCGGTCGGAAAAAAGGACTTCTACGGCTGCAGGATTCAGGAGTTCCGCACCGGTCACCGTCGGTACAGGCTGTTTCTCCGCCTTTGTCAAAGACGGCAGGCACAAGAGACAAACGGATATGCAGACCGTTCGTGCAAAATGTAGGTTTATATTCATATCATTATCAAAATAAATAGTTCGTCAGGTATAAAAATAATCTGCAAATAAAATGTCCTGCGGGATATCAGTCCGCAATTACGGTGAATTCCGCTCCTCCCGCAAAGTCCGCGCCGTTTTGGGAGCTCAATCCGGTGAAACGTATATAACGCGCCTGCACGGGGTTGTCCAGAATGACACGCTGTTCCTTTTTTTCTTTCCGGAAACTTCCTTTGGCTACCGCGTCGCTCCAGGATTTGCCGTCCATGCTCACCTGCAACTGGTAATCTTTGATATTGCCGTTCGTACCGCCGTCCTGACGGGGCAGATAAATGAAACCTTTAACCGTTTTCACTTCGCCGGCATCAAAATCCACCCAATGGGGATATTTCGCCACGGTAACGGAATACATGGTGTGCCACGTTGTATTTAAGTCGCCGTCTACCAGATGGGAAGCGTCGCCGCCGCCCGTTTCTTCACTGGATGCATAAATCACCGTCATCGGGATGCTTTCTATCTTATCGAACGCCATCGTGGCGGAAATGGCGGGATTATCCTTATAACAAGCTGTCACTACTCCCCCTTCCCGCAATTCGAACGGTCCCGTATAAGTATGTTTTTTCTTGTTCTCATTTAATGTGTAAATGATGGAGGCATTTTCTTTTTGAGTGGAGATTGTCACTTTTCCGCTCCGGTCACGGGAAACGGAGAGAGGTATTTCCCCGCACATGGCTACATTGGCGGTTTTGACAAATGCGGCATCGTTGACGGGACGGATAATAAAACTCATCGAGTGGTTGCCGGCTTTCACACGGTCGGGTTCCAACGGGGCGCCCTGTCCGCAACTGTTTCCTCCCAGGCCGGTTACAGCCAAATCCAGGTGCAGGTGAGTCCCGGTTGATTCCGGTAATTGGTAAGGGTGAGGCGCAAGCGTCATTTCCATGGCAGACCACGGCAGTGCGGAAGCCGACATCGGTTTGTTCGCCACAAACTCGACTCCGTTCCCTTGCTTGTCAGTCAGTGCGCACCAGCGTACTTCCTCCCGGTTGCCCATGCTTTGCGGTTTTGGGAAACCGACATACTGTTCTTTTACCGTACTCCGGTGTATTTCAATGAAAGAACCGGTGCGGCGGTCGTTGTAATTGTTCCACGGTCCCCGTCCGTAATACGTGTATTGCTGCAATTCGTCCGGAAGCTGCATCACGTATCCCAGGCGCGCCAGTACCAGTCCGGCATCATTGGAAGTGATATTGGATTGCAATTCAATGGAACCGTCCGGATAAATTGTCCAAATCTGATTGGTCGTGAATTTGAAGTCGTCCGGACCGAACGGCCGGTCGGCCAGTTCCTTCACCTGATACCTGCCGGAGGTTCCTCCTTCCAATGAGGCGGCGTTCGGAGCCTGGGATTCTATCGTGTACATCAACTGAATGAAATTGTCGTTTTTCTTTGCCTCATTCACCCATGCATATTCCAATACCTTATGTTTCAGATTATGCAATCCCTTTTCAAACCATTGCCGGTATGCCCAATTGTCATTGTCCGTCGGGGCGCGGAGAGCGTCAAGTCTCGGCCCTTCCCCGTCGCGGAGCACTTTTCTACCGTTATATTCCAGACTGTGGACGGTTCCTTGCCTGTTATCGAACTTCACGGTAAATCCTTTTCCCGTGACAGTCATATAATCTTCCGATTTGTCCACTACAGGCCGTTCCAGCGAAGCTGTCACCTCCTGCATGGATATTTTCTTGCCTGCGGCTTTCACCGGCAACTGTTCTTCCATCTGTACAAAACCGCTTGGAGCCCAAGGCATGTCTTCGGCAAGCAAAAACTGTATCTTCACAAAATATTCGCTTCCGGTTTCCATATCCCCGTACTTATAAGGAATCGTGCAGGCCACCTTTTCGCGAGGCCCTACGACAGGCTTTGCAGTTATCAGCTCGTCGCTTTCTTTTATCTTCTCACCGTCTTTGTATAAAGACCACACCAGCTTATAACCGTCTAATGAAGTAAAATAGTTCTTGTTGAAAATCTCTATTTTTCCTTTTTGCATGTCTATCGCTTTCACCCCGACATTCTGATAAACTTTTTTCACCTCATAAAAAGCCGGTTTGGGAGAGTGGTCGGGCAACAGGATTCCATTCATACAGAACATTCCGCTATTCGGCTTATCGCCGAAGTCTCCTCCGTAGGCCCAAAAACGCTCTCCGGTATGGCGGTCGTAATAATACAACGCCTGGTCTACCCAATCCCAGATAGCCGCTCCGCAGAAAAAGTTCGTCGATTCGATGGCTTCCCAATAATCAATGAGGTTGCCCACCGCGTTACCCATGGAATGGGCGTATTCCGAAACATGGAACGGATATTTGATTTTGTATTTCCCGGTCACGGCTCCCTGCATCCATCCGATAGAAGGATACTGGTTAGAACCCATGTCCACGATTTCATTGTTCCGTTCATATTGCACGGGACGGGAAGGGTCGAAGGCATGTAACGCCTTATATGCGGAAACAAAATTCTGTCCAGGCCCCGCCTCGTTCCCCAATGACCAAATCACTACGGAAGGATGGTTGACATGAGCGTGTGCCAATTCCATGACACGCGCCACATGGGCGGCCTCGAATTCCGGCACGTGTGACAGGGACTCTTTGCCGTAATAGTATTCATGGCTTTCTATATTCGCCTCGTCTTCCAGATAGATTCCGTATTTGTCGCATAAATAGTACCAATGCGGGTCACAGGAATAATGAGAGTTACGCACGTGGTTGATATTCCCCCGTTTCATCAGCATGATTTCTTCTTCCATTTGTTTGTGCGAAATGGCATTGCCCGTGGCGGGGTTGATTTCCTGGCGGTTGACGCCTTTCAGTTTGACTGTCTTTCCGTTAACATAGTAATAGCGGCCTGCCAGCCCGAATTCGTCTTCGGAGGCGGGAGTATCCTTGATTTCCACCTGGCAGAATCCCAGCGCAGTGGAAAAAATTTCCATCACCTTTCCTTTTTTGTCCTTCAACTGCCCTACCAGCGTATAACGGTAGGGAGCTTCCGCCGACCATTTCCGGGGGCTGTCGATATGAAGAACGGCCTCGGTGGAAATACTCTCTCCTTTTTCCAGCTTGGCTATTGACACCGTTCCCGTGACGCCGCTCACCGGAATATTCTCGTCCGAATACAATCGGTTGGCGTATAACGAATAAGTAAGAGAATAGTCTTTTATCCTTTTTCCGCCCAGGTTGCGCAAATCCGCCTCCACTCGAATCGTTCCGTTTTCATAATTCGAATCGAGCCGGGGAAACACCCGGAAATCGCGGACCTGTACTTTAGCGGTAGAGGTCAACGACACTGTACGGAATATGCCGGGCAAACGGAACATGTCCTGCGCCTCAAGGAATGAACCGTCCGAGTTGCGGTACACTTCCGCCGCCACGATATTTTCTCCTTTTTCATTCAGGTAGGGAGTGATATTGAAAGACGAAGTATTGCGGGAGTTCTTGGAAAAACCCACATAATGGCCGTTCACCCATAAATAGAAGAAAGAAGATACGCCGTCGAAATTGATATAAATTTCCCGGCCCGTCCAATCTTCGGGCACGGTAAACGTGCGCCGGTACGACCCCACCTCGTTACGGTGCTTATAAGTCGTCCAGTCTTGTGGCGGAGTCCGCATCACTCCTCCTCTCCAGTCGTCCACAGCTACGGTGTGTTTGAAAATCACAGGCTGGTTGGCATATATCGGAGTGCCGTATTTCAGGCTTCCGTCCTTTTGGATTCCCGCCACGTTCCATTGCATCGGGACTGTGACCTCATCCCATCCCGATACGTCAAATGCCGGTTGATAGAAATCGGCCGGACGTTCGCCGGGATTGCCCGCCCAATGGAATTTCCATTTTCCGTTCAGGGATTGATAATAATCACTATGTTCGGGAAGTACGTTTCTGGCACTTTCCATATCTGCGAACGTGAAGAACCACGAATGAGGCTGTTCCTTGTTCAGCGCGAGCTGTTCAGGAGATTCCCATTCCTTTCCGGTCGGACTTCCCGTAACCGCATAGTCAAATCCTTTCAAAGGGAGGGTCTGCGCATTGGCAGTCATGACAACTGCCCAGGCAGACATGAGGTAAAGTATTTCCTTTCTCATTTTTTCACGGTATTATGTTGTTTTTCATTTAGTATCCATAAGAATATTTTCCCAGCAAGACAAAGTTAAGAAAAAACAGACAGCATACAACAATAAGTGACAAGGTTATTGTCGGTTAATTCTCAAATTACATTTGTCCGGCATGATTTTAACTTACAAAAGACTTATAAATCCGCTTCGATACGCACATTGTTATATTGGACGGCATATATTTTATAATTCGGTTCCCAGTTATCCACGCTGAAAGATTCTCTGTCGGATACATAGACCAGGTTTCCTTTCTCATTATTTTCCCTGACCTCGTATGCGACTACATTCTGCCAGTTCTTCATCGATATCCGGTTACCGCTTTTCGCAGCGGTTCCTTCAACCACTTCGGATTGTTTTTTAAATATCTCCCAGTTATTGTCAGTGATATATTCCAACGCTATACCGCTGATATCCGGCAATCTTTTTCCTTTAACCTCATTCTTGGCGGAAGCCGCCATTTCCTGCGTAATCTCAAAATGTGCTTTTCCGTAATCCACTTCATCCCTGTTGACTTCCCTGAAGAAACCCCATTTCTCGAAAAAGTCCGTCAAATCATATCCTGCCATTTCACTGGCTATCACAGTGAAATCCAATTGCTGTTGCCCTTGGTTGCTGCTGGATTCATTCTCACGCAGGAACTCATAGACTTCCGGGTAAAATCCTCCTTTATCCGTTTGGTGTCCTTGTTCGGGAGACATCCCTTTGACATTTCCGAAATAAAGTTGCAATTGCCAGAAAGGAACCAGTTTCAGGAACTGGCTTCCCGAATCCCAATTATGTGCCAGCTTTCCTACCAGAATTTTATTCCATGCCTGCTCGTAACGGTTGGCGCCTTGCCCGTTCGTCTCCGTTTGCAGGCGGGAAGGCTGCTTGAAAACAACCGTTTGTATATATTCCGCCTTGATGTTGTTGGTCACTTCCGTCATTCCCGCCCATTTCAAACCGGTAGTCTGGTTGCTGTGCCCCACCTCGTGTGCAGGCCCCCAGCAAGCGGAAGTCGTGAGTTTTGACTCGTCGCACAAATCTGCTAACGTATTGTCATTGTATCCGGTATGGTTGGTGGTGGAATACATATAGGAAGTATATATTACGGTAAAATCCATGCGGTTTCCGAACATTTTTTCATATTTTACCAATCCCATCAACAACTGCTCGTTATAAACCAGCTCGTCATAAGCGTCAATAAGCGCTTTAAGGTCAGTCGTGTGGTTTCTGAAACGTGAGGTGGGGAAAACCAAATGCGCATACTTTCCCACGACATCAAAATAAGAATAGGTTGCTTTACCCAACAGTTCTTTCCAACGCCCTTTCAAACTTTCATTCTGGCTGTCATAATATCCGTTTACCGTTCCGCTGGCAAAGTGAAGCCTGATTGAAGGAAGAGCCGGCTGGAACACATTGTCTTCTTCATTGTAAATCACATATACCAGTCCGTCGTTTTTTGCCACTGTGCGGTTTATCCCGTCCGCCAGTATCAGTTTTTCGCCCTGTCCGTAACCGTCTCCATTGGGTTTGTTCAGATTTTGTATCAGCAAAGATACATTGGAAGCGTTGTTCAAATCGGCAAAAACCACAAGTTCATCGCCTTCCGTCACAGCAATTCCCGTCGGATTGTCCAGTATGCCGTATTGGTTCGTTTTATTTCTTTGCGCATCCTTCTTGGGATTTTGTCCGGCTTTAAACTCGGCGATGCGGAATTCACTCGGGTATATATTGTTCCACATGTAGTAAGCGATATTTTTATAAAAGGCATTCTGGCAGTTCAAAATTTCTTCCAACGTGATACCGGGCTTCAATTTTGCACAAAGCTTATCCTCGAACAAAGCCGTATAGTCGAATTTTTCCGGATTTTCTTTATAAAATTCTATTTCGGCGCAGGAAGCGAGATTCTTTCCTGCGGCGTTGCTGTTGGCTCCGGATTTAATCTTGAACTTTACCTTTGTCACATCAATCTGAGAAGCGGGGAAATCCACACGCGCCATGTTTTTTTGCTTCTTAAAATCCCATTCCACAACCGGTTCTACTGAAAATGCCCTGGTCCTTTGCAAATTCGCGGATGTTTCTATGTACACTTCCACCTCTCCCCATACACCGTTTACATTGTTGTCGTTGCGGGGTACATAAATGAAATAATCCATCTCTACCGGCTCAGGAAAAGAAATGGTAAGCTCCATCGGGTTATCACTGTCAAAGCCCCCGTTTGAAGAGTGCCACCAGGTTGAAGGATCTCCGTCGATAGCCAATTGCGCTTTTTTCCCGTTATCACTCCCGGCAACGTCTTCCGCTCCGGTCATATCCACCTTGATATCACTTCCTATATCTCCCAGATTTCCCGGTTCGTAATTTCCCAATCCGCTCTGTATAATCCGGAATTCCACCGGTTCGATTTCTCCGTTTTCTTCCTTATCCTTAAAAATTATATTGGCTCTCCGCTCCTCGGAGCTGCTATTGGCGCCTATGACAAACTTTTCTACATTATCTTCCAAAGGATGTTCGTCCGCACTGCGGGTAGACGGGACATATTCAATCCATTCCTCGTCTTCAATCCGGATTTCGTAATCGATGTTTGTAGTGACCGTCACTTCCGCCTGTCCGCCGACAGTCGGGACGTCAGCGGAAGTTCTGGAAAGAAGAATCGCTTTTCCCCATCCCAGTTGATATACATTGATGGTTTCCTTTAAATTTCCCAGTATGATGTCAATGGAAGTATTCCGCACATTTTTCTCATCGCTTTTGCCGACGGAAACAGTCAACTTTCCGTTTGAACGGACTGCCTTGCACCACTCTTTTCCTCCATCGGCTACGACAGCCTTCCAAATTCCGTTAGAGGTGATTTCTATATCCTGCTCTCCGCCGTTTTCGTCAAAATTTATATTCTCTTTATCCGGTATTTTCAATAAAAGGGATTCCTCATATAAAGGTTCTTCATTATCGCACATGACTGACAGAAATGCCAATATGGTGAATAAGGGTATATTCCAACAGTTTTTCATAATACTTGAATAAGTGTTAAAGGTTTATTGAAGAGTGTTTGAGGGGGTCAAACAATATAATTATGATATGCCTGAGAAGCGTTATGCTTTAGAACTTTGCTAGAAATATGAAAAAGGAAGGATATGGATAGTCAATTACCGGAAATCCTTCCTTTTGGGGGGCTCATCCGGCAAGTCCCCTTTTGTATAAAAGGAAAACTTGCCGGTTTATATTAAGAGGACTGTTATTTATCGTATTCTTCCACTTCGTCTACTTCGGGATTGGAAATAATATAATCCACCTTGTATATTTCCAGTTCCGCCAGATTCCAATAAGTAGTTTCCGAAGTCGCATAGAAACGGATGTATTGAACCGGTGTCTCCAATTCATCGGAATCCTCATCCGGATAGATGAACTCATTGGTTACGCTTTTACCCACATTCGGCAGGCCTACGGAACATATCAATGCGTCGTCTGTCCCCACATCCACAGAAGTGTCTTCCAGGGAAGAAAGCCGGAAGATTTTTACATTCGTAGGATTTCCGACATTCGCACCGTCATGCTTGTTACTGTTATAGGTCTTTATTTTGAAACGGGACAATTCCTCACCTAAATTTATATCTACATAATGAGGCACATCAGTCGTTGCCGTATGATACAGGTTTTCTTGCTGGTCGGTAATCCCGTCGCAAATCATGTCTATTACCTTAACGCCGTTATCATCCAAAGCCTTGAAGTTAGCAGTACCTAATTCCAGTTTTTCCTCTACCACCGCATTCACTATCGGAGCAGCGCCGGAAGTGATACCTTTCAACTCGACGGGAGTTCCCGCCGCACCGGTATCGCTATACGGGGTGAATTTGAAGTTATATGCGGCTCCATAACGGGCACGGGTATTTTCCACCACATACTCCTGGGTAAATATACTGAAATTCTTCTTGTTTATTTTCTTTTCCCGCGGGTCGTAATATTCCAGTTGCAGGTATAAATAGCCGGGATTTTCCGGAACCTGCCACGAGAGTGTTATTTGCCCTTCTCCGGGCGTAGCCGTAAAATTCATCGTTTCCATGTCGATTACGGGCGCTGTTCCCTCTTCGTCATTGCTGCAAGAGGTAAGAGCCGCGGTGCAAACCGCGATTCCTATCAATAAGTATTTATAAAATATTTTCATAATATCACAGGTAAAACATAAAAAAATTAATATCCCGGATTCTGTACGCAGTTCTCGTTATTGTTGATATCGTATGACGGGAACGGCAGTAAATAGTTATGTTCATAGAACACACGTTCATTGAGTGTTATGTCAGCTTCCTGCGAGAATTCTTCAATGGTTTCCCCGTCGATGTTCATTCCCTTGTACGGTCCGTTGAAACATTCGTACGCTTTCAGCCAACGGCGCATATCCCAGAAATTCTGGCGTTCAAGATAAAGTTCGATTTGACGTTCCTGACGGATAATTTCAATCATCCGTTCCTTGTCGAGCGCTTCACCGATAAGAGCCCAGGAAGTATCCACATCCGGTATTCCGGCGCGCTCGCGTACCAGATTCAGGTAATATTTAGCACCTTTGTCGTCACCGTTGTCCTCCAGTATGCCACATTCGGCGGCACATTCGGAATAAGCCAGATAAAGGTCTGCCAACCGAAGCAGCGGGAAAGGATATTTCTTCATTGCAGGATTGGTCTTGTCCGCTTTGCTGTCCGGACTTACTCCTTTTTTATTTAAGAAGCCCGACCGGGAATAATTCGCGTTGCGGTTCTTCCTTCCGCAATTGCCGTCTTTCAGGAATTCCGTAACCAGGCGTGTCCCGCCGGACAGGCTCGAACCGGGTTTGTCAATCTCATTGGTGTCATATCCCGTACCGTGGTCCAATTCATAATATCCTCCCTGGAAAGAAATCCAGGCATAATATCTCGGTTCGCGGTGCAGGTTCATCTGTGACGTATATTTCCCCTCCTTAGCTATCACCTCTTGTTCTTCACCGATGGTAACGTAATTGTTGGCAGAGGTTATTTTGACCGTTTCAAATTCATCTCTGATGTTGTAAGTCGGGTCTTTGTCGTAAGGCAGGCCGTTTATGGTATAGAAACGGCGCAGCATGTTGAGTGTCGGCGCTACCCCATTGTAACATTTCGTATCGATGAACGGCATCGAGCGTCTTTGAAGGCCGGCTTCCCCCTCGTCGAATGCGTATGTCCAGATATTCTCCAGATTGGTCTCCACCGGCGTAGACATGTTGCTGCGCAAGATACGCATGGTTGAGTTACGCGGATACCCGTTTGTCGTGGAAGTAGTCAGGTTGAAAAGTTCGTGCCCGGCGGAAATCGCTGCCTCAATGGCGACTTTATATGCCTGACGGGCTTTTTCCCAACGGCTTTCGTCCGGCTCTGCGGAAAGCAATGCCGTTCCGTCCCGATTGACCAGTTGGGCGGCAAGAGTGGCATTTCCGTTAAATAACGGTGAAGCATAATACATCAGGGTATAAGCTTTCATCGACTTGGCGAGAACAGAAGTTGCCAGTCCGGTTTGGTTGTCGTCATACCTTTCTTTCAACGCCCCTGAATTGATAGCCAAATCGTACTGGGTACAGATAAATTCGACGCATTCGCTCAATGTGCTTCTGGATTTATATTCCGTGTCCAGATTACCGGTCAAATCCTCCACCTTGTCCACAATGATGATAGGGCCCCACCCCATCATCAGTCTCATGTGATAATAGGCAATCAGGAAATGGCATTGAGCGATGTAGTTTTCTTTCACGTCATCTATGCCCACGTATTCATTCATGTGCTCCAGGAATATCCAACACTGACGGATTCCCGCATACAGGTTTCTGTAATAATTGTTGGAAAGCGTAGTGTTCGCAGTCCAGTTTCCGGACGCAAAACCGTCGATGTTCATAAACGAAGTCACCACCTCATCCCCTGTGAAAAAGTCAAGGCTGCTGGTATTGTCAGCGGGGTTAGGCATATAACCGTAACAACTGTACAACATTCTTAATGCTGCAATCTCGTTGGTATAGGCATCTTTCTCCTGTTCGCGCTCATCAGGTACAATATCCAGGTAATTACAAGCAGTAAAACCGGACATCCCGAACAAAAGAGCCGCATATAAAAATAGTTTTTTCATAACTGTCTGTCATTATTTAAAGTTTAATTGCACGCCAAAGTTTATCACACGTTGAGTAGGATAACTCAAACCGTTTCCTCCTCCCATTTCCGGGTCCCAGTATTTAAACGGCGAGAATGTCAGGAGGTTAGAGCCGCTTACATATGCGCGGAGGAATTTCCAGGAATATCCGACTTCCGCATTCTTCAATTTCAGGAATGCACCGTTACGTAACCAATAGTCCGAATTCTGGGTATTATTGCTATGGGATTTCTGGGTCAGGCGCGGGTAACGTGCATAGATATTCGGATTCTCCGGACTGTAATAGTCTTCGGCGATGAATGTGAGCACGTTCCGGTTCTGGTCGTCGCCAAAAGGATGGAAACCGGAAATGAAGAAGGAACGGTGTGCCATACCCTGGAAGAAGAAGGAGAAGTCCCAGTTCTTGTATTTAAAGCTCGGTCCGAACCCGTAGATGATTTCCGGAGTTGTAGGCCAACCCATGTGTACCTGGTCGTATTCATTGATAATACCGTCGGTTACACCGTATTTATTGGGTATATCCACATATTTGATATCGCCCGGAGCTACGGATGCGCTGAAAGACTGGGTTGCGGAATTGTCTATTTCACCCTGGTCGATAAACAGGTGTCCCGCATATACATAACCGGTCAATGCGTTAATCGGATAGCCTATAGGTGACTTTTCCGGATAATCGGGATTATATCCCTGGGCATATTTGAGGACTTTGTTACGTGCAAAAGAGAAAGTTCCCTTGAACTGTACGGAGAAATCTTTCGTAAACTGTTTCCCGTAGTCCAGCGATAATTCTACTCCCCAGTTTTTCACTTCGGCATAGTTACCGTATATCGATCCCGTATAGTAACCTAAATAAAGCGGCAAAGCATTGTTTCTCTGGTAAATATCCTTACGCAACTCATTAAAATATTCCACCGTCAGATTCAGGCTGTTGAACAAGCCTATATCCACACCGACATTGGTCTTGTAGCCCACTTCCCATTTCAATTTCTCATTCTCATAACGGCTGAACAGGATTCCTTTGTAACTGAGCATATTCGAAATGCTGTTTCCGGTGCTGAACTGGGGAGAACCGTCCAGGTCTACTATCGGCAAATACATAAACCGGGAATTTGCATCCGCATTACCCACCAGACCGTAAGAAGCGCGGAGTTTCAGGTTATGGATTACTCCTTTGGCTTTCTGGAAGAATTTTTCTTCGCTGATATTCCATCCCAGAGCGATTGACGGAAAGAAACCGAAACGGTGTCCTTCGGCAAAGTTCTCCGAACCGTTGTAACCCATATTCAATTCCGCCATATACTTATGGGCATAGTCGTAGCTGACACGTGCCGCAACACCCTGTTTACGTATAGGAAGCGTGGTAGTCAAATCGCTGGTAGCCGTATTGCTGTCATACTGGTCCTGGTTGTACAAAATCATGGCTGAAAGGTTGTGTACATCCTTAAAGGTACGGTTATAATCCAAGTATGCCTGAAAGTAGAAACGGCGGTCACCGCTCACGGTACGGTTCGTGCTCAACGTATGGTTTGATTCCGTACCCATGATGCGAAGCAGATAGTCTCCGTCATTTGAGCTGGTCAGTGTATATTTATTATAACCGTGGGCGCGCGTAGTGCTGCTGGACGACCAGTTCTTGACAGACAATAAAGCATTGAATTTCAATCCCGGCGTGATGAAGTCCAGTTTTTGCGCGTATTTCAGATTAGCGCGTACAGTGGTTTCGAAGCCGTCCGCATACCCGTCTACGAGATCCGCCAACGGATTCTTAGCGGCGGAAACCGTTCCGCGGTCATATACTCCCCATTTGAGATAATCGCTGGTATTTCCCCAACTTGTGACGGAAGAGCCTTGCGGGTAAAGAATAGGAAAGTCCACAGGGTTCACATTCATCACATTCGAGAATAAAGTGCCGGTTCCCGTACTCGGTCCGTGAGTATCCCTCAGCTCCACTCCGAGATTCATGGAGATAGTGGCTGTTTTCGTGAGATGGACGTTGAGGTTGTTCTGGAACGTATAACGAATGTTATTGATGTTGTTGTCATAAGAATAAAATTCTTTGCTTCGTCCGCGCAACATACCGGTCTCATGCGTCATATTGGCATTGATGAAATAATCGACGCGCTTGCTTCCTCCGCGTACGTTAAGATTCACACGCTGGTTGAATGCTGCGGTCTTGAAGAGTTCGTCATACCAATTGACATTCGGATACAGATAAGGGTCGCTACTTCCCGCCATTGTTCCGTTTATCTTATCCTGCGAATAGATATAAGAGGTGGTAGCATAATTATTTTGCGCCTCATTATACATATTCATATAAGTAACGGCATCCACAAATTCAGGGACTTTGGTAGGCATGCTTACGTATCCTTCGATACGTGCGTTGATTATCGCTTTTTCCCGGTTCTCACCGCTTTTGGTCGTGACAATCAGTACGCCGTTGGCACCGCGTGTACCGTACATTGCCGTGGCCGTCGCATCTTTCAGAACGGAAAAGCTCTCAATCACTTCCGAATCCAAAGCATTCAAATCACCCGACGATGCTTCCACGCCGTCAATGATGATTAGAGGGGAAGTGGCGGTTAGTGTAGAGATACCGCGGATATAGAAGGTGGAACCGTCGTTACCCGGCTGGCCGGAACTCTGGATGGCGGTTACACCGGCAATACGTCCGGCAAATGAATTGGTGAGGTTGGCAGAAGGTACTCTCAGTTCCGGAGCTTTTACTTGTGAAACCGCTCCTACCATCGATTCTTTCTTCTGGCCTACGCCGAACGCGGTTACCACCACTTCATCCAAAGCCTGGCTATCTTCCGACATTTCTACGCTGAGAAGAGTTACATTCGTTAGTTTTACCTCAGTGTTTTTGTATCCCATATAGGAAAATACAAGTGTCTGGCCCGGTACGGCATTGATGGTAAAACGTCCTTCCATATCAGTGATAAGCCCGTTTGTAGTGCCTTTCACTAAAACATTGACTCCTACGAGAGGTTCTTGAGTGTTAGCGTCGATAACAACACCCTCATACTTTTTGGCTGCTTGAGCCGTTATAACCGCGTTGGTATCAGACAACGCACACACAGGCGAATAAAACGGAAGAAAGAGGATTAATCCCGAAGTCAATACGACTTTCCATTTTATTTGCCTAACATAAAAAGCTGTTCTCATAGCATTTTAATTTAAGTTGAAAACATATTAAATGGAGGCAAAAAGCAGTCCGTCTCTTTTTAAGAGATGAATCAAAAAAAGAATTTATTTATTCCCAGCCTATTAGATTTAATATATTTGCTGAATTGAACAACAATCTTAATTTTTTTCATTTATTTTTTCGTCTAATATGCAATTTTTTTACTAAATATATTGGTTCTATTTTAATATTTGCGTATATTTGCAGCCGTTAGTTCCTCTCTTAAAAAGAGACGAATCAACTCACTCAACAACTCATTTTCCATTTTATATCTCATAGAAGATTCAGGAATATCCTACTCTGTACAAATCCGTTTCATGTTTACTTTTTTTAAGTACGGTATATTTAGCTAAAAAACAATATTTTGGAAAATCCCGGATAGGGAAAGTTGGTCTGCAGACCGGGTTTGATTGGAAAATCGGGGGAAGTATATTCAGGAAAAATATGATTTCAAATAAAGGTGCTGCAATCGGCATTTCATTCCGGATTGGTTTCCGCCGATAGTTTAAGGACTCTGCCGATAAATCTATAAATTGAGAATAAACGTCCTAATCATAAAGTTGTAGGATATAATTTTTTCATCGCTCTTTTTTAAGACTTATTTGCACTCTTTTTGCTTGTAAAATGAGAACCGGAGATTCAAACCGGATTCTCATAATTCACGGATAAGCCCGATTTATGAGATGAAATCGGACGTATCCATGAAATTAAAATGGCAAGTCGTAGTCAGATGTATTTTTTTCATTAGTAAACGGCAAGCCGAGATTGTCCAGAAAAACCAAATCTTTTATTTTTTTGCTGAATCGGGTAAAAACAGCCTCATGTTCGATTTCCTTTTTCCGATTTTGGCTGATAGTCAGGAATGCTTCTTCTTTATCAATCATGCAAAATCCTGTTATATAAAATGTCCTCAAATCATCCATTTCTTTAATTTATATGGGTCAATCCGAAAAGCCAGTTGGTGGTTTATGTTGCATTCACGATAGATTCCGGTTGAACTTTCATCCGAATTCCCAGTCCAAACGCCGGATTTTCGAACTTAATTATCCCCCCTCCTATAAACAAAAATCAGATAATCATCTTCCGATAACTATCTGATTCTCAAAAGAGCGGTAAACGAGGCTCGAACTCGCGACCCCCAGCTTGGGAAGCTAGTGCTCTACCAACTGAGCTATTACCGCCTGTCTATTATCACGCCCTTTTTACAGGGCTTGTGAAATGATGGTGCAAAGGTAAACATTATTTTTATATCTCAAATAAAAAAGCAATGAAATTTTAATGAAAAGATAAATTACCGGGACTGGAAGCAATGGACGGGTGGATTCGGAACCGGGTATAGGTTAAGCATAATCTTTTATTTTGATGAAAAAACAACCGGATATGAAAAATGAATGATTATGGTGCTTTTTACAATGAAATATGCAAGGAACCGGAAGGAAGAGCGGAAAAATGGCCGGGATTTGGCGTTTGTTGGTTTCAAAGATACATAAATTCCACCGGTTCTCTGTCAATAAGCTCCCGTTTGGAGAAATATGACGATATAATATATATGGAAATCCTATTCGAAGTTTCAGACTGACAGATTCGGGCAATATGAAAATAAATGGGATTTAGCGTAAAGAAACCCCTCCCGTATGCTGTTTTTCCACTGTTATCCGCTTGCTTTAAAAGCAACGGCACGCTCCTCACCGACCGACGGGTGTTTGCTTTTAATGGAACAGGCTGTTGCTTTAAAAGCAAAAAACAAAACGTATGCCTGCGTTTCGCATATTCCAATAATTTATATTCACCGGACAGGGTGTTTTTTGCATATACTTTCAATATATTATGCATACTGTTTTTTATCCGGCAGAATCCGGATAATCGTACTCCAGGGAAAATATGAAAAACAGAACATCCGGCATGGAGGCCAACGCCCTTTTGGCGGGTAACAATTCCGTTGCCCGGTGAACAAACTTTCCTTTTCATCTGTTAGAATATCTCAAAATCAGATATAACCTAACCCTGTATGAAAAAAAATAAACTGCTTTTTGTGCTATTGGTTTTGTATCTTTCCGTCAACCGGGCAGATGCACAAACACCGTTGAGTTTTGAAGAATCGCTGCGCCTGCTCAATCAGGGAAACCGAAGCCTGAAAATAGCCGATAAAAGTATTGAAATAGCCAAGGCCGAACGGGATAAGCTGAACGCCTTCTGGTATCCCAGCCTTCAATCTACGGGGGCATTCGTGCACATGTCGGAAAAGATTGAAGTAAAACAATCCTTGTCGCAATTCACGGACCCGGCAAAAGATTTTGTACACTCCATTATTCCGGACGACCGGATTATTTCGTCAATATTGGATAAAATAGGAGCAAATACGCTTGTCTTTCCCCTGACTCCGAGAAACCTGACAACTGTTGACCTGTCGGCCGAATGGGTACTGTTCTCCGGAGGAAAACGTTTCCGGGCTGCCGATATCGGCAGGACAACGGTAGAGCTGGCAAGAGAAAACCGGGCGCAGGTCTCCGCCGGCCAACAAAACCTATTGGCCGAAAGCTACTACGGGCTCCGGCTGGCTCAACAGGTTGTGGCAGTCCGTGAGGAAACCTATAAAGGATTGCGGAAACATTATGAGAACGCTTTAAAACTGGAGGCCGCCGGAATGACGGATAAAGCCGGCCGCCTCTTTGCACAGGTCAACATGGATGAAGCCAAACGGGCTTTGGAAGCGGCGCGGAAAGAAGAGACGGTAGTGCAGAGCACACTCAAGGCATTGCTGAATAAAAAAGAAACGGATGAAGATATTATCCCCACCTCTCCCCTGTTCATGAACGATTCGCTACCGCCCAAAATGCTTTTCGACATGTCCGTGAACAGCGGGAATTATATGCTCAACCAACTACAGTTGCAGGAACACATCGCCAGACAGGAAGTCCGGATTGCACAAAGCGGTTACCTGCCGAATATAGCCCTTTTCGGCAAGCAAACCCTGTATTCACACGGTATCCAGAGCAATTTGCTGCCGCGCACGATGATAGGCATCGGTTTTACGTGGAATCTCTTTGACGGGTTAGACCGTGAGAAAAAAATCAGGCAGTCGAAGCTGGCGCAGCAGTCATTAGCCCTGGGACGGATGAAAGCCCGTGACGACCTTGCGGTTGGCGTAGACAAACTCTATACACAACTCCAGAAAGCGCAAGACAATGTAAAAGCGCTGGATGCGACGATTGCTTTAAGTGAGGAATTAGTACGCATACGTAAGAAATCCTTTGTCGAAGGAATGGCGACTTCCACCGAAGTCATCGATGCCGAAACCATGCTTGCCAATGTAAAGGTAGCCCGTCTGGCCGCATACTACGAATATGACGTCGCTCTGATGAACCTGCTTTCGCTATGCGGAACCCCCGAACAATTCATAAACTATCAACCTAAACCGTAATAAAAAAATGAAACCAACCAGTAAAGCTCTCTCATGGGCCTTTGTCATTATAATGCTGGCCGCCGGCATTTTCACCGCCCTTGGAATGATATTGATGCACAAACAACCCCTGGTATTACAAGGGCAGGCCGAAGCGACGGAAATCCGCATCAGCGGAAAACTACCCGGACGCATTGATACTTTCCTTGTCCGTGAAGGCGATTGGGTGCGGCAGGGAGACACCCTTGTCGTTATCAACAGTCCGGAGGTACACGCCAAATACCGGCAAGTAAACGCCTTGGAACAGGTAGCCGTGCAGCAGAACAAGAAAATAGACGCGGGAACCCGCCGCCAGATTATAGCTACGGCGTTGCAGCTCTGGAATAAAACCCGGAGCGACCTTACCCTTGCGAAAACAACCTATGACCGCATACAGGCCTTGTATAAAGACAGCGTAGTCACTTCCCAGCGGAAAGATGAAGCGGAAGCGATGTATAAAGCGGCGCTGGCGGCCGAACGTGCCGCTTACGAACAATACCAGATGGCTGTAGACGGCGCCCGGAAGGAAGACAAGGCATCGGCGGCAAGTATGGTCGATGCCGCCCGGAGTACCGTTGACGAAGTGTCCGCTTTATTGGTAGACGCCAGGCTTACCGCACCGGAAAACGGACAGATAGCGACCATTTTCCCGAAACGCGGCGAACTGGTCGCTCCCGGAACTCCCGTCATGAATCTGATAGTCATGGACGACATACATGCCGTACTCAACGTACGGGAAGATTTGATGCCCCGGTTCAAGATAGGAGGAACGTTTGTTGCGGATGTACCGGCTATCGGCGAGAAAGATGTCGAATTCAGGATTTACTACATCAGCCCGCTGGGAAGTTTCGCAACCTGGAAATCGACCAAACAAGTGGGAAGTTATGATTTGCGTACATTTGAGATTCATGCGCGTCCCGTCCGGAAAGTGGACGACCTACGTCCGGGCATGTCCGTATTATTGACTTTAAACGAATGAAAGCATGAATTTACCGCAAACAGATTCGCCATTTCGCCGCGTATTGCTGCGGGAATGGCGGCGGATGACTTCGCGACGCCTTTATTTCGGTGTCTGCGTGGTCCTGCCCCTATTCACGATTTTCTTTATGGCTACGATTTTCGGCAACGGCCAGATGGAAAATATTCCTGTCGGCGTCGTCGACCAGGACAACACTGCGACATCGAGAGAAATTGTCCGGACCATATCGGCCGTACCGACCTTTAAAGTGACGGACCATTTCGCCAATGAAGCCGCCGCCCGGAAAGCCGTACAGAAAAAAGAGATTTACGGTTATCTCTCCATTCCTCCGGGATTCGAACAAGATGCCGTAACCGGGAAGGACGCCTCTCTTTCCTACTATTATCATTATGCCTTGTTGTCGGTAGGCGGTGAATTGATGGCGGCGTTCGAAACGGCACTGGCTCCGGTAGCGCTTTCTCCTGTCGTGATGCAAGCTGTCGCCCTCGGAACAGGGCAGGAACAGATTACGGCATTCCTGTTGCCGGTACAAGTCAGTAACCATCCGATATATAATCCGAGCCTTGACTACTCCGTCTATTTGAGCCAGCCGTTTTTCTTCGTCCTGTTCCAGATTCTAATCTTGTTGACCACCGTATATGCGGTCGGCACTGAAATCAAGTTCCGTACGGCAGACGAGTGGCTGCTCGCGGCAAAAGGGAACATGGTGACGGCGGTGGCCGGGAAATTATTGCCCTACACCGTTATATACATCCTGACGGGATGGCTGGCTAATTATGTGATGTTCGGTATCCTGCATATCCCTTTCCAAGGAAGCTGGTGGCTGATGAACATAATGACTGCAGTTTTCATCATTGCGACGCAATCGCTCGGACTGTTCCTGTTCTCGTTATTTCCCGCCATATCGTTAATCATCAGCATCGTATCCATGGTGGGCTCCCTGGGCGCCACCCTGTCGGGAGTAACCTTTCCTGTTCCCGACATGTACCCGGTTATCCGGGCTGCTTCCCGTCTTTTTCCTGTCCGGCATTTCACCGAAGCGGTACAGAATATGTTATACGGAGGCAGCGGATTTGCCCATCTATGGCCTTCGGCCGTATTCCTTTGCATCTTTCCCCTGCTGGCTTTATCGCTGTTTCCCCGTTTAAAAAGAGCCATAGAAAGTCATAAATATGAAAACATCAAGTAAATTGCAACAGTTATCATTCATCATCCGGCGTGAGTTCCTCGCTATCAGTACCAGTTATGCGGTATTGCTGGTACTGACGGGAGGAATATTCGTGTACGGGCTGTTATACAATTATATGTACGCCCCCAATATCGTGACGGACGTCCCTGTCGCCATCGTCGATAATTCACGCAGTGAGCTGAGCCGGAATTTCATCCGTTGGCTTGACGCTACCCCGCAAGTCGGTATCTACGCCCGGGCAACCGACTATAACGAAGCCAGGGAATGGATGAAAGAAGGTAAGGTACAAGGCATATTATACCTGCCGCATGATTTCGAAGAGCGGGTGTTCCGTGGCGATGAAACCGTCTTCTCCCTATATGCGACGACCGATACGTTTTTGTATTTTGAAGCTTTGCAGGAAGCGTCCTCACGTGTAATGCTGGCAATCAACGATAAATACCGGCCTGACGAAGCCGTGTTCCTTCCCCCGCAGGGATTGCTGGCAGTCGCAACGGCAAAGCCGGTCAACGTAGAAGGGACCGCCCTTTATAATTATACGGAAGGATACGGCTCATACCTGATTCCGGCTGTTATGATGATAATCATATTCCAGACTTTATTGATGGTTATCGGAATGCTAGCCGGAGAAGAACACAGTACAGGAGGAATCCGTTCTTTCATTCCTTTCGGTCGCGGATGGGCGGTTTCCATGCGCATTGTGTTAGGAAAAACATTCGTATATTGCATATTATACGCCGTATTTTCCTTTTTCCTGTTAGGGCTGCTCCCCTATTTTTTCAGTATCCCGCATATTGGAAACGGATGGTACATCCTGCTGATGATGATACCCTACCTGTTGGGCACGTCTTTCTTCGGACTGGCGGCCTCCCGCTATTTCACCGATTCGGAAGCCCCGCTGCTGATGATAGCCTTTTTCTCAGTCGGGTTGATTTTCCTGTCCGGCGTCTCCTATCCGTTGGAACTGATGCCCTGGTACTGGAAAGCGGCCCATTATATTTTCCCGGCAGCGCCCGCCACCATCGCTTTCGTGCAATTGAATTCAATGGGGGCGGACATGGCGGACATCTGGCCTGAATATATTACTTTATGGTTTCAGGCGCTTGCCTATTTTATACTGGGCGTATGGGTGTACAGAAAGAAACTCTTGTCTTGCAAATGTCTACCTGCGATTCAGGTACTTGATAAATAGGTAGCCTCCGAATACTTGCAGGCACATTCCGGGAATCCCCATGCGGAAATCCTGGACGGCATCATGGAAACTGCCCGTATATGCCCATTCTCCCAATGTCCCGATTGCTTGGTAAGCCAGTACGACCCCTATCAGGATGGGAATGGAAATGCGACCGAAGCGTTGTGCGCTCCATCCCGCCGCGATAGCCAGCAAGACGGATTTCAATAAGATGGCAGGCAACACGGCAAGCGCCGGCATGCCGAAAAGCAGGGAATTTACGATTGGTGACAGGACAGCGGTCAGCAAACCGACTTTCCAGCCGTATTTGTAAGCTCCCGTCAAGGTGAAGAAATAGATTGGCAGCCAGATTATTCCTCCTTGAGGGATGAGATGAAAGAGTTGGGGAAAAAGGATATTGCCGATGATGAATAATAAGGCTGCCAAATACGTTTTCACATCGTTGTAATTCAGCGAATAAAGTTTTACAGTAGTTGTTTCCATATCTATTATTATTTTTTAATTAAACCGATGCCTCCTCCACCCCATTTCCGGCGGAAAGGCAACAAGCATTCGTTTCAATATATACCGGTGTCAGGATTCCCGTCCGGAAACTTTTTCAAGAAACTCCCGAATCAGCGGCAATATGGCTTCCGCCGATTCTTCCTCGCTGCACATCGTTTCTACAGGACATCCTCCCGTGCGGGCACGGTTCCAGATGAAAGGGACTTCCTGTGCGAAACCGACCTTCACGCCGTATTTCCGGAACAGGGACAAAGCCTTCGAACTGATAATATCCGCGTACACTTCTTTTATCCCTCCGAGAACCATTAAAGCCGCCGCTCCTTTTCCGACCACTTTATCGGCAATCACCGCCCCTTTCAGGTAGTCCGGTTCCTGTACCAGCAAATCGTACAAATCAATCACTCCCCGCCGGGTGAAAGTGCGTATCTTGTTTCCATTAGCAATCACGCAGGAATATTTTCCCGCATGCAGCAGGCCGATTAATTCTTCCATTCCGTTATAAGGTTTCTTGTTTGAGTTGTTCTACAAAGCGGTCTATCCGGTGCAGTTCGCCGGGTATATCTATATTCTGCGGGCAATGTACCACACATTGCTTGCATCCGATACAATGGCTGGCTTGCCGGAGCTTGGGCACGCTGCGGTCATAACCGATAAGGAATGCGCGGCGTGCTTTGGCATAATTCTCGTCCTGGGCGCTTTCAGGCACATTGCCTTCGTTGATACAGCGGTTGTAATGCAGCAAAGTGCCCGGAATATCCAACCCATACGGGCAAGGCATGCAATATTTACAGTCATTGCAGGGAATGGTGGGATATTTCAACATCAACTGCGCCGTTTCCTCAAGGAAATCCTTCTCTTCGTCAGTCAGCGGCTCAAGCGGGGAATACGTCCGAAGATTGTCCTGCAAATGCTCCATATAAGTCATACCGCTTAATACCGTCAGCACATTCGGGTAAGAACCGGCAAAACGGAACGCCCACGAAGCAACGCTTTTCTCCGGACAGCGCTGTTTCAGCCGGGCGACGAGATTGTCGCTCAGTTTCGATAGGCGGCCTCCCAAAAGCGGTTCCATGATGATGGCCGGAATGTTTCTTTTTTCCAGTTCGCCGTACAAATATTCCGCATTCGTGTTGCGGGTATTCACTTCTTTAGCATGCTTCCAGTCGACATAGTTGAGCTGTATCTGCACAAAGTCCCATTTCATTTCGTCGTGCAATGAAAGCAGGTAGTCATACACCTCTATGTCGCCGTGATATGAGAATCCCAGGTTACGGATACGCCCCGCCTTCCGTTCTTCGAGCAGGAAGGCGAGCATCCCGTTGTCCAGATAACGCCCTTTAAGCGCCTCCATTCCTCCCATGCCGATGCCGTGGAGCAACATATAATCGATATAATCGACCTGGAGGTCGGTAAAGGATTTGCGGTACATGTTAAGGGAAGCCTCGCGCGACCAGGTGTCCGGAGAAAAGTTCGACAATTTGGTTGCTATGAAATATTTATCGCGCGGATGCCGGCTCAGCGCGATGCCTGTCGCCTTTTCGGAAAAACCTTGGACGTATGCGGGAGACGTGTCGAAATAGTTCACCCCGTGGGCGATGGCATAATCCACCAACCCGTTTACCGCATCCTGGTCAATCATCTCGCCGCTGCCGTCGGAAGCAGGTATGAGCGGCCAGCGCATACACCCGTATCCCAGAAGCGAAACGCGGTCGCCCGTAGTCGGAGCGGTACGGTAAGTCATTTTGTCCACTGGTATCTCTCCCTCTCCCGATGTGCCGCCCGCGGCGGACTTGTTCTTGGAAGAACACCCGTATAATAAAGCCGTCGAAGTGGCGGCGCTGATACCGACAATCTTAATAAAATCCCTCCTGTTTATTCCTTTCCTATTTTTCTCTTCCATGATTTCGTTCTGATTTAGATTAGACAATTCGATGCATCTGATGTCCTGTCACATAAATGGCGCTGAAAGGACGGGACGGGCATAGATTTTCACAGGCTCCGCAACCGATGCATTTTTCCGTATTTACAACCGGTATTTTAGGGGAACCGGCACGGGCGGAATCGGAAGCTACCATCTGGATAGCTCCGGTCGGGCAATGGCGGGCGCAGTTGCCGCACTCCATTCCGTCGGTCAACGGCACGCAATTTTCCTTAATCCATACGGCGTGGCCGATTTGAATGGCGGATTTATCCGCCGCTGTAATCGGACGGATTGCCCCTGCCGGACAAACTTCCGAACATTTGGTACATTCCGGGCGGCAATATCCGCGCTCGTAAGACATATGGGGCTGCATCAGTGTCATCAGGCTGTCGGAAGGACGCAACACCTGGTTCGGGCAAACGGACACGCATAATTGGCAAGCCGTACAATGTTCCGTAAAATTGCGTGCGCTCAATGCGCCCGGCGGGAAAAGCGGTTCTTCCCGATTGGGGATTTTTTTGTCTTCAATGGCCGCCAATCCGCCGTCCACCTTCTTCTCCTGCGCTTTCAACACGGTAGCGGCCGCAAATACCGTCGATGCGGAAAGAAAGGCACGACGGGCCGTATTCACAGGTCCCGATGCGGCGGACACGGCTTCCCGGACTTCCGGACGGACGGTTTCCGCCTTCGGAATCCGTCTTGCATACCGGATGGCGCCTTTCTTGCATTTGCCGATACAATCCATACAGGTGACACAACGGCTGTAATCAATCTCATGCCTTTTCGCATCGATGCAGGAGGCTTTGCAGTTGCGGGCGCACAAGCCGCATCCGTTGCATTTGGAAGTATCAATCACCGGTTTGAAAAGGGAATATTTTGAAATTATCCCCAATACCGTACCCACCGGACAGATTGTATTGCAATAGGTACGCCCGTTGCGCCAGGCAAGTACCGAGAGCGCTATCAAAGTAACGGCAGCGACGATAAGGGTAAAACCGCTTTTCAGCCAGACATCCACTTCGTAAAAAGCGTAACTGTCCGCCCGTTCGGCCAGATAAGCCAGCAGGTTGTTCCCCCATTGCCAGACAGGAGCCAACAGGCCGGACACCATGCGCCCGTAAGCGCTGTAAGGCGCCAGCAGGATTGCAAAGGAATTCAATCCCGCAACCATCGCGAGAATAAAAAGGCCCAATACGCTGTAACGCAACCATTTCAATGCGGGAGAATAACGAAAGCGGTTTTTCTTCCGTTTGCCGGACAGCCAGGAGATTATATCCTGAAAAACTCCGAGCGGGCACAAGACCGAACAGTAAACACGTCCGAGCAGAAGAGTCAGAATCAGAAGAAACAGCACGATACCGAAATTCAAGGCCAATAACGCAGGCAGAAACTGTACCTTCGCCAGCCATCCGAACCATGCGTGCAATGTCCCTGTGAAATCAAGGAACAGCAGGGTAATAAGCGTAAAGCATACAATAGCAACTGTAAGTCTGATAGTACGTAGCATAATTAAGTTATTTTTATTTTCCATTTATAGCAATCTATACCCCTATCGCAGGAAACCGTACGGCAACGGCCCATCCGGCATCCTGATTTTCCCTGTTTCCGGTGTCAGGATATTTAAAAGCTCTTCTCACATCATCGATTCATTATTAATTCATTGCAAATATAGTCGAAATTAAGTTTTCTCAAAGTAGATAAATTACAGATTATTATACCCGTATTACAGAAAATGCTTATTCCCGTATGACCGGTGAGCTTTTTATTCCTACCTTTGCACGGTAAAAGTAACAACTTTTTTTTAACTCGCTATGCAGAAATTAGTCAAGAAGAAATACCGGATTCCTTTTATTCTGGTGACTTCCCTTTTCTTCCTCTGGGGATTCGCGCATGCCATCCTGGATGTATTGAACAAACATTTTCAGGATGTGATGGATATCAGCCGCGCTCATTCGGCATGGGTACAGGTAATGTTTTATCTGGGATATTTCGTGATGGCTGTTCCGGCGGGACTGTTCATCAACAAGTACGGCTACCGCAAAGGAGTGGTTTTCGGGCTGTTGCTCTACGGAAGCGGTTCGTTGTTTTTCATTCCCGGGGAATATCTGATGTCCTTTCATTTTTTTCTTCTCTCCCTTTTTGTCATTGCCTGCGGGTTAGTTTTCCTGGAAACGGCCGCCAATCCGTATATGACGGAATTGGGCGGACGGGAGACGGCTGCCAGCCGGTTGAATCTGGCGCAGTCTTTCAACGGGTTGGGATGTATCTGCGGGCCGCTTATCGGAGGCTTGTTGCTATTTTCGGAAGAAGGAGATTCGAATATCTCACTTCCATATACGTGGATGGGAATTCTTGTTCTGGCAGTGGCTTTCGTGTTTTCCAGGATTCGCTTGCCGGAAATTACCCACGGGGAAGAAACGGAAAAGCAGGGACAGCCGCGAGGCCTCTGGTCCCATAAACTTTTTATTTTCGGCATCGCGGCCTTGTTCTGTTACGAAATTGCGGAAATATCCATTAACAGTTTCTTTATCAATTACGTAGTAGACGACGGCTGGATGAATGCGCGCGACGCTTCCGTGGTGCTCTCGTTCGGCGGCCTGGGGCTGTTCATGTGCGGGCGTTTCGCCGGCAGTTGGATAATGCGGCGGATAAGGGCGGAAAAAGTTTTGTTCTTTTGTGCCGTCGGTACGGTCGTAACGAGCTTGTTGATTGTGCTGAATCTGGGAATCGTATCCTTAACGGCCCTTTTCTTCGGCTATGCTTTCGAGGCAATCATGTTTCCCACTATTTTCGCCCTTTCGCTGAGGGGGTTGGGCAATCATACCAAACGGGCATCGTCCTATCTGATGATGTCGCCCGTCGGAGGGGCTATCGGTCCTCTGGTGATGGGTTATGTGGCAGACCGGAGCACAATGTCGTTTTCATTTACCGTTCCGTTACTCTCGTTCATCGTCGTGATGCTGTATGCATGGAAAACATTGAAATGTCAATGGAGCGATACGGGCCGGTGAAGATGGCGACGGTATTCGCATCCGGTAAAACCGTTGTATTTTTTTCAGACTAATTTCAGTTCCGGGAAGTGCCGGATACGAAGATAAGCCGTATCTTTGTAACAAATAAAAAACGAAGTTATGATAAAGAATATCGTATTTGATTTTGGAGGAGTGATTGTAGACATTGACCGTGACAAGGCGGTTCAGGCATTTATCAAATTGGGACTGGCGGATGCCGATACCCGCCTGGACAAATACCACCAGACCGGAATCTTTCAGGAATTGGAAGAGGGCAAGCTGAGTGCGGACGAATTCCGGAGACTGCTGGGAGACCTCTGCGGCCGCCGACTGACAATGGAAGAAACCGGACAGGCATGGCTGGGATTCTTCAATGAAGTGAATCCGGATAAACTCGATTACATGCTGGAATTAAGAAAGTCATATCATGTGTATGTTTTGAGTAATACCAATCCCTTTGTCATGTCCTGGGCATGCAGTCCCGGTTTTTCATCAAGGAAAAGGCCGCTGAGCGATTATTGCGACAAACTTTATCTGTCTTATCAAATCGGATATACGAAGCCTGCTCCGGAAATTTTCGATTATATGATAAATGACTGCAACATCATTCCTTCGGAAACCCTGTTTGTAGACGACGGGGCTTCGAATATACATATCGGGCGGAAACTCGGATTCGAGACTTTCCAGCCGGAGAACGGGACGGACTGGCGGAAAGAGCTGACCGCGATGTTGGGAAAATTATAAACGGGAGGCCCCGACGGTCTTCCGGAAATCTTCCGGAGCCGGATGCAGTAGTCCCCGTATCGATGAAGACATAACGGGAAAGAGGCCGTTCCAAACGAGAAATCGAAAGCCGGAAACCTCTTGCAGGTTGAAGTTTGAAAAGGAAAACATTCCCCTATCCATGCCTTGTGTTCTGACGAATGAAGGCTAAGATAGGGGAATTTATGATGTCATAACTTATAAACGGCAAGAAAAGCCGTTCCATTTTGAACTGTACCCTGAAAGTTGGACTGTGTCCCGAAAAACGGGCATAAAACTTCCGGAGTGCGTTTCTTTTACGGAATGCATCTTGTTATTTCCCTGTTTAGTTCTTGGGAAGCAATTCCAGAAACATCGTACTGGTCAGCAATATAGCCAAACCGATACAGACGGTGATTAACAACCAGTTGATATACTTTGCCTTCGGTTTGGTGTCGGCGTGCAGGTTGTTCAGGAAATATTCCCTGAAAAAGAGATATAGGCCGGGAATGGTGGCGCTTGCCAATAGAAAATCTTCCGGAATCTGGAAAAAATAAGTCTTGGACAGTCCTATCAGCGACCAGTGGCAAAGGAAGAGTACCAGAAACATGTTTACCTTATGGGCGAACAACAGCAATACCCCGATTGTGAATACCACAACGGAACAGGGCATTACCGGAGAAGTCATTTCCGGGAAACTCAGCCCGCGTGCCAAAGAAACCAGCGGGTATATAAAAGGCATCGCCAACAGGACATAGGATAATACGTCGTATTTGTGCGTACGCTCAAAAGTCGTATAGCCCGTTATCGCATCCCATACCCAGATAACGGCCATTACTCCCCAAAACAGGGCCATCACTCCGTTATAACTGCGTTCTTCGCAACAGATATAATAATAGACAACGGAAATCCATGAATATAACCCTATCATGTAGAACTTCATTCCCATCTTCACCCACGGGCGCGGCTTGCATACGAGCAATGCGGTCAACGCGATGCCGATGAGAATAATAACTATCTGTAAAAGCCAGGTAGCGGAATTATAATATGCGATTGTTCTCCAAAAAATCTCCATAAAAGTAGTTTATTAATGTCTTGTTAAAGAAAAAGCCCTATGAGGAAACAGAAACATCGGGAATGTAGCCCCGACCGCCAGCATGAATATGACCGTGCTCGCTACCAGAGAATTGGAAAAGAACATTCCCATATACCCGTCCAACTGTTCCGGTTCATTCACTGTCTGCAAGCACATGATAAGCGAGAACACCATATTGTATGCGAACTTGCCCGGAATCATCGGAAGCAATGCCGGAATATAAAGCACCGTCATCGGGCAATACACCTTTTTCCCCAGCCACAAACTGCCGAAACCGATTACCAGACCGCCAAACAAAGAAGCGGTGGCGATATCCACACCCAAATAAGTCATCAGGCAAAAACGGCAGGCATGTCCCAATGCGGCCAGTACCGCAATCATCTTAAACGCGCGCAAGGGAGGATCGGATATCGCACCGAATCCGATACCGGCCACTGCCGCAAAAAGTCCGTCGGAAAGAATGTCAAGAGCTATCATATCAAATTAAACTGTTTTTTACCATTATCAATGTAAAGGAAAGTCCGATGGCGATGCTGACAATCAGCAAAGAAGCTTCCGTCAGCCGGGCGAATCCCGTTAAAACGTAACCTTCCACTATATCAATCACCCCGTTAATCAAAGGAACGCCCGGCACGAGATACAAAACGCTGGTTGCCAGTGCAATTTCGGAAGTCGTGTCGAATATCAAAGCCGTAGAGGCGCACAGGGAAGCGACGAACGCCGAAACGATAAATGTAATGTAGTGGTTGATTTTCTTTTTCTGCATCTGTTGTTTCAGGTAAAATCCCGTGATGGTAGCCGAGAATACGATTCCCATGGAAATCAAATCCCCTCCGAACAACTTACAGAATGAAGCATTGGCGAATCCCACCAGCAACAGGACAAAAAGAGGATGTATCATCGGGGCGGAAATGATTTTCCTGTATTTTTCCGTCAGTTCTTCCAACGACAAGTGATTGTCCAGCGCTTCCCAACTCAATGCGCTTAATTCGGAATTATGTTCAAAACTGATAGGATGCGCGGGAATGTCTATGACTTCATTGCAAGCCTCGTTAGTCTGTTTGTCGATAATTGTGAGAATGATGTTTTTATGGAATACCCCCAGTTTCACCTCCAGCCCGAAAGCCTCCCCGATGCGTTTGGAATTGCGGACCACCCGCGAAGTATGCACCCCGGCCCCCATCAGATGGGCAGAATATTCAGCAATGAATTTACCTATTGATAATAAAGATTCGCTTGTCTTCATGTAAGTGATATTTTTAAATCGGCTGCAAAATTACAAAAAAGAGTTATAGCAACAGCCTTATTCCTGAATATTTTCTCACTAAATATCCGAAACCGAAAAACACGGTCTTTCACAGCAACCCGTTTCCGGTTCTGTGAAAGACCGTGCCAATCTTTTCCTTAACACTAACCTAATTTTATCTCTAACTTAAATTACAAAATACCTGAAAAATCTTTTATACTGCTAATAATCCTATCTTTCAATTTCCGATTTTCAACTTCCGAAAGGCCGGAAACGACATCGGCCGGAGCCAGTAATACGGCCTTGGCCTCTTCCGCGTCCGCTATCTGTTCCGGGTGTTCCCTGAAATAAGCCTCCCAACGGGAAACCGACTGCGGAGATACACCCAGCACATAGTTGATAAAATCATCATCCGTCAAAAAATCTTTTACCTTAGAGCACATATAGCATCTTTTTTAAAGCGTTTACATAAATAAGACGCCGTTATCCTGCCTATGTACTAATAAAAATCCCCTTTTTTACTAAATTTAACTTGCCAGGTTGCGTAATTTAGTCAATCCGCGATGCATCAGGTTGCGCACGGACTGATAATTCATATTCATAATCTCACAAATATCCTCATATTTCTTTTCTTCAATATAATATAATGTGAGCGCTTCACGCTGCCGGGGCGATAACTGGTCCAGTAAACGCTTCACCAGTGAAAATTCGTTCCTGCGCTTTTCTTCTTCCACATAATCGTCTTCTACGTCCGTAGGAACCGCCGCGTTCACTTCTTCCACCGCGGTATCGGACATATACATGCGTTTGCGGAGCTCGTCGCAAAGCTTATTTTTCAATGATATGAACAAATAAGACTTCAAATTGTCAATGGTTCCCAATTCGTCCTTCTTCGTATAGAGCTTAACGAAAATATCGTGGATGCAATCTTTCAACAGTTCTTTGTCGAGAGTCAACTTCAATCCATAATTAAATAAGATGTTGACATGCAAATCATACAGTTGTGAAAATGCTGCCATATTTCCCGCTTGAAAAGAAGCGAACAAAGTTTCGGTTGAATTATTAGTCTGTTCCATCATAGCATTAATTCGATTGATTTTGATGTTGCAAAGCTAAGCGATATAGGCTTCAACCTTAGGTAAAAACTGGTTTGTGGATTGAAAAAACAAGTATCATGTTATATAACATTGTTTTACTAGAAATTACCGGTAAAAACGAAAAATCCCGCAGGGTCGTTTCCTACGGGATTTTTTGTTCTATAACTTATGGAACCAATAAATACCTTCCTTCTTATCAGGAATCTTCAATTTATATAATCCGTTTATTTTCAACGATTTATTTATCACCTCAATCTTTCCGGAACCGGGATGGATGTACTTTAATGCATATTTCCCGGACGATAACTGTATTGGAATTTCTGTTCCGGACTTGGAATAAATGATACTTCCGATACCAGATTTTACCAGTTTCCGGTATTTATCCGTATCGGTTTCTTCCACCTCCATAGCCGCCGCGTCTTTCAGGAATGCCTTGTCCGTACACGGAATTACAGGGCATGAACCGCCTGCCATGAATACGGCCCATCCGACGGACGGGTAATTCTGTGCATAGAAGGTCACCGCTTTCTCCGGGAATTTCCGGCGATATTCGTTTACGGCTTTGTACGCCTCGTTGAAAGTCACCTTCCCCACTTTCATTTTACGCATGTGCTGGCGGGGAGCCATGTTTTTTCCGCCTTCCGGCGCAAAGATGCCGTCCGTCTTGTAATGCCAGTAACGTATGTCGATGATATCCACCACGGCAGCCCGCTTGGGGTCCGCCAGAATGGCATCTTGTACATCCTTGGTGGTACTTAACGCCACCTTCGCCTTTTTACCGGTTTCAGCCTCCCATTCCGCGATTACGTCCAACCAGAACTGCACGAAGTGCAACGGACCTGTAAATTCGGCACTCGTCAACTGGATGACGTTCGGATTGTCGGCAAAATTGTCCAGGCATTGCCGGATGTACTTCCTGTGCAGCTCACGGCGTACCGGGTGGCTGATGTCGTAAAACATATCCGCCACAAAGATACGCTTGTCTCCCGCAAACGGAACCGGTTCGGGAAATCCGGTACGGTTGATGTTATTGCTGCTTCTCCAAGGGCAGTCTACCCAATGCGCCCCCGCCTCCAGGATATTGTGCTGGAAATAGTTTTCATGGAACAAAAGCAGTCCGGCTTTGCCGCCTTTCTCCGCAAATTCTTTCAAGCGCGACCAATACCACGCATTGGGACGTTCCAAGTCGTATTTGCTCAATCCTTCCCATGCCGTTCCCTGGCCGCTACGCCCGAAAGGCTGCTCGTAGAAGGGTCCCCATACGTCACCGTCCCGGCGGCGGACACGTTCGTGGTCGTCCCGGCGGCGGTCATACCACAAACCGTAGTTCTGGTCGAAAACCAGGATATTCTTCCGCTTCATAAAGCCGACTACGGAATCGATGCGGTCCGTGAGCCCAAGCCCTTCGCGTCCCGGCACAAAACGGGTAATGGCGGGGCTTGCCTTTTTCAGGAAATTAGTTTTAAGCTTTCCGTTCCACCAGGGGGTCGTATGGCTGCCTCCTACCAACAACGCCCCGTCCATCTGGATACGTCCGCCGGTGATGTTCACCTCCGGCTGTGCGGCCGGTCCGGAAGAGGCGGGCGACTTTTTCTCTTTAATATCGTCAATGGACTTTATCCCGGCCGTCGCCGTTGAAGGAACGAATGCGTTGTCATTAATCCAATGTTCCAGTGTCAGGCGGGGATTGTAAGCGTCTTCCGCCAGTTTCATCGCTACTTCCACCGTCGGACTGCTGGTTGCGCTCGTGCTTCTGGGCAGGATACGGGCGCGTTCCGCACATGCTTTCCGCAGCCGTTCCTCCAATTGGGCGTAGAAAATACTGCGGGGCTGCACATGGTTGTTCGATTGCGCCCATTCGCCGTCGCCGGAGAACTGCGCCCAACAGCCGTAAGCACGGTTTTTCGCGTCTTCCGCAGGAGTGTAACACTCAATCTCGGCAGCGGTACATTGCCAGAACAGGCTGTTTGCCGTATTCCAGCCGGCTCCGTTCTTATCCTGCCCCAGATTCTTGAAGGAGAGGTTATGCCCGTCGATATTAACGATGTCAAACAACAGCCCGCAGGCCCATGCATCAATAGAACCGCTGAAGCCCGAAGACTCATACGAGTCGCATTGTACGAAGGCGTTGGGTCCGGCAGCGCAATATCCGGCTGAAAAATCATGAATACCATGCTCGGAGTAACAACGCTGGAACAAGGTCTGCTGTCCCAACGTATGGAAAGTGCACCGGCGCATTCCTCCGATTTCGGATACCGGCTCTTTCGAAATACAGTCCTCGACGGTGATTTTAGAACCGGTACGCTGGACGATAACGGCACTTCCCGCAAAATGTTTGAAATTCACCTGCCTGACCCAGCAGTTCTCCGCATTCTCGATGGAAATTCCCGTCCAGCAATGCTCCTCATCTTTGGGATAATGCCTGTCGTAGTCCGAAACCAATGTCATGTTTTCCACCCCGCAATCAGAGAGCCGTCCGTCCCACTGATAAGTGATAACGGAAGAAATTCCCCACTTCGCATCCAGGGCAACCGTCAGCGGAGCGTCCAGGGTGATTTGATTTCCGTCCGCTTCCGTGATTTCCCGGTCCCATGTCAAGTCCATGTCTCCTTCTTTCCATCCCAAAGCACTGATGCCTCCCCCGAAGATATCGCATCCCAAAGAAGCAATCCACTCTTTTCCGGAAGGCCGGCTAATCATCACACGGTCGCCTTTTTTCAAGGAGGCTCCCGAAACTATTTGCAAAGTTCTCGCATTCACCGGAACGTAATCGGAAAGGACCCGTAGCGTATCCTTCAATTCCAGGTCGTCCGTTCCCTCCATATAAACCAGCGCCCCCCTGTCTACTCCTTTTTTCAACAGTACGGTCTTTTCCTTGTCCGTTCCCCGCAATACGACGCCGGATGCGGTTATGCGGATGCTGCCGGACAAAGCAAATTCGCCCCGGTCCAGCAACACTGCTCCACGGAAACCGGAAGCGTCGGGAGGTAATGAAGCTACATAATCGACGGCCCGTTGGATGCGCCGGGTGTTATCCCCCGCTTTCCACGGAACAAACACGGCATTGCGAACAGAAGGGATATCCGTTTCGGAACTCCGATAACCGCAATGCGAGAAATCGAGAATCCTGTTTCCCCGTTCGTCATTCAGGTAAGTAAGCCGTTCATCCTTAACCTGTAAAGCAAAGGTTTGCGCATGTCCTTGCACAAACCCTATGCTTAATAGTCCCAAGAGGATTGTTTTAAATTGTATATTCATTTCAATAAACTTTATTTATCCGTCAAGTTATAACAGGCTTTTCCGTTTAGCCAGCGTATCATAGTTATTCTTCAAGTCTGTCCAGTCTATTTTCTTTTTCGTATCTATACCGTAAATGTATTTCTCGATATTGGTATAACCGTCTCCGTTGCAGTCCATGTTCGCGTCGCCCGAATCATAGGGATTCAACCCGTTGGCGATTTCCCATGCATCCGGCATGCCGTCGCCGTCGGAATCCTTCACCGGTTCCCCTTTGTATTCGGGAAGCCCTCCTACCTGCCGGATATCGGTAATAATGCCCTGCTTGTAAGAATCGGCGGGCAGGCGCCTTTTGACATAGGGAGACACAAATTCCGGAGCATCCTTCACATAAATGGCTTTTCCGGTCCGCACGGTTTTGACAATGCGCGTATCTACCGCATCGCGTTTGGGGAATGTGGCTCCTGCATGCTCAAGGACAAAGCCATAGGCTTTTTTAGTATCCATGACAGTGACGGGAGGAGTCTTGAACGGTTTGTCCGCTTTGATTTGCGGCAGGAATTCGGCGGCGTCCGCTTCCGTTTTCAGTTGCACGCCTCCGTTCCAGTTGTCTTTCGTGACCTTCTGGTTGCCGTGGACGATATTTCCGTTCACATAAGCCTTTCCGAAAGAAACAGGCCTGCTTTTGTCCCGTCCGGCTTCCGGTTTCAGGATACGGTAAGAAATCGGTTTGCCTGACGGGGTGATAGGACCCGGCTTGAAATAGTTATTGATGATGTTGTAGAGACTCTTGTTGTCACCTCCGTCAACGGAACGGTTCCACCAGTTGAAGATTACGTTGTTCACGAAATTGAAATCGCCGTCCATGCCTACGGAACTGTTACGGCTGATATTGGATGCGAAAAGGTTTCGGCAGAACATGCTGTTATGTCCTCCGATTGTAGCGCCGAAAGCATGGTTGTAAGTATCCAGCGCTTCGGAAAAGATAGAGTTCTGAATGGTGATGTTTACGGTAGGCAGTTTCAAACCGCGCCCGTTTTCGTCCCGGTTATAGACATGACGGTAGATGGACATATTCTCGTCCAGTCCCCAACTGGCGGAACAATGGTCCACCATGATATTTCCTACGGCATTGCCTCCTACCGCATCGTCACGGAAAGCCACATCCTGGGCGCCGCGGCGGAAACGCATGTGGCGGATTACGACATCATGCGTATCAATCAGGAAAGACTGGCCGGTTATGCAGATACCGTCTCCCGGAGCCGTTTGCCCGGCAATCGTGACATAGGGTGCACGAAGGCTGATGGGGCTTTTCAGGCGGATTACCCCCGCTACATTGAAAACGATGATACGCGCTCCCCCGGTCTCGCAAGCTTCCCGGAATGTTCCGGGACCGGAATCTTCCAGTGAAGTGACGACAATCACCTTTCCCCCGCGACCGCCGGGAGTGTACATTCCTCCGCCTTCCGCACCGGGAAAGGCCGGAATATTACTCTTTATCAAATCTTCCGGTTTGGAAGCCCACGGCTTGTACGGGCGGCCTTTCCGCGCTTCCTCCAGGACTACGGGCAAGGCTTTCTCCCATGCCGCGTCCGACTGACGTTCAAACTCCGCTTCCTGTTTTGCCGCTCTTGCCTTGACCGAGTCCGGAATGACAGGATACTGTGCCGCAACGGGCAGTACGCAGGCAACCAGCATCCATGCCGATACTACTTTCTTAATGTTGTTCATTCTTTCGAATCTTAAATGGGTTTTCTAAAAAGACGGTCAAGAAAGCATTTTGTAATCGGTTTCCTTTATCCTTTCCTCCATTCGTTCATATATTCGCGGGGAGACTGGTTGTATTTCTTCCGGAAACACTTGCTATAGTATCCCGAATCTTTGAAACCGACCGCAAACGCAATTTCGGAAACACTCAAATCCGTGTTCTTGATAAGCTCGACAGACTTGTTCAAACGGATTTCCTTCACCAAATCGACGGGAGCCAGTCCCGTAAGGCTCTTTAATTTTTTAAAGAACGCCGACCGGCTCAGCCCGATACCGGAAGCGATTGTATCTATATTGAAGTCGCTGTTGTCCATGTTCTCCTCGATTACCTGATGTATCTTCTCAAGGAACTGCACATCCTTCTTGACCAGATATTGCTCGTAACTGTCCTCTTCCGTCGTGGCCTGGTTCTCCATCTGCTGGCGGATACGCTCGCGGAACAGCTTCCGTTCGCCGAGCAACTGGTCGATACGCGCCAGCAGGTATTCTTTGCTGAACGGCTTGGTGATATAAGCGTTTGCCCCCAGGGTAATCGCCCTTGTCTTGACTCCTTCGTCATTCTTCGCCGTCAGGATAATGACCGGAATATGGCTGATTTGGAAATCCTTGCGGATAGACTGCAACATCTCCAACCCGTCCATTTCGGGCATCATCTGGTCGGTCACCACGATGTCCGGATGATAAAGATGCACTTTTTTCAGTCCTTCCACCCCATTGCCCGCTATGTGAATATTGAATTTGTCCTCCAACTGGAGTTTTATCAACCGGCAAAGGTCTTTATTGTCCTCCACCAACAGAAGAGTCGGCAATGAAGCGTCGATTTCCGTTTTTTCTTCAGGTTCTTTCCCGTCGGCGGCATTGGCGGACATTTCATCTTCGGCGGATAACGGCGCCGCTTCCGTATCGCTGACATAGAAATCGACCTCGGAAGGGCGGTAATGTCCCTTGCCGAGCAACAATTCCACGGTAAATGCCGCCCCGTGCCCTTCCGGGCTTTCGGCGCGGATGATTCCGTGGTGCAGATTCACGATCTCTTTGGAAAGGGCCAGCCCGATGCCCGTGCCTTGGTAATAAGGGTTCTTCGCATTTTCCCCCTGTGAGAAACGTTCGAATATTTCCGTCAGCTTGTTTTGCGGAATCCCTACCCCGTTGTCTTCCACCCGTACGAAACAACTCTTTCCGTCGTCCGTCAGCCCGGTCGTCACACAGATGCTTCCGCCGGAGGGAGTGAATTTAAATGCGTTCGATATGATGTTGCGGATTACGATGCCCAGCTTCTCCTTGTCCGCCCATACCATAATCGACTCGTCCGGCAACTGGAACGTGAAGCTTATCTCATTCTCTTCGGAAAGCACACGGAACTCTTTCTGGAAAGAGACAATCATCTCGTTAAAGTCGATTAATGATACATGCAGGCGCATCTTGCCGTTCTGAATCTTCCGGAAATCGAGAATCTGGTTCACAAGCTGCAACATCTGGTTGGTGTTCTTCTCCATCAAATCCACATACTGGAGCCCTTTCGAAGAAAGTTTCTCATGCTCTTTCAATTCCTGGATAGGGCCTTTAATCAGTGTCAAAGGCGTGCGGAGCTCATGGGAGATGTTGGTAAAGAACTTAATCTTCATTTCCGAGACTTTCTGTTCGATATAAATGTCGTTTTTCATCTTAATCATGAAGAAAGCCAGCCGCAATCCGAAATAAAGCGCGATGATTCCCAAAATGACATAGATAAGAATCGCCCACCAGCTCAACCACCAGGGAGGAAGGACGGTGATTGCCAAAGTACGGCCGGATACCGGTCCCTCACTGGCTTCATCCAGGGTTTCCACGCGGAACGTATAATCTCCGGGAGGCACATTGGTATAAGAGGCGATACGGTTTTTCCCGTTATAATGCCATTCCTTTTCATATCCTTCGAGTATGTAACGGTAAGACACCCGGTTCTGGTTATAGAAATTCAGGGCCGCAAATTCGATTGTAAACATGGATTGGTTGTAATTCAACCGGACAGCATCGGCATAGGTGACGGACTCTTTTAGAACCGGTTGGTCGGTAAAACTGCGCAAATCACGGTTGGATACCTTAAAATCGACAATGTGCGTGTCGTAATCCGTATGCTGCGTTTCCAGCTTGTCCGGAGAAAACACCAGGATTCCTTGTTTGGAACCGAGCCACAAATCGCCGTTCAAGGTACGGATGGCGCTGCCCTCCTCCAGTTCCACATTCAGGAACCCGTCATATTTGTCGTAATTGCGGAACTGCTCGGTCGCTTTGTTGAAACAAGACAAACCGATTTCCGTCGTAAACCAAAGGTTGCCGTCCTTATCCTCCACAATAGACTTGACTACGTCGTTGTTCATCCCCTCGCGGATACCGTAGGACTTGAAAACCGGCTCGTGCTTTTTCTCGTCATAACGCACCAGCTTGTTCAGCCCTCCTCCGAATACGCTCACCCAGATTTGCGAATCGCTGTCTTTGTACAGGACATAAATATCGTTATCCGCCACATTGGAGCGTTCGCTTTCCTGGCGGTACGTTTCAAACCGAATCTGTTCGGGTGCGGTGAAATCGCCGTCGAAAGACATCAGGCCGTCCATCGTCCCTACCCAGATGCGTCCGTTGTCATCCTCCGTCATCGTACGCACCTCCATGTAAAGGCCGTAAGGAGGATACTGTTTCAGTCCGTTGTACTTATGCTTGAAAACGGTCACCCCGTTTTCTTCGGAAATCAGGTTCAACCCTCCTCCCAGCAGGCCGACCCAAATACGGCCCCGGCTGTCCTGATACGTAAAGTACACATCGTTGTTGCTGATGGAGTTCGGATTCTTGGGGTCATTCTTGTAACGGGTAAAACGTAGGCCCTGCGGGGAATTCATGTCCGGTTCGGCTTTGACGAGCCCGTTGCCTTTGGTGGAGAACCAGAGATTGCCGTCTTTGTCCTCCATGATGTGATACACGGCTCCCAGCAGGTAATTTTTGTCGGAAAAGACCTGTTTGACCCGGCCGTTATGCTCCAGGCGGTACAACGCCTGCCAGCGCGTCCCCACCCATATATCTCCGTTCTGCGCCTGATAGAGCGCACGTATTCCCTGATTCCACGACGTAGACCGGTCTGTAAAAGGAACGGGAGACACCTCCGGCAACAACCGGAACTGTCTCTTCGGGAAATTGACTTTGTAAACCCCGCTGCCCGTGGAAGCCAGCCAGAGGATGCCGTCCTTGTCGAGCAGGAGATGGAAGAAAAGCTGTCCGGGAAGGTCGTCGGAGAAAGGTTTCAGTCGGTTGATGCGGACCATCTCCAGTTTTTCCCGGTCAAACAAAAGGATTTCCCCTCCCGGAGTCAGGAAGAACATTCCCTGCTCGCCCGCGTCCTGAACCTCAAAATTCCCGATGGCATTCTGGTTGGGAAACGTGAAACGGCGGTCGCTTTTGTTCAACGGGTCGTAATAAATCAACGCCCGGTTGCCTTCCTGAAACCATATCTTGTCGTATTTATCATGGAATATCATTCCGCCGTCTTTCCCGGAAACGGTAAACGGAAGCCGGGTCAACCGCTTATAGCCTATATTGTATTCGTAAGTCCCCTCACCGGCCGTGATATACATCATGCCCGGTTCGGTTACCAGCAGATTGGATATCGGGCCTCCGATTTCCGGTATTTCATAACGGTTGACAACCCCGTTTTGGGGGTCGATGCTGTAAATGCGCCCGTTCTCGTCTCCCAGCCACAGGAAACCGGAACTGTAGGAAGCGCAGGTGAACCGGTCGGAACCGGCGGCAACCTTCTCCCGGATAAAGTCCGCCGGCTTGTCTTTCAAAGCCGGGCCTTTCCTTAAAGAAAGAATCTGGTAGTCCATGCCGATCCAGTTGATGAATTCGGACGTCTCGCAGAACACGTTATGCCTCAGGCGCATGTCATAGGCATTTACGTTGGGGCGCGAGTCGTGCAACTGCTTCATGGTTATCTTCCCCTCCTTATCGGTATATGCACGCAGGAGACTCTTGTCTTTAGTCAGCAGCAGGACATCCCCCTCCTCCGTTGTCTGAATCTTGATTATCTGGATGTTTTCCGAATACTCCTTCACGTCGTCATAGACCGCATGGAAACTTTCATGCCTTTTGTCAAACAGGTACAGCTTGCGGTCAATCGTCTTAATCCATAAGAAACCGTTCCTGTCTTCCACTATGCGCTGAATCTTGCGGGGAGGGATATCCGTGGAATAATACCCGTCCCGGTTGTCATAAGACCGGAACTTGCTTCCGTCAAAGCTGCACAACCCGTACCACGTGCCGAACCAGATGAAGCCATCCTGTCCTTTCAACGTACAGTTGACGATATCATTGGGCAAACCGCGTTCGGCGGTATAATGCTCCACAATCATGTTCGGATAGGAGAAGCCCCAACCCCACATCATAGAAAAAAATAGTATTAGAACGTAACGTTTTTCCATTGACAGCAATAATTGGAATAAAATGCATCCAAAGATAATCCTTTTTTTTCAAATAGCGTTTTAAATCAACGCTCTCTTGCTTCCCTTCCTCTATTTTTCAATGCCGAACTCTGTTTGCTGGCGTTCCACTTCGTCCAATGCCCGTTGGCGTTCTTCTTCGGTCAGCCGTACCCTGTTTCCTGCGCTTTTCTCCGGCATCGCCGCTTTTCCGGCGTGCAGGCCTGACGCCCGTTCCTGTTCCTCATAGCAGAAAGGGAATTCGGCGGGGACGCTCTCAAACTCCAATTCGGTTGATGCCGGCGCCTGCGTGCCTTCGAACTGCACACGGGCTTTCACCTTAATCTTCCCCGCCTTCCGGGTAGAACGGACCAATACGGGGGCAGAGCCGAATTCCACGGTGCGGGGATTGGCCCCGATAGCCGCGTTCCCGATAATTTCCCCTTCCCCCTCCACGGTAAAGACGATATTCTCTTTCGCCAGGCGGCGCACGTTTCCGTTGTCATCCGTCACTTCGGCGACAACGACGATAAAGTCGGAACCGTCCGCCACCAGTTTCACCTTCTGCGTATCCGCATACAGGCGGAGCTTGGTAGAACGGCGGGAAGGCATTTTCTTTTGGGTGCACACCACCTTGCCGCCGATGATACCTTCGGCAACCATATTCACTTTCTGCCAGTTTTTCCGGGTATAGCTATATCCCCGCGCCTCCCAGAAATCCCATACGTCCTCAAAAACGACGGGTGCGTTCGGCAGGTGTCCTTTGGCGTGAACGACAGGCTTCGTCCAAGTTTTCGTCCCGTCGTAAATAGAAAGACGGACAGAGTCGCAATTCGTAAATACCACTACATCCTTATCGGAGAATTGCGACATCTCATGGGCTATGAATACCATCGGGCCGCATTCCGCCAGAGGATGCCGGAGACCGGCGGGCGACTGGCTGCGGAACATCTCATAAGCATATTTTTTCTGGCGGAAAGCATCATAAATGCCTCCCCAGTAAGGGTCGGGGTGATAGCCGCGCTGGTGATCGAACGGATGCCACTGGGCGCCGCCGATGAACTGGCCGGTGGTGCGGAACATCTCGTCGTAACTCTTGGCGAGGGACAATGCCTGTACCAGCAACGGACGTTCGCCCCAACTGCGGCTCGCGCGGTTGTTATTGTTGTGGGCGTACCAGTCGTCCACATTCTCGCCGAACTCGCGGGTAAAGATACACTGTCTCGGCCTGTCCTCCTTTTCATCGTCTCCCGGCCAGCCGTAAACAACGTCGTAATGCTCTTCCACGCCGGCGGAATGAACGTCGGCGGCGGCTACCGGCCGTCCCGGATAAGGATATTCCTCCTTGGTTATCTCAAGGGCTTTCAATGCGAAATCGAGCGGATAACGGGTCTCGTTCAGGATAGGCTCCCACATCAGCACGGAAGGATGGTTGCGGTCGCGGCGAATCATTTCGCGGGTATTCCGGTGGACCAGTTCCCCGAACTCCGGATTTTTGTTCCAGTATTGCCATCCCGGAGTAGCCACGATAACGAACATGCCGAGTTCGTCACAGGCATCCATGAACGAAGGGTCTTGCGGGTAATGAGCCACGCGGACAATGGTGCATCCGGCGTCACGCAAACGTTTCGCGTCGCGCCACTGCTGCGAGTTCGGCAAAGCGTTGCCGACATAGGCAAAGTCCTGATGCCTGTTGGCGCCGACCAACTGCCCGAAAGGTTTGCCGTTCAGCCAGAAACCGTCCTTGCCGCGGAACTCCGCCAAACGGATACCGACACGGGTGATTCCTCCGTCAACGGACTTTCCTCCTTTTTTAACCCGGGATTGTACCCTATATAAATAAGGTGTATCCGGCGACCAGAGTTTCGGGTTCTTCACCTCCATCTGTTGGCGGACCGACTTCTTTTCTCCCGGTTTCAGAAACAGTTTGCCGGAACTGCGCTTGATGAGTTTGCCGCCGGCATCCGTCAGGGCGGTCTCAACCGTCACCGATTCGGGCCGGTTACCGTCGTTCTTCACTTCCGTCTTTACATATACCTGGGCGCTCTTCTCACTGATTTTGTCAAAATAGACAAATACGCCTCCGCCGCCCGTGGTTTGCGAATCGACGGCATCGGTAATGGCGACGGGCGATTTGGCAATCATCCACACATCCCGGTAGATACCTCCGTGATAAGCGAAGTCCAGCGTATATTGGCGTTTTCCGGGAGGATACGATTTATCGTCGCTGTTGTCCGTAAAGACGGCGAGCAGACAGGAGTCGCCCGCCTGTACGCCGTTTGCCGTCAGGTCCAGAGTGAAAGGCAGGTAACCGCCCGTATGTTCCCGGACACGTTTGCCGTTCAGGTAAAGGACCTGTTTTCCCATTACCGCCTCAAAATGAAGGAGCACCCGCCGGCCTTCGGTCTCGGCAGGGACTACAAAACGCTTGCGGTACCAGGCGGGACCTTGATAGTTACGGCATCCGCTGGCTTCGGCAGGCATCAGCTCTACAGTATGGGGAGTAGAGACGATTTCCCAGGAACGGTCGTCGTAATCCACCGCTTCGGCTCCCCGGACATCGCCTTTGAAAAATCTCCATCCCGGATTGAAATTATAGACTTGCCGCCCGCTGCCGGGAAGCCGGATAAATCCCGCCACCGAAGTTTCGGGCCGGTAAGTATCCGTTGCTTGTACTGACAAAGAGAATAACAGCAGAAAAGCTGACAATATCAAAAAAGGTCTTCCATTCATAACTCTATCGTTTATTTTTCCAATCATTTTTCTTTTCCAATCATCATGATGACATCCTTCCTCCTGCTCTCCGGCAAGACTTTCAGGCTCGCCACTTTCCCATCCTTCAAAACGGCTTCCACCGTTGTCTTGCCCGGAGCATGCAATTTGAAGTGCACATTCCATTCTTCGGGCCAGGCGGGAAACAGGAGTATCCGCTCTCCGTCGGTTTGCAGCAACATTTCCTGAAGCCCTATCATGCCGCTGCCTCCCCAGTTATGGTCGGGCGTCCAGTCGTAGCCGGGGCCCCAGAAGGCGGGAAAGCGGTGCGGACCGTCTGACAATTTAGCCAGGGAGAGCCGTTTCGCCTCTTCGGTCAATCCCAGGCACGCCGCCCAGATGCAATCCTGCTTCCATCCGGTGTGGGAGCGGAACCTGACCGCATCGGGGTCGTAAAAATAAGTATTGCGCGCCGTTTCCAGGTTTTCCTTCCCGACCCCGTAAATCCTCCACGGAAAGACAGGATAGAGTTGCGGGGTCTCCACGTTATTGATTCGCTCCCAGCTCTTCGCGGGGGAAATCGTCTGTTTCAAAACCGGAGCGGCATCGGGATTCAACGAATCCCTCACTTCAACATAGCGTAACGGAATGTCGGGAATCGTTTTCAGCATCTCTTCCTTTTTTCCATAAGTCTTTAAGACTGTCTGCAATGCAGCGACGGTGCTGCTGGCGTTGCAGGCCATTTTATACGTTTCGCAGGCGGAACCCGGAAAAAGAATCAGACGCCCGTCTCCGTCCAGCTCTTTCCTTCCGCGGCGGGAGGCGAGCAGGCGGTAATGTTTATCGAAGAAGGTCAACGAGCTTTCAATCAAAGGAATATACGGGCTTATGTCCGCATCCGCATAATTTTTCGTTTCCAATATCATCTGGCAAAATTCGAGCACCGTATCCCACTCATATTCCAGCCAGGCATTGTATTCCATTCCTTTATCGAACCAGTCCGGACGTTTGAAACCGTACTCCGCCGGATTGGGCAGGCCGAAATTCTCTATCTGTTCGCAAAAGCAGGCCCCTTCATGCCGCCAATATACGAGGCTGCGCAGTTCCGCATTCCGCAACATCCGGTTATAGAAATCAAACTGGGAAGGCATCATGTCGAAATCGCCGCTTTTCAGCATCGGCCAATAAACCAGGCGTTGGTTCTGCGCCGTCATCGTACCTCCTCCCCATTTCCGGTAGTCGGGAGTGAAAGCCTGTTTTTCGTCCGTATGGCAAGGGTCAAAGGTAAACAACCCGCCGTTGAACTTGGTCGGCGCGTTCCCGTAAGCGTTACATCCCAGCATATAACGGAATAAAGTATAGTTCCGGGTGATTTCTTCCGCTTCCCCTTCCGCCTCTATGAAACTTCGCCGCCAAAAAGCGTTCCACCACAAACGGGTCTGTTTCCTATCGTGCGATAGGACTTCGGAAGAGATTTTCCCGTGCGGGGCAATCCTCCGGAAAGCGTTCCGGAGACCCTCTTCCCATTGCTCCGCCGTTTCTGTCTGGGCAGTGTGCAACACCATGCAGATTCGTTGCCGTGCAGAGGGTTTTGACGAACGGAATTCCCATGCCCGGTAATCGGTTCCGGCGTATATACTATCGGAGGTTCCTACAAATTCCAGGTTATCCCCGAATAAATATCCGCCGAAAGTCAGATTCTTTAAAGGATTCATCATCCGGGACTTCACCCCGTCCATCCCCTGCTGGGACACCGCACTGTCAAAAACGGTATTCTCCGCATTACGGTGATAGAACAGCAAGCAATTCTTTTTTCCGCCGGCCGGACGTTTTCCAACGTCGGGCGAACCTTTCCCTCCCGCGGCGACAGGAGAAATAAAATCCGCTTTTGTGACTGCCCCTTTCGGGGGAGCCCACTTGTAAGAGCATTGTTGCCCCTCTCCTTTCCTAATCAAACGGTCCCGGTATCTCCAATTCTCGTAAAAGACCTTTGCCTGTAAAGGTTTACCGCCGGCTATCTCCACATAAACCGCCGGATGAAAGACATCCGCCCAAATCCGCACCTGCGCCTTCCCCGCCGAGATTTCCACAAAACCGTCTTCCAGTTTCAATTCCTGCCGGAAATCTTCCGCGTCTTTAAAAGGATTGGGAGACAGGCGCAGGCGGACACGCCCCTGCTTCAACAGGCAATTGTTTTCGTCAAACGTGCCGCTACGGCTCAAGTAGAATAATATATCGCCGTTTTCCACCCAGACATTCATGCCGATATCTCCCCCGCCGCAAGGCATGGACTCGGAAGAATTGCGGCTCGGAGCATCCCAGACGATATCGGCATGCCGGCTCCATGAAGCCGGCATGCTCATGACGATGAACAAAAGAATAAAAAACTTGCGCGAATAATTCATAATCTGCATTCTTATAAAAACTCCGCTACGGAAGGAAAGAACGCGGAATTCCCGCTTTCCACTCCGGAAGATGCGTTCCGTCCCTTCTTTCCCCCTGCAGTGGATAAATTACCAATCGTCCGAACGGAAAGAGCCTAGCGGCAATCCGTCGCAATACACATCGCCTTCCACATAGTTTTCAAATCCGTAACGTACGGCCACCGGAGAAGACACTTTGTCGCTCTTCACCATTATTTTGCTGCGTTCAATCCATGCTTTTGCCGGATAGAACACCCTATCCTCACCCGCTACCTGGAAATTCTTCGATTCGAAACAGTTCTTGCCGCTAATCCACATCTTCGCACGTTCAAAGCTGACGACAACTGTATCGTTCCTTATCTCCATGCTTTTATAATAAGGGCTTTCCCCGTTTACCCCTTCTATCCCGTAGGTTTTCGTCAGTGCAAGAAGCGCCAGCCGTTCGCCCGCAACCTGTTTCTTTGCAGGATGAATCCCTTTCTCCATGCCTGCGTCCAGCAATACGGCCATCCCGCTGTTCGCTACGCGATGTTCCACTTTCGCCTGCGCTTCCCGGAGATAAGCGGAATTTATCACCTCCTTCCCCTTCTCCGTGATAATCCCGTAATCATAGGGAGCTATCTGGCAATAATAGAAAGGAAAATCCCCCTGCTTCCATTCCGCCCGCCAACCGTTAATCAGGTTGGTAAACATGTCGGCATAAGTATGCGCGCGGTTCCAGTTGTCTTCGCCCTGATACCAGATTACCCCTTTCATCGTCATTCCGATTAACGGATGCAACATCCCGTTGTAAAGCACGGTCGGAGTCCGGTTCTTCGATTTGATATCCGCTTCCGATTGAGGGATTTTAGCATCGGGAAAAGCTTTCAGCCAGTCGGCCCTCATCCAGGCTTCACAGGCGGAACCGCCCCATGCGGCCACGACCAGCCCCACCGGAACGTCTAATATTTCATTGACCAGCCTTCCGAAATAATAAGCTGTCGCGCTGAAATCGCGCACGCTGGCCGGAGCGGCTTCTTTCCATACCCCTGTCACATCGGCCTGCGGAGTAAAAGCGGAAGCGCGTTTCACCGTAAACAGGCGGATTTCCGGATTCCTGCTGCGGAGAATGTCCATATTGGCATTTTCTACCGGTTGGTTCTTGAATCCTTTCATCGGCATTTCCATATTGCTCTGCCCGGAACAGAGCCAGACTTCGCCTATCAAGATATTGTCCAGTGTCTTTCGGGTCCCGTCGTCAAAGACCAAGGTATAAGGGCCTCCCGCTTTCGGAGTGGAAACAGCCAGTTCCCATGCCCCCTGTTTATCCGATACCGTTGCATATTCCTTCCCGTCCCAGCCGGTAGTGACCGTTACTTTCTTATTCGGGACCGCTGTCCCCCAAAGACGGGCTTCGGTCTGCTGCTGCATCACCATCCCGTCGGAAAAGATTGCGGGCAACTTGACTTCCGCATGTGCCGGCAAGCAAGCGGCAAGCCAGAAAGCAGCCCCTAAAACACCTGTTTTACTTATTAAATTTCTCATTTCCATATATCTTTATTCCTTGTTTTTCCATATTCCGCAATCCGGAATCAATCGGTGACGGAGAGGCTCAAAGGTCCGAGCAGTCCTGCCGGAAGCAACTCCTTTTCCGCGCTGCGGTATTTCGCATTCGTCCAGATTCCGTCAAAAGGCGCTTTGCCTTCATCGGCTCCCCTGAGGGCATTCGCCCACGTGTTAGCCACTTCAATCTCAAGTTCATTCGCTCCTTTTTTCAAGGCTGCGGTAATATCGGCGCGGTAAGGCGCCGTCCAGACCGTGCCGCAATCCGTGCCATTGACACGGACGGAAGCGACGTTATATATCCTGCCCAGATTCAGGTAAACCGGTCGCCCCTTCTCCTGCCCGCCTTTCCAATGGAATACGGTCTTGTAAACGGCAGTTCCCGAATAATAACGAATCCGTTCATCCTCTTCCTTGCTCCAGTCGAACAAAACTTTCCGGGTCACCGTCTTTCCGTTAGCGGGGAAAACGACGGTGTATTCTTCCGGTTCCAGAGCGATATTCCGAACCTTTCCGGCACAGCTTTTCTTCTTTCCTGACGATTTTTGCGAATCATCCCCGCCGGTTTCTTCCGTGAGAAAAACGACAAATACGGATTCATTGGGGGCAAGCGTCAGGGTTACTTCCGTGCGGTTACCTTTTCGCTCGTAACGGGGACGGGCATCCGTCTCGCCCGTAACGGGATTCCAGCATTCCGGACTGCCTTCGCTGACGCGCATGCTGGCGGTGAATGTACGTGTCTCTTCCCTCTGGTTGGCTATGAAATAGATATCCCCCGACTCGCCGCGGCGATGTGTCCAGGCAATATCCTCCGGTACAATCAAATCACGTTCCAACCCGTATGCCGAAAAGTCCTCCTCCGTATAAGGGACGGCAGGGACTAACACGCCGGCATTCTTCAATTCGTTTATCTTTTGCCTTACCTCAGGCGAAAGTTCCGCCGGTTCAGGATTCATCGGACGGGGAAGCGGCAATACCAATACTTTGTAACTCGCTCCGCCCGGCAACACCATCCTGCCGTTCTCCGCTTTTGCCAGACGCAGCAGAGCATCCTTGTTGAAACTGTCATAGGCATATCCGCGGAGCGGATTCACCCACTTTTCGGGGTCCGCCATATTGGCGGAATGCGTAACGCCTACCGGACGTACACGCAAGGGTTGGCCTTCGTTTGCCAGGCGGACGCGCTCGCTTTCCACCCGTTCCGCACCGAAGATTCCCGGCAATGAGGGAACCAGCCGTTCCGGCAATATCGAACGCCTCGGCATTTCTTCGCCTGTAAAGACGGCTATATCCGTTACCGGATGCCCGTATTGCAGCAAGGATTGGCAACGGGCGGCATATTCGGACAAGGCTTTCGCGCCTTTGTCCCACCAGGTCTGGTCCCGTTGGAAAAAGAGTCCGATGCCGTCCAGCGTCATGCCGGGCTTACGTTCCAACCAAGGGTTGTGTACATATACATGGTAGAAGAGGCGGTTGATTCCCAATGCATAATTGCGGTCCAGCAATGTTTTCAGCATTCCGGGATGTTCGTCCCATATTCCGCGCACCTCGGTGAACCCTTCCGCCTGAATGATATTTTTTCCATAGATATGCGCTCCGCTGACGGCATCCAGCATATCGTTCGGCTTGTCGTGCGTGGGGCTGTTCAGCCAGAATTCGCCCATCGGCAAATCGACTTTCCGGTAGTGCGCCAAACCGTCACTCACCATTGTCGGCGCCACACATTCTGCCGAGAACCGGCAACCGTACTCTTTGGCGCAATCGGCCAACACCTGATAAAAGACATCTACTACCAGCTCCGCAACCGTCGTACGGACATCCCGCAGGATTTGTTCGCTCCGTTCCGCGCTTTCCATCGGGATACCCGCCAGCAAAGGCAGATAAGGCATCAGGTCATAGCCGCGGCGTTTCCGGAACTCCGCCGCAAAATTGCCGTTCCAATTCTGGCTGCCGCATTCCCAACTGTCCACGTGCATATATTTCAATACCCGGTGAGCGACTTCGGGATTAGTCCTGACAAACGCCTGTTTGAACCAGTTGTCAAACTGTTTGCGGACAGTTTTCGGATTGAACTTGTCACATTCCAGCCCTTTCCCGCCTCCGGCAGTCGCATTCGTGTGCCCGGTAGCCGTGTGCCCCATGCGGAGCAGTTTCCATCTTCCTTCGGGAAGGGTGGCGGTCAATGCCTTCTCTCCGGTATCGCCTCCCGGAACATGGCGGTATTGCCCCGTCAGGTCGATAACCTGCGAGAGCGAATAGCAGTCCTCTTTTCCCACCTCTTCCTCTTTGGTGGATTGGGCGACCCGCCACACCAGTCCGGCTTTTCCCTCCCATTGGTTCAAACGGGCCTCCCGGTGCAGGCACAATTGTTTTATCTTCAAGTTGGGTTTCCATTTCGCAGCATCCATATCCTCGCTTCCCGGTTCGCTCCCGTCGGGCGTCCAATAGAAACGGAAATAACGGGCGGTAGTGGCGGGAATGCTGTGGGTCGAATTCTCATCCGTGTTTTGCCATCCCTGACGGGCGGGAACCAACTGTTTCACAAACCGATAATTCACGCCGTCCTCGCTCGCCGTCACTTTCAGCCGGTGCGCCTGGTAATTATTGCCGTTCAAAACGATTTCCACGTTCCGGCAGGTAAAAGGCTGTTCGTATTCATACTGGATGTAACACGGGTATGAAGAACGGATTACCCCCGCTGTATCCATATTCACAGTTTTGGAAGGGTTGATGTCGCCTGCCGTCGCCAGGTTCACACAGGTAATCCTTGCCGGCATCTCGTCCGCTCCTTCTTCTTTCACGGGCAAAGCGAACAACGCGATATCCTCATAATAGTCCTCATAGGCTTCCGGTTGCGGCAGACGCAATTCCCTCACTTTTCCCCCGTCCACAATCGTATCGCTCCATACCACCTTTTGCATGGATTCTTCCGGAGTAATCCAAGGGCCTCCCGCCAATGCGAAACCGTCACAGATATGCATTCCCAGCTTCAATCCCAGACGGTCTGCCTCTTCCATGCTGAAACGTACCATCTCCCACCATTCAGGAGTCAACTGCTGTGCCTTGCCGCCATACTGCGCCCCCTCGCGGAGACCTTTAATCGGCATCAGGTAAGCGCCTCCGAGCCCAGCCTGTTTCATCGCCTCCAAATCGGCGGTAATCCCCTCTTTGGACACGGCGCCGTACATCCAGTACCAGAATGTCCAGGGTTTGGCTTCTTCGGAAGGGTTCAAGAACTGTTCGCGGAGTGAACGCGCGTGTTGCGCACCGGCAGGCGCCGTCAGCGTCCATGCCGATAATAAAATCATAACTATTCGTTGTTTCAGCCGGTTTTTCATTCCAATCTGCATTTATTCTATAAAGGAAGACGGGAAAAAGGCTGTTTTGTACTCACCCGGCAATGCGACAGCCCGCGTCGTTTTCCCTTATCCGGAAAAATGACGCGGGCTGCCGCGGTGATATCCGTTACCTGCACGGGGAAACGCTATCCGTTCATTACCTGATTATCTCTTTAATTTTCAACAACAGCCGGGGATTGCTCGGACGGGCGGAAGTGCCGTAATCGATAATCTGCCCTTTCCTGTTTATCAGCACGTAATGGGGCAATCCGGTAATCTTCCATTGTTTGGCAATCTTCCGGTAATTCTCCACTCCCATGTAATCGGCCGCATATATGCATTCGATACCGCAGTTTCTCATCGAATACTTGTCCAGGCATTTTTCCCAGTTTTTCTTGCCTCTGTCATTCCCGGAACAGATAGAGTAAATAGCCAAATCTTCCGTCGGATACCCGGCCCGCAACTTCTTCAAAGGTTCCATTTCGGCAAGGCAAGGCAGGCAACTCGTCGCCCAGAAATCAATATAGATGACTTTTCCCCGGTTTTCTTCAAGTATCCTGTACATACTGTCCATATAAGGTATCGGGACCGGATTGCCCGAATCCCCGTTATATTTGCCATACAACAGGTTGTCGGAAACAGATTGCGGATTTTGCAGGAACGCTCCGGTCTGCCGGTACATCTGCGCTATGCGTCCCCGCAAATGAGGCATCTTCACGATTGAGTCGAACTGCGGACGCTTCGTTGAAAAAGCAAGGGTATCATTGGCATCCAGGCTGTTGGCGGTAACTTTCGCATACAAGTACTGGTTCAGCTCGTTCTCGCCTATCTCGGACATTATATCCTCTATCGCGGGAAACGCCTTGTTTTTAAGAATCATTCCTAAAGGTATATACTCCTCCACCCAGTCCGCTACGTCAAACAGGCGTGCCGACAATATCCCGGTTTTATAAAGCCGGTTGATTTCGGGCAATAACGCGCGATATCTCGTAAACTCCTTTCTCGTCCGGTGTTGGCATTGGGCGGCGTAAATCAGGAGAGCGCAATAATAATCCTGTTTCAACAGCTCTTCCGTGAACAGGACGACATCCTGCGAAGGTTTGAATTTCTGCAGGTATTCCGTCCTGCGTTCCAAACGCATCTTGTATTCCTTTTTCAGTTCCGCCTCGAAGTCCCCGACACTCGAATCGTGACTGATACCATAATCGCGCATGTAATAATACCCGCTTTCCGTGAAAGCCAGTATCCCCCGGTTCAACTTTTCCGCATCGCCCGCCACCTTGGGATGGAACATGTCTTTGAAATCAATCTCCACATACAGGCTGTCACCCGGATGCACATACAGATGTTCCGCATAGTTGCGGATGGAAACTTCCCGGATTCTGGCATAAACCGGGAAAGTGAAATAAAAAGAACCGTCTTCCTGAAGGGGAGCGATGTATTGGTTTTCCATCCCTTTGAAGAAAGGAATGACAAGCGTCAGCTCCTTTTCCTGAGGATAAAATTCCCGGTTCACGACTTTGCCTGTTATGACAACCTCTTCGGCATATTCTTCCGGGAAATCATAGGCGGCTTCCATTCCGCCGGTATCCGGCTGGAAGTCGCCCTGGGTTTTCTGCCGGCATCCGGCAAACAATATAAGTACCGGCAAAAGGACTAATGAAATGTTTTTCATCCTCATCAGGGTGTTTGGAGAGTTAATAAACGGTTATTCTGCGAATATAGGCATTAAATTCCGCATTCTGCCTGGCAACCTGTTAAATAACCCTTTAAAAACGACCGCCGGAGGATGAAAACGACAGGCGCCCGGCTACTCGAACCGGAAGACGATGCGTCCCGCCTGCGTGCCGTCCACCCATTTCGGCTGTGAAGAAGGACCGCACAAATCCGTCGCATTCACTTTGTTGCGGACGGGAGGAATGACATTCAGCACGGAGATTCCGCTTTCCGGAAGCGTGTAGAGCAGGCGGTCGCGGCCGTCACGGGGCTGGTAGACCCCGATATAAGAATCCGGAGTTTCGTTTGTCAGGCTGATTGTCCCTTCCTTGGTACGGATATTCATCCAGGAAACATCGCCGAAGTACCCCTTGAATTCGGGATACGTGAAGGTTTCCCCCGGAACAGCGTCGTTATAGTCATTTTCCCAGACATCGTATTGAGTACCGTGGATGCGGTTCTGCCACACACGGTAGGGTCCCGCTCCCAGCCAGCGTTTGCCGGTTACCAGCTCCTCCGGATAGTCGAAACGGATACCCATCAAATCCACTACGCCGGAAAAATTGTAAGCATAATCAAGTATCGCCGTCCCGTCCGGCGTGATTGTCCATCGGGCGCTGTCCAAATTCCCCAGTCTGTAACTTGCCGTAACAACCAGGTTTTCTCCGTCCTCTTTCACATCGAGCCCGGTAAACACGGCGGCGTCGGGAAACTCGCTGTAAGTACGGTCTTTTTCTTTTGCTTTCTCGTCGTCATGGTTATAGAACTGGTCCAAAGAACGGTCTGCACGACGGGCGCCGATAAAGCGGGGACCGTTGGCGAAACTGATTTTCCGGCCGTTGACCGATACACCTTTGAGCTGCCCGTCTTTTTTAGAAAAAACGAAAGTGCGGCCGCCGGCATTTACGGACAAATCGTTTTCAGTTTCCGCATAAGCCGGGCGGGCGGACGACGCGGAAGCCTGTCCTGCCTGCTTGCCGGGTTTGTCTACCGGAAATGTCCAACGCCAAAGCTCATGCCCGTATTTGTCCGCAACCGTCAGGAAAAGAGCGTCCGCATCGGGCAAAATAGTAGTTCGGATATCCACTACGCCGGCAGAATGGGCGGGTACGTCGCTTCCCTGCACTTCCCCCTCCTTCAACACTTGGGCAACCGCATCGGAAGCGTCCGTCGCCGAAGGAAATTTCACCTGTTTCCAGAAGAAACGGCAAGTGTTCAGGTTCAGATAATCGTACCGGTTTTCTACGGAGAACCGCCCGTCGAACCCTCTGTCGATGGAAGTATCCGTTATCTGTACCGGGCTCCATAACTGCTTGACGGTATAGTAGCTGCCCTCCTTTTCATGGTGTGGCCCCACGATACCGTCCGCACCGTAATTTCCCTGGTTGTCGATGAATCCGTCCATATCCACACGCTTCACTCCCTCGTCTGCCAATACCCAGAGGAAACCTCCGATGCAACGGGGGTGTTTGCGCATCATTTCCCAGTAGTCGTACAAACCGGCTCCGTGGCCACCGTCATACAAGCCGTGCAGAAATTCCGTAGGCATGAAGATTTCCGGCAGACGCATGTAGTTCTGGCTTTCCCCGTAAGAACGGTAATGCATGGTCTCGAAACCGGAGAAATTGCCTTGCGGATGGATAACCGGACGTTTCTGCAAGTCATATTTATGAAACTCCCCGTCCAGTTCGGTATTCCATCCTTTTTCATTGCCGTTGCTCCACCAGATAACGGACGGATGGTTCACGTCCCGTTCCACCATTCCTTCGATTAAACGCACTCCGGTGGGCGTATCGTACTTGCCGTGCCAGCCTCCCAGCTCATTCATCACATAAAGTCCCAAAGAATCGCAAGCCTCCAGAAATTCCGGGTCGGCAGGATAATGGCTCAGGCGGACGGAATTCATGTTCATGCTCTTTATCAGGAGGACGTCCTCAATATTTTTCGCCTTGCTCAAAGTACGGCCGCTTTCAGGGCGGAAACTGTGGCGGTTGACGCCGCGCACGTTGATGCGCACCCCGTTTATGTAAAGCCCGTCGCTCCGGCGCACTTCAATGGTACGGAAACCGAACTTCTCGGTTTCACGGTGCAGCACCTTGCCGTTTTTGTCCAGCAAGGAGAAATATGCCTTGTAAAGATTCGGCGTTTCAGCCGTCCATAAAGCCGGGTCGGAAACGTTCATCCGCAAGGAAGTCCAATCCCCGCCTGCCTTTACCGGAACAGTCGTTTCAGCGAGTTTTTTACCTTTGCCGTCCCGAATCTCTGCACGGATGCTCATGCCTTCATTGGAAATGTTCGTATGGCAGTTTGCCAGGAAAGAACCGTCCATCCGCGCGTCGATAGCGACATGCCGCAGATTGACGGCGGGTTTCACCTCCAGAAACACCGGACGGAAGATACCTCCGAAGTTCCAATAATCCGCACGGCGTTCGGCAAGGTTCACGCTCGCATTCCCGCTTTCCTTGGCTACCGTCACTTCCAGCAAGTTCTTTTTGCCGTATTTCAGGAAATCCGTGATATTGTATGAAAAACGGTAGAAAGCTCCTTCATGTTTCGTGCCTGCCTTACGCCCGTTCACCTTTACTTCCGTATCCGTCATGGAAGCCTCGAACACAAGGTTCACCTGCTTGCCGCGAAACCTTTCGGGAACTTCAAATTCATACTTATACATGCCCTTTTCATCTGCAACGCCTTCCGGAAACGGTTTGCCGTAGAAAGTGATTCCATACTGGTAAGTGCCGAAACCCTGTAACTCCCAACAGGAAGGAACGCCGATTTTCGTCCATTTGCCGGAGTTGCGTCCACCGGTACAGAAGAAATCCCATTCTACCATATCGTCGCATCCGCGGCCTGAAAGATATTGCCGTTCCGTCTGCGGGAAATCCTGGGCGTTCAAGGCGGTTGCCAACGCTAAAGTCGATAATAATGCGGTTACTTTTTTCATTGTTACTTTTATTATTGTGTCATCTGTCATATTCATTTCCATTCCGTTACCTGCCACTTATACGTATGTGAAGGGTATGCTCTTTTTTCTCAATCGCATATTTCTTCAACACGCCCGGCCCGCAACTGCTGTTCCCCAATCCGAGTACGGCGGCGTCCATGCTCAGGACGACTTCCGCGCGCGGCTTCAAATCACAGTCGTGCGTCTCGTTGTACAAATCCCCGGCGGTATAATGCAGGGCGGATGCGGAAAACACGTTCCCTACCGCATCGACACGAATCCCTTTGCCCCGCTTGTCCGTCAGCATGAGGTAGCGGACCTCTTCCTTGTTCCCGCTGTCTTGCGGGCGCGGGTAATGCACATACTGTTCCGCTACCGTTCCTTTCCAGAGCCCCACGGCGGCGGATGTCTTCCTGTCGGGGTAATTCTCCTGCGGTCCTCTGCCGTACCAGGTAAACGTACGGTAAGCGGGCGCCAGGCAGAACGCAATTCCCAGACGGGGCAGCTCCGGAAGTTCTCCCTGCAGGAGGAAAGTCGTTTCCAAGTCTATCGTTCCGTCCGCGGTAACCGTGTAAACGGCAACCGTCACCACTTTTCCTTCCTTATATAGATTGCTTGTCCGGGTCCGGACGATTACCGCTCCATCCTTGCGCACTTCATGACTGAAAGATTCGGGACAAATCCGCGGGGTGTCCATCCCGTGCGATTTCCAATCTTTAGCCAGCCAGTTTCCGAAACTCTTATCATTGTCCGTCGGAGCGCGGAAAACCTGTGTCAGGGGTTGGACGGGAAAGTCTTCCGGGTCCGCCAGCATTTCTCTTCCTCCATACACCAGTGAAACCATGCCTTCGGCTGTCTTTTTCTTCCACCGGACAGAAAAACCGCGCCCGGAGACGGAGAGGGTTTCCTCGTTCTCCTCTATCTCCAATGTCCCTTTATTGACTAAACCGGAAGGCGCCAAATCCCCTTCCTGCAAACAGAACTGTTCCCACGCCACCTCGTGCCCGGCTTTTGCCCAAGGAGTATCCGAACGCAGGACAACACTCACTTTCAGCCGGCAATCGGCAGCAGTCCCCACTGTTCTTTTTCCGTTTTTTCCCTTCAAAGAAAGGTTAGCTTCCAATGACGGGAAAGCGGGCAAGCCGATTGTCCTGCTCTTGCCCGGAGCTATCTCCGGCAAGGCGAGCTCACCCTCTTCTTCCGGCTTTCCGTCAACGGACACCGTCCATAAACAACGGTACTGCGACATGCCGGTATGATGGTTCCGGTTGGTTATTTTCAGCCTGCCGTCTTCCATCTCCAGCCCGACCGGCGCATATACCTTCTTCACCTCCCAGTACTTGGGAGTAGTCTCGCGGCCGCTCATCAGCAAACCGTTGAAGCAGAAAGCTTTCAGGTTCGGCTTGTCGCCGAAATCGCCTCCGTAAGCCACCATTGTGCGGCCGTCGGGCAATGTCTTGTAAATTCCCTGGTCCACCCAGTCCCAGATAAAACCGCCCAGCATACGGGGATGGCTGTATATCTCGTCCCAGTATTCCTTGAAATTGCCCAATGCGTTTCCCATGGAATGGGCATATTCGCTCGTCATCACCGGACGGTCGTCGCCGGCGCGTTCCGCGATTTCCAGCAACCTTTCCCAACGCGCGTTCTCGGCGCGCTCTTTATCTTCTCCCCCGGCGATGCCCGGATTCAGGTATTCCTGTTTGACACGTGTATAAAAGCGGCTGATTACGTCCACCGTTTCCGGGTCGGGATTGCCGTCCGTTCCCTGCGCCCCTTCGTAATGAACGGGACGGGTCGGGTCAAAGTCATGCAACCAGGCAGAGATAGCGGCGAAATTCGGTCCGTAACCGCTCTCATTCCCCATACTCCAGATAACGATGCAAGGATAGTTCTTATCGCGTTCCGCCATGCGTACCGCACGGTCCATGAATGCGGCATGCCAGTCGGGAGTGCTCGCCAGCGTGCCGCGAAGCCCGTGTTCCTCGATATTCGCCTCGTCCATCACATACAGTCCCAGGCTGTCGCACAATTCATACCAGCGGCTCACGTTCGGATAATGGCTGGTACGCACGGCGTTGATATTCGCCCGTTTCATCAGCAGGATGTCTTGAAGCATCCGTTCCTCGCTGACGACACGTGCCGTCCGGGGGTCGTGCTCGTGCCGGTTCACCCCGCGAAAACGAATCGGGCTGCCGTTAACCAGCAATTGCCCTCCTTTAATCTCCACGGAGCGGAAACCCACGGACTGTTCCACCTGTTCGACGGTTTTCCCTCCGGCATCTTGCAACGCCAGATGAAGTTTGTACAAATAAGGCGTCTCCGCCGTCCATTTCACCGGCGATTTCACGGTCACAGACATGCGTCCCATTTTCCGCGGACCGCGTTGCGGATACCATTCGTTCATCCGGGCCGCCTTGTGTTCCAAATCAAGAATCTCTTCCACATCCCCCTTCAGCACGGCGATTTCCTTACCGGAAGCATCCTTCAAGGTTCCCCGCAAGCTATATCCCTTACCTGTCATCCCCCTGTACACGTTGAATTGCGGGTCTACCTGCAAAACAAAATCCCGGTAATCTCCGGCCTGTGCAGGAAGGGTACGCACCGTATAATCACGGATACGGATATCCGGCGTATGTATCAGGTGAATGCTGCGGTGAATCCCCCCGAAACGCCAGAAATCCTGGTCTTCCAGATAAGAGCCGTCGCTGTACCGGTAGACTTCCAGCGCGACCCGGTTCTCTCCGGGTTGCAGGTAACGGGTGACATTGAATTCACTCGCCTCCATGCTGCCTTGGCTGTATCCCACCCGCTCGCCGTTTATCCAGACGTAAAAGGCACTCATCACCCCCTCGAAACGCAAGAAAGTCTGTCCTTCCGCCTCCCATCCCGCCGGCAAAACGAACGTGCGGCGGTATTGCCCCACCGGATTCCGTTCCTTGTACGTCGTATAACCGGCTTTCGGCTCTCCCGTCACCCTGGGAGGGTCTATCTTGAACGGATAACCCGCCGACACATAAATCGGCGTACCGTACCCGTTTATTTCCCAATTGGCGGGAACCTCGAAATCCGTCCAGCCTCCGTCGTCAAAATCCGTCCGGTAAAAATCCGGGATTCTTTCCTCCGGCACGGGCGTCCACCGGAACTTCCAAGTCCCGTCCAGGCTCAGGGAGCAGTCGCCCTTCCGTACGGAATAAGGCGTGAAAGCGGCCCTCGCCGGCTCGCGGTTAATCTGGAGGACATGATGGTTTTCCCAATCACGGGCTGTCTGCGCCGATGCGGCATAAACCGCCAGCGCTCCGAACACTAAAGCGTATATTTTCATTTTTCCAGTCTTCTTCATACCGGGAAGACGGCCGGGAAACTATTTTGTACCCTTTTTCTTTTCAGAATTATCGATTGTTAATGATAGAAACAAAGGCGGTCGAATCAAAATAAACACATAGCAGAATTGCAAATTTGAGCAAAGCGTAGCGAATTAGCTGAAACAGCGTTTGTTACGCTTTGTTTCTATATGGGGCAGAGCCAACGAAATGCCACCTCGAAGCCAAACGGTGCAAGAGAATATATAGAAAGGGGCGGTAACCACCGCAGCCGCCAACATAGCCGAGAGCGTCGGTTCTCTTTTCGGCAGTAACAAGGGCAAGCCGTTGGAATACGCAGGAGAACTCTATTCGGAGGGACACAAGCAGAAATTCAAGACCGAAAAGGCTGGGGTTCAAGTGCTGAAAGACCCGACGGACGGAACGAAATTGGTTCTTAGTATCGACAAGCTGCGGCAGAACATACACCGACCTATGTAGTCGCAAAGGAAAGATAGGGGGATTTAAGGAGGAATAGATGAATAATTAGCTGTATATCAATCCATTAAAATCAAGATTCTCAATTTGTTGTTTATTTATATAGCACAAATCGGTAAAAATGGTATCTTTGCACTTGATATAATAGATTTTGTATAAAATGGCTAAAAATAAACTTGTAGTTCCATTTCTGAAATGGGTTGGAGGAAAAAGACAACTTATACCAGAAATTAAAAAGATGTTACCCAAGGGGGTAGCGAATCGTCCCTACTATGAACCATTCATAGGAGGAGGAGCTTTACTTTTCGATTTACAACCTAAACGAGCTGTTATAAATGATTATAATGAAGAACTGATCAATGTTTATATAGTCATAAGAGATAATCCAAATGAACTTATTGAAGATTTGAAAAAACATAAAAATACATCAGAATATTTTTATGAAATTCGAGCCATAGATAGGCAGCCTTTTTTTAATAATCTTACAAATATTGAAAGAGCTTCACGAATTATATATCTCAATAAAACTTGCTATAATGGATTATATAGGGTTAATAATGCTGGAGAATTTAATTCTCCATTTGGAAAATATAAAAATCCTAATATAATTAACGAACCTGTAATTAAAGCTGTAAGCAAATATTTAAATTCTGCCCAAATTCAAATATCAAATGGAGATTATGAGGCAATTCTAAGAGATATACCAACAAACTCATTTGTGTATTTAGATCCACCGTATCATCCTATCTCTGAAAGTTCTAATTTTACAGGATACGTGCAAGGTGGATGGAATGAGAGAGATCAACTTAGACTAAGAGATATTTGTAACAGATTGAATGATAACGGTATTAAATTTCTTTTATCAAATTCAGCCTCTAATTTCATAAAAGAAATTTATTCCGATTATAATATTCATATAGTGCATGCAAATCGTGCTGTAAACTCTGATTCTTCTAAGAGAGGACAAGTAGATGAATTTTTAATTAGCAATTATGAGTAAATCTAAAAACGATATAGCATGGGAGAAAATATTCGAGAAGTATCGTATCTTAGATAGACTTGCAAATAACGAGCGAGTATCAATATCTTCAATAGATATCAACCAGTTTCGGGAAGCTCGCTTAATGACAAAGTTTGATCATCGTTCTCAACTTCCTAAATTGTTTATTGATCATAAGTTGTCAATTTTACCTACATCCAGAGGTACATATGAAATTGGCACATTTGAAACTTTTTGTGATTTTAACAAAGAAGATGTAGGGATAACCACTATTGACTTTCCAACTTTTTTGGAAAGTATAGATTATAAAGATATTACAAGTGAATCAATTGCAATAAACTGTACTTTTGTATCTAAGATACTGCATGACTTTACAGGTGAAGAAAATTTGTTACCTACAGTTTGTGGACGAATGAGTTCTTCTTTGTTTGATTTTACAATTAATTCAGGGAAAAATAGTTTCAAAATAAATGTAGAGAATTCACAAATAGAAATAGATGGAGGGTATGAAGGAGATAATTCCCTAAACTTGATTGAAGCAAAGAATTATATTTCTGATGATTTTTTGATCAGACAATTATATTATCCATATAGGCTATGGAGTAATAGGATCACGAAACGTGTTCGTCCAATCTTTCTTACATACTCAAATGGAATTTTCCATTTGAGGGAATATGAATTTACTACACCTAACTTATATAATTCTATCCGCTTACTACAGCATAAAAAATATGCAGTTCAAGAAGGAACAATTAATATAGAGAATATACAAAATATTTTGAACGATATTCAGGTTGTCATAGAACCTGAACTGCCATTTCCTCAAGCTGATAGTTTTGAGCGTGTAATTAATCTTTGTGAATTATTGAAACAAAGAGGATTTATCAGTAAGGATGATATTACTCGAAATTATGACTTTGACCATAGGCAAACTGACTACTATTCAAATGCGGCAAAGTATTTAGGTCTCATAGAGACTATTCGAGAGAATCAACAAATCGGATGTACTTTAACTCAAGATGGTTTTCGTATATTTAATTTGCCCATTGTAGAACGGCAATTAGAATTTGTGAAACTTATACTATCACATACTGTATTTCAAAACACTCTGAAGCTATATTTTGATAAAGGGAATGTCCCAACAAAAGATGAAGTGGTTGAAATAATGAAAAATGCTAAACTATATAATATTGATTCAGATCAAACATATAAACGAAGAGCATCAACTATAATTTCTTGGATCAATTGGATTTTAGGATTAATAGAGTAGTCATTAATACGGAACATTACACGGTGTCAAAAACTTGTAGATATATTACTTTTAGGTTGAAATATAGACCCCCGATTTCGCCGGGCATGACTTTCATTCTTTCTTTTACTAGTACCTTAGATAAATGGCAATAACTAATCATGTATCCTCCGTGGTAGATGGTGACGTATTTTCCGGCACTCTTACTTGTAGAAACCTTTACCACCTTCACCCGCCATCATGGCATATACCCGTTCATTTTTAGCCTGCAAGTCCACACCGTTATGCTGCCGCTTCTTTCCCGTAAACGGTTCTTTGCGAATACCAAAAGGTGAGTTGACCACCATCTTATCCAACGGATAGAATACGCTCAGATACCTGTCTATCCATAAGGCACGTATTTTCTCAAGCTGCCTATCCGGGTTTACCGAGGGAGTAGCTTTTTTGTTACCGTTTTCTGTTTCCGCACTATCCGATACACTATTCACCATGTACGTAAACCTGTCATTTAAAATATCATGGAACTGCGCACCGACATGAAACGCACAACATGACAAAAGGAGAATCATATAAAATGTTTTCATACCCCAAAGATAGGACGAAAAGACAATCTGCAGGCCGGGGTATATGCCGTAACTACCTAGATTATAACATCCGGTAAGGAATCATACCTAAATATCATACTCTGAAAAGAGACAGGAGAACTGATTAAATCTCCTTGGAACCAAGCCACAAAGGTTCGTCTTTCCAGTTTGAAGGAAAGCCCATAGCTTGGATGCCTGCCATTGGAAAAACTACCAAAAGCTGTTGTAAAGTAAGTATTCGGTAAACTCCCCGAAGCAGTCTAAATGAAGATGTAGCACTCTGTCCATTTAAGTCGCTCAAATAGGTAAAAAATGCGTTGATGGGTGATTTAAGTCCTCCAAGTAAGGACAACATTGCATTTGAAAGGTTGGCATTTAAAACCTATTGGAAGCTTTCAGATTATCCGGTAGTAGTTCCGCCAAGTCTGTTGAGTAGTCATAATCATGGATATGAGAAAGTAGAACAGCCATGTACGGAAGTCTACACCGGCAGATTTACAGCAACCGAAGAACGAGTAGAGTACCACAGCGTCTTCTGCAGCGTCATGATTACCACAAAATAAATAGTTTTTGCATTCGCCCTATAGCGTGCGGACGCTTATGTTGTGAACGACAAAAGCGTCCAATAGGTTGTGCTCATATTACTATTTTCCAGTACCTCCCAAACACTGCCACACTTAGCATGTCGATTTCATTGGCATAAATGAAAGACTATAGGCCTCAAATACCCGTATCTATGGGGAGGTTGTCTGGGAAGAAGGGACTGTAAAGCACCGTGCGCTTCAAAACCTGAAGTTGACCGTCCTTCACGAATTCTTCACCCCGCTCAGATAAATGTTTTACCATAACCTCACGCATGGTAAGGAGTTGTGAACGATATTTCTTTTCATCCGCTACATTGCGTAACTCATGAGGATCTTTTGTCAAATCGAACAGTTCTTCCTCGCCTGTATGGAAACGCCAGATATACTTTATCTTTCCGTCTGTCAATGCACACCAATAATTGTCTGCGCTGTAGCAGGTGGCATGTTCCAGATCGATGTATTTGCGCCAATTCGCGACACCATCTTTCATCAAATCTGCCAAAGACTGTCCGTCCATATCATTGGGAACCGTACCGCCAGCCATATCAATGAATGTGGGCAACAGGTCGCGCAACTCCACCGGTTCCTGCCGCTTGCTCCCCTTCTCGAAAGCGTAGCCGGCAGGCCACTTCACTATACATGGCACATGTACTGAACCTTCATAAGGATACGTCTTGCGCCAATGATAATGGTCACCCAGCATGTCACCATGATCCGAAATATAACAAATCAGTGCATTGTCGTACATGCCTTGTTCTTTCAGTGTTTGTATCACCTTGCCAATTTCTTCGTCCACAAAAGTTATGTTGGCATAATAATGGCGACGCGAATTTTTGGCATATTCATCACCGAAATTTCCGAATGCTGCGTCCGAATCGGCGTTGGCGGCATCTCGATAGGTGGCATAATCTTTATCCTTGCACCATTCACCTACGTAGGGCGCAGGTACATCCCTGCCCTTGTATAAGCCCATCAAACGCCGAGATGGATCGTAAGGACTGTGTGGCCGCGCAAAAGAAACTTTCAAGAATAGGGGCTTCCCATTGCCTTTCTTGTAATTACGAATCAATTCACAGGCAGTTTCACCGGTCCAAGCGGTGGGGTGCAGCGCCTCCGGTAGTTTGTAGAGGGTAGCTCCGTGTGCATTCCAACCGATACCCGTGGAATCCGGATTCAGGCCAGGGGCATGTATCTGGAACCACAGCCGGTAATCACTGATGAAATCTGAACTCTCCACCCGACCGCTTTCATCGACCAAAGTGCCGTGAAAACCATGAAGCGCCTTTTGCGGAAACCAGTGCATCTTTCCGATGCCGAAAGTATAGTAGCCCAAATCGCGTAACATCTGCGGCATCTCGTAACGATAATCGCTACCTATCCGGCCATACCCTAACATACCGTGATGCCACGGAGAGAGTCCTGTCAACAATCCCGCGCGTGCGGGTGTGCTGCTCGGTGTCGAGGAATAGGCATTCATAAATAAGGTACCTTCTGCTGCCAGAGCATCCATATTCGGGGTTATCACAGAGGGATTCCCCATGCAATGCATGGCGTCGCCACGATGCTGGTCGGACATGATTAAGATAATGTGTGGCTGTTGCTGTGCCAACGTCTGTAAATTGGATGCCATTGTTCCGGTGGCAGCCAGTAGCGAAGTGCTCCAAAAATAATGTCTGTTCATTTATCAATTCAAGTTTATGGGAGATGAATGTTGTCATTTTATTATATGCGAAACCCTGCACGGGTCCGAAGGGTATCCCATAAGGGAAGAACCTGCGAAATCCCGGCAGGGTATATGCAAGCATCACTTGTCATCGGCAAGTCCTGTAGTCCAGCCGTAATTTTGTTCAAGATTCGTGTTCTTGCTGATAGCAGAAGACGGAAGGGGGCGAAGGTAGTCTTTCTTGGGATCGAATGAACGGCGAGCAGTCGCATAATTCGTGTTCTCATAAGCATCGATGTACTGCTTTCCGTCTGAAGCCTTGAAAACATACACGGGGTTCTGTCCAGCATCTGCCGAACCACCTTTCGTAATGCCACCTTCGTAACGGGCATCATTGAAATCGGCATCTTCTAGACGCATACCCAGTACCCGCTCTTTCAGTTTCTCACCCCATGCCCAACGCATCAAATCCTGATAACGCAGATATTCGAAGCTAAGCTCGACGCGACGTTCACGGCGAATCTCAACCAACAAAGATGAAATACCATAATTCGCATATTTGGGGTCCATCTCCGGATTGGCATTTAAGTGGGGCATACCGGCACGGTCACGTAGCAGGTTGATGGTCTTGTCGAGTATAGCTTGGTCGCACTGTCCTAGTTCAGCCTTCGCCTCGGCATAGTTCAGCAGCACTTCGGCATAGCGGAATAGAGGATAGTCTTGCGTCTCGGCATTAAAGCCCTTTTTGTCTTGTTCACGAATGTAGTATTTGATGGCATGGTAACCGGTCAATGTAGGCCATCCTTCCATATTGCCGATACGTGGAAAAGTACGGTTGGCATTAGCGGCATCTATGAATAAAGCCTTTGCGGCATCGTTTCCCGGTGCCAGGAAGGTCTGTCCCAGACGCGGGTCTCGGTTGGCAAATTCCTGTTCAGGCGTATCGTTGCTGTAATCCAAGCTCAATGCCACCGGTCGCGCCACTCCGTCATGGTCAATGCAGAGAAAATCATCCACAAAGTCTTTTGTCCCGCCATTTCTCAGGTTGACCGTATAACCGCACATACGGTGCCTCTTCAAGCCCTCGGCATACTTACGGTAGAATATCACTTCACTGTTGGTAGATAAATCATCCGTAGTAAACAAGGCGGTATAATCGCTTTGAGGATTTCCGGTATTGTAAATACTGTATCCCATGCCCATCAGCTCCTCACACGCACTCACGCAAGCATTTAGGAACTCGGTTTCATCACCCAAATTGTGATACTTGCGGTAAGTACCTTCATACAAGCTGATACGGGCTTTTAAAGCTAATGCAGCCGCCTTTGTCAAGCGGTTCTCGCCCCAGTTTTCTTCCGGTAGGTAGGAACAGGCGGCATTAATGTCGGTCAGTACTTGCTGCATTACCTCTTTACGTGGAGTACGTGCTCCATAAAGTTCTTCGGAGTTGGTTTCCAGTGGTTTGATAATCAGAGGAACATCTCCGTAGGTCTGCACCATGTAGAGGTAGAACCAGGCACGGAAGAAAAGTGCCTCGCCGGCATAACGATTCCTCACAATCTCCGTAACCCCCGTCGCCCGCTCGTAATTGGCCAGAAACACATTGATACGGCGTAGTAAGGTCCAAGACCAACTGCCATAGTTGGGATTGCCACTCGGCTGGTTCTCAATACCTGCCGCAACTGCACTGGCCCAAGTCTGAGATGCATCCATGGTGGCAAAATTGTCCGACATGGCTTCCATACTGTAAGGTCCCACTACCTTCACTGAATAGGCGTCGCTATGGAATCCCACCATGAATTTATAGGTGCCGTTGCTTGCGGCTTCGTTGTAAATGCCGTTTGTATAAGCTTCCAAGTCGGAAGAGGTATTCCAATAGGCCTCGTCATTCAGGTCATTGGTCGGTGTACGATCCAAAAAAGAATCATTACAGGCTGATACCGACAAAACAATCGTACTCAACAGTGAATATTTTTGTATAAAGCTAAAATTTTTCATTTTCCACTATGGTTTAAAAGGTTAGATTGATACCAAACGAATAAGTTCTCATGAAAGGATAGAGCATTGTTCCGTTTCCACGGGCAGCTTCAGGGTCATACGGACCCTTGATTTTGGTGAATTCGAACAGGTTCTCGCCGCTGACATATATGGAAGCATTGGCCAGATACAGCTTGTTAATCCATTGCTTGGGCAGGTTCCACCCGAATGTTACATTTTTCATTCGCAGATAAGATGCGTCCTGTAAGTATCGGTCTGTCTTCACTCCTCTGTTGCGTGAATCGGTGGCACGTGCAATGGGGAAATAGGCATTGGGATTCTCCAGTGTCCACGAATCCTCTACATGCCATTTCTGTGCATTGTAATATTGGGTGGCTGCTGGCCAGAAAGACTCATCACTGGGCCAGAAGTCACGCTTACCCACTCCTTGCATGAAGAGATTCAGATAGAAATCCTTGTAAGTCAAATTGGCAGTAATACCATATTGGTAACGGGGAGTCGTATTGCCAATGATTACCATGTCACCATGGTTGTCCAAAGTTCCATTGCCGTCATCAATCTTCTCGTCACCGTTCTGGTTCTTGAACTTAATGTCACCGGCCTCCCATGTGACGTTTTTAATGTCGCTTTGATCATACCAAGAAGCTGCTTCCTCATCGCTTTGAAACAATCCTTCTGTTTCATATCCCCACATCTCGCCTATCTTATGCCCTACATAATAGGTACTGATATCGCCCGTTGGGTTGTTGTACTTGGTTATTTCAGCTTGGGAGTCAGAGAGCACAAACCCCAGTTCATAGCCGAAATCTTTTCCTATACGGTCTTTCCAATTGATAGAAAGTTCCCAGCCGCGAGTCTTCAGCTCTGCCGAATTGGCTGGAGGAGCGGTAGTTCCCAGCACGTCAGGATAAGTAGCTTTAATCAACATATCTGATGTGGTACGCACGTAGTAGTCGTAACTTATATTGAGGCGTTGCTTGAAGAAAGAAGCATCCAATCCGACATTGACCGTTGTCACCTTTTCCCAAGTCAGATCCGAACTTACCAAGTTACCGGGATTGATGGTTGTTGCATATTCATCGCCGAAAAGCCAGTATTGGGAAGTACCGTTACTCATGAAAGGAATATAAGGATAGTATTTGGTGTTTCCGCTCCAGTCACTCGATGAAATCATCTGGTTACCCAGAATACCATATGTAGCACGTAACTTCAAGTTATCCAGCCAAGAACGGGTATCTTTCATGAAAGATTCTTCACTGATGCGCCATGCACCCGAGAATGAAGGCAGAAACACGAAACGGTTATCGGACGGGAAACGCGAGGTACCGTCGTAACGTCCGTTCAGTTCGAATAAGTAACGGTCATTATAAATGTAGTTCAATCGGAAGAAAGCACCACGCAAGGCCCATTCATAACCATCTTGAGCCACGGTATGCGTACCCGAGCCCAAACTCAAAGAAGGCAGGTTCTCGTTCAGGATATCATTACGCTGTCCACTGAAAGTGGAATACTTAGTCAGTTCTTGGTTGAACCCAATCATCGCCTTCAGGTAATGCTTTTCGGCAAACGTATTTTCATAATCCGTATATACATTGAACGAGTAATAACTGGTATTGTAATTAGTCATCTTATAGTAGTTAGTACTTGTGCGGCCATAGGTTTCGTTGAAAGAGCTGTCGAAGAACTTGATGGGCTTAGAATGTTCTGAAGCTTTTTGGTAATTCAGATTGTAATTGAAATCCACATGCGCGTTCCATCCTTTTAGGAAGTTAAGGTCAGCACTAGCGGTCAGCCATATATCATGTTCGTCGTATTTATTTCTTCCTCCATCCTTTAGCAACGCATAAGCATTGTTTTCCATATACAAACCCTCGAATTTGTCTAACTCCGGATAACGAATATCTTTTTGCCAAGCAGAGATGAACTCCGTAGGAGTTGAATAGACTACACGCTTCCATACATCTTTACTGTCGTAAGTGAAAGGCTTGTCTTTAGTACTGTAATTATACAACGCCTTGAATCCCAGTTTCAACCATTTAGTCGTTTGGTTTTCTACATTGAGGCGTGTGTTCAGTTGCTTGTAATTGTCATCACCCACTTTATAAAGGCCGTCTTGGTTCAAATAACCGACGGAAGTATAGAAACGGGTCTTCTCATTTCCACCGGAAATGTTCAGATTATGGCGTTGTGTTGGTGTGACATTCTTCACCATCAGCTCCTTGAAATCGGAGTATCCATAATAATACAATGTACCGTCGATAACTTCATACTCGGGGTTATTTCGGGGATCAGCTTCGTAAGCCTTCATCTTCCCAATTGTCTCCGTCTTGAACTTGGTTGCCACACTACCGTTCACGCAAGCTTCATTCATCCATTCAGCATACTGCGACTGGCTAGTGACGAACTCCGGCATGATGGAAGGCTTGGCAAAAGAGAAATTTCCGCTATAACTCACAGTTACTTTCTCGGCTTTATTGGGTGATTTGGTCGTCACCAATATCACGCCGAATGCAGCACGTACACCATAGATGGCAGAGGCTGCAGCATCCTTCAACACCGTGACATTCGCAATGTCGTTGGGGTTTACCAAGTCGAGACTCATCTCTACGCCATCTACTAGTACCAACGGGCTACCGCCATTGATGGAAGTGGTACCGCGTATATTCAGTGATGCACTCTGTCCCGGCTCACCACTGGTATTTGTAATTTGCAAATTGGGGATTGTTCCTTGCAAGGCACTCGTGGTGCTTGTGATGGGACGCGACTCCAATACTTTAGAATCAATTTGACCGATAGCCCCTGTCAGGTTCACCTTCTTTTGAGAACCATAACCTACAACGACCACCTCGTCCAACGCTTTGGAGTCTTCACTCAAAAAGATATCAAAAGATGACTTGCCAGCAACCTTAACCTCGCGGGGTACGTAACCGATAAAAGATATCTGTAGTACAGCATTCTCCGGAACGTTGGTCAATACGAAATTACCATCCACATCGGTTATTACACCGTTGCTTGTTCCCTTCACTAAGATATTAGCCCCTGCAATGGGACCTAAATTGTCTTTCACCACTCCTCGCACAGTCTTACCATTTTGTGCCACTATCCGTACCGCATCGACACCGAGAAGAACATTACTATCCACAAGTCCCGCAAACATACTGGTGCTTGTCAATGTGCAAAAAGCACAACATAAAATCCATTCCTTAGAAAACAGTGATGCTTTTCTTTTCATAATAAAAAATAATTAATTAAGGTTATATTGTTTATACAGCAGGCATTAATTATACATGTGCTTATCTGATTTTAAACAGCTTTGTAAAAGTTTGATTTAAAATTATCACAAAATTAATATTATTAAATATTTATATATTTACTCTTTTTGCTTTTTCTTTTACTCTAATTCAAGTAAAAATATAATCAATTGATATATAATATTTTACATTATATTGTGCACTTGAAGTCGTTATCATTTTTTTAGCAAGTGAAGTCATTGTTCAAATGCAAATAAATACCTTGGATACATTTTTTTGTAATATAACCATAACTACTGTCTATTCTTCCAAAGCCTTCATGAAGGCTTCCGGTGTTTCGAACTTCTCTGCGTAAAGCAATTCAGATTTCATAATTCCAAAGAAATTCTCGGCGACAGCATTGTCCAAACAGTTTCCCTCACGCGACATGCTTTGAATTATATGATGTTCTTCCAAACGTTTACGATAGCCATAATGCTGATACTGCCAGCCTTGATCGGAATGGAGTATGAGGCCATCAAGACAATCATACTTGGCAAAAGCCTTGTCCAGCATGTCATAGATTTGCTCCAAATTGGGACTTGTAGAGATATTGTATGAGACAATCTCACCATTGAACATATCCACTATGGGGGATAGATACAGTTTGACCGCACCCACGTTTATCTGTGTCACATCGGTAGCCCATTTACGGTTAGGCGCTGTAGCAATAAAGTTCCGTTCAATGATATTGGGCGCTATCTTTCCGACTTCACCCTTATACGAGCGATATCTGACCTTGCGGATCTTACACTGTAATCCCATCTCATTCATAAGTCGCTGCACGGTCTTATGATTGATTTCATAACCCCTGTTACGCATCTCAGCGGTCACACGCCTATAGCCATAACGCCCCTTATGCTCATGGAAGATTAATCTGATAGATTTTCTTTCATTCTCATATTTGTCTTTACTATTCAGATGTTTAAGAGGTAATAAAACACTGAACGGGCCATCTTTCTTAACTTTAATAATAAGTCAAGTGGATATACAGACCTTAGTCCCTCGATGGCTTCTGTCCATTGAGCAGTGCTCGGGCTTCCTGTTTCTCGACTAAGGCCTTCACTTTTTTTTAGCAGGGCGTTCTCTGCTCTCAGACGGAGGTTCTCCGCCTGAAGCTTTTCAAGTTCTGTCTGTGGTTCTTTCTTCATCGGTCTTGCCATTGTGAGTTTTTTGGGTGGACGTCCCCGTCGCTTGTTCTCAAGCGATAAGCCCTCACGGACTTTCCTTATCCAACACTTGACTGTGGATCGATTCAAATTATAGCGGAGACATAAGTCGTGTAAAGTTATATCTTTTTCTGCATATTCTTTTACTATCTTTGCCTTTTCTTTTGCTGAATAATGATATGACCCAGTGCCTCTTAATCCTTCTTCTCCATATGTCTTATAACAGAGATACCATTGCTTAACCATATCTATGTCAAGTGAAAGAGTTCCGCAGACTGATTTCATTGGTTCGCCAGAAAGGAGCCGACTTACTACATGTAAACGTTCTTCAAAATTGTGATGTCTATACATAATGCACCCCAAAAGTTTTGTGTCTAACTTTTGGGGTACACTTCATTTTGAGTAATGATACGGCTATTTTTATGTTTATCAGTTAGAATCTGTAACTGTTCCGGGCGTTCATCTTAGTTTCGACACACTCCCCCGTCCGGTGAAGAGGAATTACTGGACATCCAACGCATCCAATGCCAACCCTTCCGTATTTTCCGCCGAAAGCACCACCTTATAATGCCCGGCGTTGATAAACGTCCCGGTAGTGGTACTTACCATTTTCCACTTATCCGGCGTGTCCGGGAAAGTCAGGACATCCTCTTTCAGGACAACCCCTTTGGCGTCAATGAACCTCATCAGCACAGGCATCGGCTTTCCCGTCACATTGATATATTTGAAACGGAGCGCGTACACTTGCGCCAGCCCCGTAGAGATGTTCCATTCAATGCGGTTTTCTTTTCCTTTGCCGAAGAACACCCCTACCTGTTTGCGATGTTCCTTCTTTTCGTACCTGCCTTTCAGGACAGCGTCTTCCGCTTCGTATGACACACTCTTACGGGCATTCTTGTCTTCAGGAAGCGACTCCGCTTTCGTTTTCTCCTCCAGCTCCTTGCCGGCGGTTTCCCAGCTCCAGCCGGAGGCAGGGAACACCGCCGGTTTCAATCCCATGTCCGCAGAAGCGACGGCGATGCCCGAAATCAGGGCTTGTCCCGCTTTTACTTCCGGGAAATGCACTCTCAGCACTCCCCCTTTCACAGTAGCATATACGACTTTCTTGCATACACCGTCGTGTCCGCTTTCAGCCCAGATATCCAAATCGTCCAGCACGACGGAATCATTCACGGCGACATCGAATATGCGCAATCCCTCACAATCGGTAAAAGCACTTCCTCCCGTGCCGTGCCACGGCTCTGTGAAATACAGCTCAATGCGGTAAGTCCCGTCCGCCACGGGGAAACGGTACTCCAGCCGATGCCGTCCGAAACGGAAACACTGGAACAGCTTCCAGTCGCGAGTGCCGCGAATCGGGTCGCCCGTCGTACGCTGGCTCGCAAGATACGGGTTCAGGCCTTTGAAATCCTCCGCCCATGAACGGGAATAGCAGGTGTCATCCTGTAGCCACACTTGACCGAAGCTGTCCGTATAATCATCCCCTCCGCAGTTGAGACGATACAGGTAGTTGTATCCCGGCTCCCCTTTCAACACCGGTTTCACGTCCCGGTAAAGAAGCTCGAAACCGGGAGCCTGCTCCAGCCCATCGAGCACAATCAAATCTTCCGCCATCGGTTTACCTTTGTAATATCCCACGGCACGGAGCACATTGTAGCGGATATCCCTGTTTTCCCATGTAAAATGAGTGCCCCTTCCATTGTTCTTCTTACGTCCGAGAAATGTGGTTTTCCCGTCTCCCATGTCATTATAGAGCAACACGGAATCGCAATTGCTGTAAGCTTCCACAGTGGCGCGGCGACGTCCTTTTTCAAAACGGCGGTTCCACGTATGAGACACCAGATAGACCATCGGGTCTTTGGCAGCCGGAACATAGTTGGCGCGATACATATAATATACGTCCAGCGGCTCTTCCCACGGAGTAACCAATCCTTTATAATTGAAAGGCCCCACCTTGTCTATCTTGCGGTACGCCTCGTCCGGCTGGCGGCGTCCGGGATTGTCATGGCTGCTGTATATCCACTGGAACTGCCCGCAAACACTGTCTTTCGCCTGTTCCGCCAAACGGATTTTGGTTTCCATCAACCGGCACATGCGGTCCTCGCTCCATACCCCGTTCACTTGGAACTCTCCCGGTTCCGTATGCAAATCAATGCTTCTCCACGCCCCGTATTCCCCGTTCAACAACTGGTTGGGGCTGGAAAGTTCGTCGCCGTACCGGGCGATGTCGCCTCCGTACGTACCGCTCCAGTTCTGAATCACGTTCCAGTCTGTCCCCTCCCCGCCGTTGCAGGTGGTAATGACACGCATGGTGCGTGCGGTCGGGTCCATCTCGCGGATGATTTCACTGCATTCCTGCGCGAACTCGCGGGGCAGGGTACTTTCATTCTGCAATCCCCACATCACTACCGACGGGGAATTGCGGCGTTCCTTCACCCACCGGCGAAGCAGTTCCTTGAAATTCCCGCGGAACTCCGGCGTATCGTACCACACATGAGCGGAGAACTGCGTCCAACACAAGACTCCCTCTTTATCCCAATACTTCTGGTAATCGAGATGGTGGGGCTGGTGGGCATCACGGAAAGCGTTGAAACCGGCGGCGCGTATCTGTTTCACCCTCGCCGCCACCTGCTCACCGCTAAAGGCGTGGCTCTGCCCGAACTGATGTTCGTATTCGCATACACCATTGATGAATACGGGTTTCCCGTTCAGGTAAAAACGCCGGTCGCCGTCTTGCCGCTTGACCGGCCAGCTAACGGTGCGGATGCCGAACGGGGTGGAGATTTCATCCGTCGTCTTTGCGTCACGCTTGACCATGCTCGCCAGTTTATACAAATAAGGATTTTCCGTATCCCACAAAACCGGATTCTTGACAGGCGACTGCTGGCGGACCGTCTTCATTTCCCCCGGTCCCAGGGTGATTTTCTCCACCAGGCGGAAAACCTGTTTGCCGTCGGCGTCGCTCAGTTTGTTGACAACCTCTACCGTCTCCGCCGTCTTGCCGTAGTTCCTGACTTCCGTCTCGACAAATACGTTCGCCGCCTTATCGTCATTCCAGATATGTACGCCGAAAGGCTCTATGCGGACCTCGTCCGTCACTTCCAGTACGACGGGACGGAAGATGCCCAACGGCTGGGAACCTTCGCTGAATCCCCATTCCGAAGAGCAACCGCCGCATACCCACGGCATATCGGCAATCATTTCCGGATGTTCCGCCTTCACTTCCAGGCGGTTCGTCCCCGGTTTCAGCGCGTCCGTGACATCCAGGGTCAGCGTGGTGCGCCCGACGGGATGCCGTCCGAAATCACGTCCGTTCACCCGGACGGAAGCATACGTGCCGACTCCTTCAAAACGGAGGAAATAACGTTTCCCGGATTGGATGTCCGCGGTAAAATCTTTCACATACATGGCGGTCCCGTGCAGGTTCCCGTGCGTCAGTTGGCGGTATCCGTAATAATCATCCCAGTTGTGGGGAATATCCACCATCCGGGCAGGCATTCCGGAACCGCCTTTCAGATGGGTAGCTTCTGTAATCCAGGTTTTCCAGCCTTTGTCCAGTACCGTGACGAGCCGGCGGCTCTTGGTTTCCAGAAGCGGAAAACGAACCGCCGAACGCCCCATCGGTTTGCTGGTGGCAACGGCGATGCCACGTTGTTCCGCATTGTTTACCGCACAATAGAAGTGATAGACCACTCCGTCATGTTTCACCACATAACTCTTGTGGGCGAAAAGTTCGTCATAATTCTTGGAAGGGACTATCAGGTCCGCCCCTTTCCAGTCCGTCCAGTTCACCAAATCATAACTGGCGGCAAACGTATTGAACGCCTTGTATTTGCGCGAAGGGTCGAATGCGGAGAAATAGAACATCACGTACACGTCTCCCATCTTCTGGATATGCGCGTCTCCCGTGATTGTACCGTCCGCCTCGTGTGCGAAGACCGGATTGCCGGGATACCGCCGCCAGGCCTTCATATCATCGGAAAGGGCGATGCCGACACGTTCCCCTTTCAAGCCCGTTTCCGGATGGCGGCCGCCGGCATTGTAGAACATCACGAACGGAGCTCCCAGCGTCTTGTCCTTGTCCCGGTAAACGGTACTCTTATATTGAGTCAGCTTTTCCCACCATTGGGCGTCTTTATCATGGATGCTCAGGATGGGCTTGTCCAAAGATTCCCATTCGTGGGCAACGCCGATATCCCCTTTCGTCGATGCCAGTCCGATATGGAGCGGTGCCTTCACAGCCTCGTAACCGGTTCCCTCGCCGCCGATATAAGTCATCCAGTGGCGGCCTTTGTAGGTCTGGAGCTCATAACTCCCGCCCCACTCCATATCCGGCAATGCGGGAAACCCTCCGCGCTGGTTGCAGTCCCATGTGCCGTCCCGGTAAGAAAGGACACGTCCCAATGTGCGCCACTCAAGCAGGTTGTCGCTTTCCGCTATCCAAGTCTCGTATCCGCGGCCGTCCGTTCCGCCTTTGCCGTTGTAGACGACATAAGTCATCAGCCATTTCTCTCCCCAGCGAAAGACGGTGGGACAGTCTATCTTGTGCCGGTTGTCCGCCGGAGCGATGGCGAGCCCGTACTTATAAGGAGTTTTCACTTCCTCATAAATCCGTTCCATCCGTTCCTGCGGAACTTCACGTTGGGCAGGAACGGACAGGGCGGCCGCCATACAGGAAATTGTCAGTAGTATTCTTTTCATTATCCGAATAATCCGATATTAATAAAAGAGCCAGTCCATCGTTTCTTCGTCTCCGGCAAGCCCGGCGTTGCGGGACTTCATGTCCGCCGCGGTGAATCCCAGTACCTGGAGATACCCCTTAGGCAGCATCAACGTATGCTTGCCCGCCGGGAAGCTGTAGGCGTGAACGTTTGCCAACGGCATTCCGCCGATGCGCACCGCATTTGTCAGCACGGGTTCCGCCTGGCCGTAATCGTTGGCGGACGCATCGATTTCCAGTTTCGGGGCTTTCGCGTATTTTTTCTGGTCGTCCTTGAAATAAGCCACCAGCAATTTGACCGGAACTTCCGTCTCAAAAGCGATGCTCGTACCTTTCTCCCTTTGTTCATTCCCGTTGAAACGGAAGGCTTTCAGCCCTTTCAGTTCAGGGGCTACCGCTTCCACCTTGCCCGGAAGGTCGACGAACAGGGAAACGCCGTCGTCCATTTTCACCGTCGGATAATCCGATGCCAGCTTGACGTCCGCCGGAGCCCAGGCGGCAATCTCGGCGGTTTCGGCTACGGCGCCTTCTTTCTGTTTTCCTTTCAACAGGGCGAGGTTAGCCTTGAAATTGGCCAGTTCGTTTTCGTAATGCACCAGCAATTCTTTCCAAGTCTTGTTCTTGCCGTCGTCCCCGCCGATGGGAATGCGGCGTTGGGCGGTCTGCATGCTGTTGGCATACCAATAATGCCCGTCCGTCAATTCCACCAGTTTGCGGTAATGTTCCAGGCTTTGTTCCATCAGGGGAACGGCCTCTTCCAGGTTCTTGATATCTTTTCCCCACTGATAGTCCAACACCCGTTTCGCCGCTTTCACTTTCAGGTTGAACGCATACGCGAATTCCCGGTAACAATGCATGTCATTCCGCAAGCGGCCGAACTCGTCCTTGTTGGAGGTAACGGCGGCGGAAACCTTGTCGATAGCCGCTACCGCCTTATCCCCGTGCGCTGTCACCTGGGCGATGATGTCCAGAGGCATCTCGCCCGTATGGGGTTGCTTCTTCCATTCTTTTTCCACATATTCAATCAGTTTCTCGCCTTCCGGCCCGCAGCTTTCATAGAATCCCGGATAAATGGTATATTTATAGGGATTGACAAGCTGGCTCATGAACATGCCCAGCAACAATGTCTGGCGGTTTCCTTCCGTGATACCGAAACGGCGGAGCAATTTCGGGGCAATCTCCCCGCTCTCCTCATAAGCGATGCGGATATTGGCGGCATCCTCGTCGGAAACACCGTAGTATTTCGCCAACTGCCGGTTCCAGTAATCTATCTCATCCGCACGGTCGCGATGGCAATTCCAGGCGTAACGTCCCCATGTCTGATACCAAATCCAGTCGCGGTCCAACTGATACTCGCGTTTGCCCTCCGGCAATTTGTCGGCGGTATAGGGCCAGTCCCAATAAGAAGCCTGCGGATAGAGATGGAGAGCGTTTGCCCCGTGTACGTTGTGCATTGCAGTCACCGCCTTCTGTACGAAGTCCGGAGACCCCCAACGGAACGGTTCCAGATTCGCCAGGATATGCACGTTGCTGATATGGATAGACCCCAGCGAGCTCAAATCCGTATGGATTTTCGCCCAAGGGCCGCGCGGTTCGTAAGTAGTCAGCGACTCGCCGTTATATTTGTGCATCGTATAGAGGTTCTTGTACAGCGGCAAGGCAGCGTCCATCACCAGCTTGCAATCCGTATCGTGCGCACGCAGCAGAAGGGGCGGCTCGTCCGTGCGTCCCAATGCCTTCAATCCGTCCTTCACGCCCGGAATAATCGTTTTTGTAAACCATTCCACATCATCCTCCACCGTGCACATCGCTTCACCCAGGCAGACGAGCAACCCTACATTCGGATATTTTTCGATGAAAGCGGCGATGCTCTTGCGGGTGTAGTCGGCAATCAGCGGAGTGATGGGACGGTTACGGTCTTGCGTCTTCAACCCGTAATGTTCCGCAAAAGGCTTGGAAAGGATGATATTATAAAACATCTGTATCACGAAGATACCGCGTTTGTCCGCTTCTTCCGTAAGGAAAGAAAACATCTCTTCGTTTTTCCTGAACGTCTCTTCGTCCACTTCCAGCGCAAAAGGGTAGTCTTCCAATTTCACCAGCGACGCAAACGGATGCCCGTTCCAGAGGTACAAGGAGTTCATGCGGTTGGCAACCAGCATGTCCAGGTACTTAATCCACTGTTCCTTGTCATAGAACCAAGGAAAGCTTTCCGGAGTATAAGGATATTCGTAAACGCCGTGTCCCGGCAGGTAAGTCATTTTCTGCAATCCCACGCACGCGCCGCGGAGCACCATCTCCGGCCCGTCTTTCAGGTCTGCCGGAAAATCCAGCCCGCCTTCCGAACCGTTTACGCGGTCTATCAGCTCACGGCATCCGTAAATGACGCCGCTGCCGTCTCTGCCGGTCACCCGTGTCAGGTTGCCGGCGGTCGTGATATGAAAGCCTTCTTTCTTCAAGGTCGTGTCGTTCGCTTCCGCCAGCAGGATTGTCTTTATCCCCGAATCGGAGAACGTCGTATCCCCCTGTTGCATCACGACCTGATAACCCGCCTTATCCAAAGTTGCCTGTAACTGTTCCGCACCGAACTGAACGCGGTTTGAAGCGTCCGGCGGAGTCATAATTTTCACGGTTTGCCTGCCGCACGCCGATAATAGAAGTGCGCATGCCGCAAACATGAACAATCTGGTATTTTTCATTCTTCTGATAAATATGATATAAATAAGTTGTGTAATTCCATTCTTTTACAGAAAGAAGACGGAATGAGGGCTTGTTTGTACTCATGCCCGCCTTTTTTTCAGCCGCCGGATACGGACAAGCGGCATTTCAAATAAAATGTCGTACCTTTGCCGATTATCCACCCTTATTTTCAATGATGATGCAAATTTACATAGAGACTCCCCGGCTGCTTCTTCGCGATTGGAAAGAAGAAGACGAACCCGTATTCGCCCATATCAACGCCGACCCCCGCGTGATGGAATTTTTTCTCCGCCCGTTGACCGCGGAAGAGTCGTCGGCCTTTTACCGCCGCATTCAAGACGAGTTCCGGGAATGCGGTTTCGGGCTGTATGCGGTAGAACGCAAAGAAGACCATGCCTTTATGGGTTATACGGGACTGCACCGGATTGCGTTTGACGCGGATTTCACGCCGGGCATAGAAATAGGCTGGAGGCTGTCACATGAATACTGGGGAAACGGTTATGCCCCCGAAGCTGCGGCAGCCTGCCTGGAGTATGCCCGCCGGCATTTGAATATGAAAGAGCTGTATTCGTTCACCTCTTTGCCGAACCGGCGTTCGGAACGGGTCATGCAGAAAATCGGAATGACTCGCCTGGAAGAATTCGACCATCCGCAGGTTTCTCCCGGACATCCGTTGCGCCGGCATGTACTCTACCGCATAAACCTCGATGCGGGCGGATGAAACGTCCCGGATTACAACCGGTAAGAGACCGTCCTTTCTTCGGGCGAGTCAATCCAGAGCCGCCACACTCCTTCCGAAACCTTTTCGGGAGTCCCGATATTCGCTTCGGGCCGCCGGCGGCTTCGGAAAGTAAGATAGCCTTTGCCTTCCGTGGCTTTCACCCGGATTGTTTTCTTATCCATGTAAACGCGGATGTCGCCGTTCGGGGTGGGTACGCTGCCTTCCATCCACTTCAACCCGCCCAGTACCGGACTGACGGCGAATTCCTTATAGCCTTCCTTCACCGGTTTTACTCCCAGGTAATACTTGCCCAGCAGGTAGATAGGACTTGCTCCCCACGCATGGCACAAGCTTTTTCCGTAAGGACGCCCGTACATGGCAAGATGTTGCGTCCCGCTTTCTTCCGGGTTGTATTTCTCCCAGAAAGAAGTGGCGCCTTCTTTCAGCATTCCTCCCCAATAGGCTTTCATCTCTTTCATCACGGCTTCCTGTTCGCCCAGAGCGCAAAGCGCCTCCAATTCATAGAAACGCATGTAGGGAGTCGTGATTTTCAGGATACTGTCGTTCAGAAGGACCGACCGTTTGATTGCCTGCCGTTTGTCCGCGTCCAGATATTGGAAGAACACGGAAAACATGTTCGCGTAGCGGGTCACTGCCTCGCTCTGCTTGCCGTCCACGCGATTATGCACGAACGCCTGTTTCCGGTCATTCCAGAAAACCGGCTCCAGCTTCGCTTTCAAGGCGGCGGCAAGGCGTTCGTACTTCTTCCTGCCGTCCGCGTCATCGACCAGTTCCGCGCACAGTGCCATCGTCTCCAGGCTCCTGCAGAATAAGACCTGCTCGAAAGAGAGTTCGCCTTTCTTGTCCAGATAACCGTCCGCCCAGTCCACAAATACCCAGTCGCCGCTCATTCCTTCCACCATGCCGTTCTTGTTCGTACGTCCCAGCACATAGTCCATCATGGTCTGCATGCGGGGATACAGTTGGCGGACGAAGCGGCGGTCGCCGGTGTACATATAATAGTCATATACGCTAAGGAACCAATAGAAGGTGTAATCCATAATCGTATTGCTGTGGCTGGTTACGGGGTCTTTCCCCCGAAGCAGCCAGATAGTGCGTTTCACGGACTCGCTGTCGAAGAAAAGGTAATAATTCATCAGATAGCTCTGAATGGCGTCGCCGCTCCACACCCAACGGTCACGTTTGATGCCGTCAATGAAAAACTCGCGGGTGGTGAGATGCATGGTATAGGCGCCGACTTCCCAGATACGGTTCAGCTCTTCGTCATTACAACGGAAACTGCCGCGGTATTCTTCGGGAAGATACTCGTATTGCATGGACACCTCTCCCATCCGCACGCCCGGTTCATGGGTGATGTAGACATAGCGGAACGCCTTGCTGTTCTCCAGGGTATATTCATTATCGGGACCTTCCAGGGGAGAAGTGCGGCGTACAGCCAAGTCCGTCACCTGTCCCGGCTCCAACAGCAGCTTGTCCAACGTTTCGCAATACGCCTTATCCCTGGCTTCTTCCGGGCTTTCCCCGTAATAAATGTCAATCGCCCCTTTTCCCGAAAGATTTTTCAGCGTGATAAACCCGAATGTCTCTTTCCCGAAATCGTAGAGCGTTCCTCCTTCGGGCTGCACTGTCCCGGAGACGGGTTGCTGCGGCTTGCGCATCAGCCTGAACCGGGAAGGGAGTTGGCTGGCTTCGTTGAAGTTCCAGCATCCGGCGTCCGCATAGACGGTGGCGGATGTGTCGCTCGCCTTGCCGCTCTCGTCAATCCATTCCTTGTCTTCGTAAGTCACACGCCAGGAAGAGTCGGAGCAGACGGTCTTTCCTTTCACATAAATCGCGGGAGGGGTGGCCTGGTTCCACACTTTGATATTCAGGTTGTGTTTCCCCGCCGGAAGTCGCACGGTTTCCGGCATGCCGAACTGGAGTTTTCCGTCCAGCTTGACATTGTATTTCCCTTCGGCGGCGATAAAAATCTCTTCCGGTTCGGAAAGATTCAGTTGTTTGCTGAATTCCACGACGACATAATGGCTGTCGGTCTTCCAGAAAGGCGGAAAAAACGCGCCGCGTTCCGTACGCCGGTTGTTCATCCGGTTACCCAACCAGATTTCATAATCTCCCGGATACCATATCCAGGTCTGGGCGAGAGCGCTCCCTGCCAATGACAGGGCGCCGAGTAATATCATATATTTCTTTTTCATTGTTCTTCCTGTTGTTAAGAAACTGCGTTGCAAGGATTAATCCGTTCCACAGATGTTGTCGTTGCGTTCCACATCTGTTTCCCTTCCGTTCCACAATTGTTATCCTTTCGTTCCATATCTGTGGAACGAACCGCGCACCGCAGTCAAGTTATCTGTCTGTTACTACCGGATGTCCCGCAGATGCTTATATTCCGCTTCCAGTCCCGCACGCTCACGAACGGCGGCGTCCACTTCCGGGCCGTTGTTTTCCCATACGTTTCCGGGCCCGTTGGCATTCTGCAGGAATTTCCGTCCTTCCGTCCAGTTGTCACGCACGGTAATGAAAGAAGAGCCTTCGTCGGTATAAAGGTAAAACCAGTGGTTCGGGTCGTGCGCGTATCCCGGCCTGTAAATGCTGTGCACGCAATTTTCCGTGACATAGCTTTTGGGCTGGGAACCGAGCGTATAAATCCCCGCCACGTCATACATGTGTTTCGCATAATGATGGACCAGATTGGCATGCACCCTGTTATTGCGCATGCAATTCACCGTCTGCGTCCATCCCCAACCGAGGCTGATGCCGCTATAAGGCACTTCGCAGATTTCATTATGTTCTATGGTTATGTCGCTCACATAGCCTGCCGCTATGGCGAGGCATCCCCAGTCTTCGTTGCCGACTCCGGTAAAATAGCAGTTGCCGATTCGCTGGTGCGAACAGACTTCCCGGCGGTCGGCGGGTTCGTAGGGCAGATGCGTCTCATGGGCGGCCGGGGAAAAACTGCCTACCAGCAGCCCGTTGCCGGCAATGTCCCGGAACAGGCAACCGCGGACCGTGCCGCCCAGCGCCGCTTCTTCGTAATCCAGCCCGGTAGAGCCCAAATGTTCGAACCGGCAACCTTCAAAGTCAATCCGGTTGGCGGCAACAATCCGGACGGCTGCCGCGGGACGTCCCAACCAGCCCTGATTGTCCAGCGGATGGTTCAGGTAGTTTCTCTGCATCTTGGGCTCTATCCGGTAGCCGTCCGTGAGGTACATGCCTGCCTGGAGCGGCACGTGTCCTTTTTCGGAAGGACGCATCCAGGTAGTGTGGGAGAAAGTGATTTCCTCAAAACGGATGTCGGAGACAGGGCGGTCCGGCGTGCCTTTCACCTCTACCAGCGTTTCGACAGCCGGAACGACGGCTTCCGTATCATCGGAACGCATGTCCTCTCCTTCCCTTGGGTAATAGTAGAGTTTCCGCGTATTCAGGTCATGATACCACTCTCCCGGAACATCCAGCAGTTCACGGGCGTTTGTCAGATAGAAAGCGGAGTTGTGCCCGTCCGCCGTCACCATCGGGCGCGGCCAGGGACGCTCGAATTGAATCCGGCTTTCCGGCCGGTGGAAACGCACCGCCGCGCTATCTCCCCGAATCTCGACAGAACGGATACGCAGATTCGCCACACACCACATCTGATGGAGCACCATCTCGGCATATCCCGCCTTGAGGCCCCCCTTATTATTTACAAGCGGACGCACCGCTTCGGCAGGGACGTAAAGAATCTCGTTCCTCTCGTCCACGCTGCAAATACGGTTCATCTTCTCGAAATCTTCTACATCACGGGCGCGGACGGCTTTCCTCCCGTTTATCCACAGTTGCCGGAAATCCAGCGGGCGCCCGTTGAACAGCGGGACATCCGCCACCCAGAGTTTTCCGTTCTTTTTCCATCCCCTGATGCGTACGCCTCCGCTCAACACCGCCTCTTCACCGGGAACCGGACGAATCACCGTAGGCGAATCCTCGCTCCCGCTGTCTTCCGGACGGATAAAGACCGGCTCGTACAACGCATACACTCCTCCTTCCAGATAGACGGTGATACCTCCCCGGACACGTTCGTCTCCCGTCCGGCGCCATTCCCTCGCCTGCCGCAAAGCGGAAGCCAGGGTGGCTTTGGGCGATTGCCGCGTACCGTCATTAAAGTCGTTCCCTCTTGGGGAAACCCATAACTCGCTTGCCGCAAGGATAGAGTTTACGGCAAACAGCGAGCAAACTATCATCAAACGTTTTCCCACCATACCTCTCATCTCGTTAACGGCATCCAGACTGTCATTTCTCCTTTTCCCCTGTTTCCCCACGCATAATAGGGAATCAGGCGGATATCCACCGTTTTTCCGGCTTGCGCCACCGGACGGTAGAGCACTCCTTCCCAAGACGCGGAGGACGCCAGGCGGGCTTGCCCTTCAAGGGCTACGACGGAGCTGCCTCCGACCGTCATTTTCTTAGGGGTGAGCTTGATATCGGCGGGAATCAGCACATTGTCTATCTTCTCCCCGTTCGCGATATCCATACTTTCCAGGCAGTAGACCAACGGCCCCCGTTTCACCGCTACCTGATTGCGTATCTCTTCCGCCAGCGGATGCGCCTCAAGCAAACGGACGGGCATGTCCATCTCCAGCTCCACCGTATCCCCCTTTTTCCAGGCGCGGTTTATCTCCGTATATGTATTGGGGCGGGCATGCACCTGCACCGGAACGCCGTTTACTTTCAGCTCCGCTTTTTCACACCATTCCGGAATGCGTAGGAACAGGGAGAACGTACCCGCTTTGCGGGGGACTTTATCCAATGTCAGCCGCACGCCGCCTTCCCAGGGATAGTCCGTCTCCTGTGTCAGGGCTATCTCTCCTTTGCCTTCCCAATCCGTTGCCAGCGTATTTGCACCGTACAGGTTGCAGTAGATTCCTTCCGGGCTCAATGTGTAGGCATAATTCTGTGCCTGGCAAAGCGTACGCAGCGTATTGGGCGGGCAACAGAAACAACTGATATATTCCGTCCGTTCTTTCGGCCAGCGGAGCGTATAGGGCAGGTCGGCGCTGATACGGAGCGGATTGGTATAGAAATATTTCTTCCCGTCCAGGCTGATACCGCTCAATATGCTGTTGTAGAGGCAGGTTTCCACGAGGTCGGCATATTTGGCGTCTCCGGTCACCTCCAGCATACGCCAGTTGAAAAGCATATTGCCGATATTGGCACATGTTTCGTTATGCGCCGTGCTGTTCGGCAACTGATAGGGGCGCCCGTAGCTTTGGTGCACTTTCTGGATGCTGTCCGGCTCATAACACGTTCCGTCCGGGGAAGTGCCGTCGTAGAGGGCGCCGCAAGCACCGGTCACATACATCTTTCTGGTCACGATGTCATTCCAGATGCTTGTCAGGTTTTTCATCAACTGCTGTTCGCCGGTTTCCGCATACACGTCCGCCACTCCCGCATAGAGGTAGTTGGCGCGTACCGCATGTCCCATAGCGCGGTACTGCTCACGGAAGGGGATGCGGTCCTGGTTGTCGTCCGTACCGTTCTCCACCATTCCGCGGATGTCAATCAGGTTTTTCGACAACTCCAGGTAACGGGGATTTCCCGTGGCACGGTACATCTCCACCACTCCCATGTAATGGGAAGGGCAGATGGCGTTACGGGCCAGCTCCGCGGAAGCGGTCTCATAAAAATGGCAGAGAAAATCCGCCGCTTTCACGGCAGCGTCGAAAAGGGTGGTTTTCCCGGTGGCCCGACGGTGGACGATACCCGCCATCATCAGGTGTCCCAGATTATAGGTCTCAAAATTCAGGCGGTTGGCAAAAGCTCCTTTTTCATCTTCACCGCCCACTTTCGTGCCAATCACGGTCTGTTTCTGCGTGCCCTCCGGCGCATGGCTGTCAATCCCCTTGTTGAGTTCCTCTATGATGACGGGTGTATGTATGTAACCGTCCGCCCGCTGGGCTTTTACGACACAGGAGATAAAACGGTCCATCAGCTCGTCCAGTCCGGGGTCTTTATTGACGGCGTAAACGGAGGCTACGCCTTCCATCCATTTATACATGTCTCCGTCATGGAACGGGGGACCCCAATGTTCGCCTTTGCACAAGCCGGCGGCAATCTCGAAGTTACGGAAACCGTGGGAGATTTCCGGAGTGTTCCAGGTATTCCACATGCTTTGCAAGGAGGTACGGCTAAATACGTCAAACCGTTCTCCCCAAAAACCGCCGGTCCAGCGCACGGCGTCAATTCCCGTATTCGCCATTTTCGCAAAACGGCTCCGGCTCATGTCCGTCAGCCCGTTGCTTTGAGCGAACGCTCCCGCAACGGAAGCGGAAGCCAAAAGTAGTAACAGCTTTATCTGTTTCATTAATATGGATAATTTTAAATTACACGATATCTTTATGAAAAGACGTGATTATCCGTATTTTGTACTCAATAAAGCCCGGCAAGAGCATTCCGGCTACTTCAACCGATGATGCTCTTGATGTAGTCCGTCGGACATACGCGGTAGAAATCCTTGAATTTCTTCCCGAAATACTTGGCGTCGCAATATCCCAGCATGGTTGCAATCTCGGAAATGCTGAACTGCCGGGAAGCCAGCAGTTTCAACGCCTTGTCCATTTTAAACGAATAGATGTAGTCTTCCGGAGATTTCCCGGTGACTTCCCTCATTTTGCTGTAAAAGGAAGTGCGGCTCATTCCGACATCCGCACTCAATTTCCGTATCGTGTATTTGTCGGTCGTGAGGTTCGTTTCCAGCATTTCATTGACTTTTTCGAGAAACGCCCGGCCTTCGTTCTCATTTTCTTCCTTTACCGGTATCACCGGGGAAATGGCGTCTGACAGGAATATTTTTATCCGTTCTCTCAGGAAGGCGTGGTTTTCGATAAGCATGCGTATGTCCGCCCTGAATTTGCAGATGCTTTCCGTCCTCAACTCCAGCCGGTCTGCCCCGCTTCCAAGATGGGACAGGTAACTTTCATTGTCGGCGGACCTTATCAGAAGAACTGTCGGCATATCTCCCGCCGCTTTATCGGCTTTGATTTGGAAACAGAGCGAATCGCCGCTTATGCCGTTCACCGTATCGTCAATGATAACCGCATCGGGATTCTGGCGGATAACGGTGGTTAACAGCAAATCGGGATTTTCGAGAGTTGAAATCCGGAAATACCTCGACAGGGATTTCTTCAGATAACCGCTGAACAGCTCGTCCGCCATTACCAGCAGGAGATGGGGAACGTCTTTCATTGCGGACGGCTGTTCCCCGCCTTTACGAATCCGGAAGGATTTGCCGGCGTGTTCCGCCGCTGACGCCTCTGCCCGTTTATTGACGGGACACGAACGGTTTCCGCAACGGCGGTCCGCCGGTATGGCAATCTGGAAGGTGACAGCTTTGCCATGCCGGTGGCCGGTGATTTTACCGCCGTGCAAACGAATTATCTTCCGCACGGTCCATAAATTCCCGTAACCGTACACGGGAAACATGACAGGTATGAGCGGGAACTTTTTTCCGGGCTTCTCCCCTGCCGCCCCGTGATTGCTTATACGCAGTTTCCAGGAATCCGCGGCATGCATGATGTCGATTGATATCGAACATCCCGAATCGGTAATCAGAATCATCCTGTTCAGAAGATGCTGGAGCGCCGCAGTCATTATATTCTCATTGATTTTGCAGCTCACGCATTCCGGACACTGGCAGACTGCCAGGCGTATCCGGCGGGCACTGGCGTACGCCTTACACTGGTTGACGACGGAATTGATATAGGAAGACAGTTCCAGATGGACCGTCGATGCCTTGGAGTTCAGCTTATCGTCAACCCTGTCGAGCGTCACGACGTTCCGGTTGCAGTCTATGATACATTCGGTATATCTCAACGCTTCTTCTACTTTTCGGGAAACGGATTCGGGAAGGCTGACGTCTTTGAGGTCTTCCAGTTGGTTGCGCAACAACGACAACGGCGTATCTATCGTATGAAGCATGTTCATGGCGATTTTAAATTTTTCTCTGGATTGCAGACGGCCGGCATATTCCGCCCAGAAATAAGTGAACAGAAAGATGAACAGCCCAATACTGAAACTTTCTACGGGAACCGCATATCCCAGCAATGACATATCGGACAAAATTACATCAACAGCCTGTTCACTGTCCGCCAGGACGGCTTCAGCTTCTAAAGGAAGTAAAGCCTGAAAACTAAATAATACACTCAGGAGGTAATTGGTCATACTAAATATCGGATTTGATTAATATTTACATTTTTACAAGATACGTTAAATGATTATTTAACGCTCTGAAATCCGGTACAAGTATAAACTTTTCAATAATCACAAGAGAGGTGATATTCAACAAAAACAATGGGTGTTTTTTATCAAAAGCAGCAACAATAGCACTTATTACACAAAAATCAAAAGCGTGTCCATAAAGTTATATCCTTCTTTGACAAACAGATTATTGTAAATTATGTTCATTAAATAGACACTTTCTTCCGACCGGGTGTCACCCTGCCCGTCCGATAAAATAAAAAAATTGACATACTGATTGCTTTTCATTACTCCGGAATATCAAAAAGAGGGTGTGGAATTTCATTCCGGAGAAGATGAATTTCCAGTCCGGGAGTCGGCTATATCCCCGTCAGCCATAAAAAAAACCGCATCACACTCCGTTTGAAGTGCACCCCAAAAGTTGGACACAAAACTTTTGGGGTGCACTTCATTTGAGTAATGATACGGTTCTATTCCGTTTACCTGTTGTTACACTCCGTAACTTTTCCGAGTGCCCGGTTTAATCCCGGCGCTCTCTTGCATATCCTGTCCGGAACTCCTTATTCCAAACACTCGTCGAGGTCGCGAATCAGTTGTTCCTTATCCAAATGTTGTCCGATAAAAACTATTTTCTGCATGCGGTCTCCGTATTGCTCGTCCCAGTCTCTCATTAATCCCGGTTCCTGCCGCATGAGTTCCGCCAAATCTTCTTCGGGCGCCGTAGCATACCACAGGCCGGCTTCCCTCAGTTGCTTTTGCATGCCTGCCTGCTCGAAGAGGTATGACATGTCGCGGTTATGGCTGAAATAGCAGACTCCTTTGGCGCGAATGATGTTGCGGGGCCATTTGGTAGCGACGAACCGGTCGAATTTATGAATGTCAAAAGCCGGGCGGCGATAATAAACGAAGGTCCCGATGCCGTATTCTTCCACTTCTCCGCCTTCATGGTGATGATGGTGGTGATGGTGTTCATGCTCATGTTCGTGTTCATGTTCATGCTCGTGATTATGCTCGTGCTCGTGTTCACGGTGGTGTTCGCACTCGTGCCCGTGTTCATGCTTATGCCCGTCTTTTTCGTCTTCGTCATGGAGGTGACGCGCCTTCGCTTCTTTCTCTTCCTCATCGGTTACCTGCCGCTCTATCCCGCGGACCCATCCGGCGGAAGTGGCGACACGTTCGAAATTGAACATTCCGGTGTGGATTATCTTGTCCAAATCCACATCGGCATAATTGCATTCTATGATTTCGGCTCCGGGCTGCAAGGTGCGGACAATCCGTTTGATACGTTCCAGTTCTTCCGGTTTCACCTCCGCCGCCTTGTTCAGCAGGATGATGTTGCAAAACTCAATCTGCTGGATAATGAGGTTCTCGATATCTTCCTCGCCGATATTCTTGCGGGCCAGGTCGTCGCCGCAGGCGAACTCGCTCTGCAAACGCAAGGCGTCCACAACGGTAACGATGCTGTCCAGACGGCAAATGCCGTACTTCGTATAGGCGCCTCCCATCCGGGGAATGGAACAAATGGTCTGTGCGATGGGTTCCGGCTCGCAAATGCCGCTGGCTTCAATGACGATATAGTCAAAATGCTCCATCTTCATCAAATCAAAGATTTGTTCTATCAAATCCATTTTCAGCGTACAGCAGATGCAACCGTTCTGAAGAGCGACCAGGCTCTCGTCTTTCTTGCCGACAATACCGCCTTTCTGGATGAGGTCGGCGTCAATATTGACTTCGCCGATGTCATTGACTATGACGGCAAACTTAATGCCGCGTTCATTAGACAGGATATGGTTTACCAGAGTTGTTTTTCCACTGCCCAGATAACCGGTCAGGAGCAGTACCGGAATTTCTTTTGTCTTCATATTTATTCGGGTTTGTTCTATAATAAATCCAATCCCCGGATAACACCCTGAGAAGATGCTGTCCGGGAATCATTGCCTGATACGAAATTTATTTGCCGGAAATCTGTTTTTCCCTGCCCGACTTGTTTACGACAGGCGGATTTCCCTTATACTCGATGTCTCCGCTACCGCCGGCTTTCGCATCCAGCCGTTCGGAAGCGTAACAGCTTATGTCGCCCGAACCCGCCACGGTAGCGGTCACTTTTGCGGCAACCAGCTTTTCCGCCTCGATGTCTCCGGAACCGCTCACTGCCAACGCCGCATTCCGGGCGCTTCCTTTTATACTTACGTCGCCGGAACCTTTCACATTTACGTCCACGTCCGCCGCTTTCACATTTTTCAGGCTGATATCGCCGCTTCCTTTTATCCGGGCGGAGAGTTCCTCATATTCCAGGCAGTCTGCGTCAATATCTCCCGAACCTCTCACATTCAACAGCAAATCAGTCCCCTTGAGAGAGCCTTTCAGGGATACGTCCGCCGAGCCTTTGATTTCCACCCGGTTCAATGCCGGAGAGGATGCCATGACTTTCAACCTGCGTTCGCCGCCCTTTATCCTGACACCACTTTTCATTTTCACCTGGAGCACTCCGTCCGCCACTGTTATTTCCGTCAAATCCACCAGGTTGTCCGAACCGTAAACGGAGACAGAGCAATTGCCGGAACTTCCGCTCTGGCGATATTCCACATCCGTACTGCCCAATACGCTGACAGCATTGAAATTACCGATGTCCTTCACTTCCTTTGTGACATACTTCTTGCTGGGAGTAACACTTTGCGCCCGTATCCCCGCCACGCACAAGAACAAAAACACAATCCACACAGATGTGGCCTTTAATTTTTCCATAATGCCTTTTTGTTTATTATTCGGATGGCAAATATACTTCATAAATTTCAATTTACAAGAAACAGCGATTCCTGAAATGAGAAACATTTGTACCGGGAAACTTCCGTGACGGCACAAACGCTCTTCTCCCCAACCAATTTCACCGGCGATTTGTTCACCGGACAAGACCGCCCCACGGTGAATTTTAAAATTATTTGTTATTTCAGCGGCCGTCACCGTCCCGTCCGGCTTCCCGGCAGGACGGCATTCTTTTTCAATTCCTTTCCCATTTTGCGGACGACGGACGGGCCGGAATAGATGAACGCCGAATAGATTTGCACCAGATTCGCTCCCTGTGAAATCATATCGGCGGCATCCTCGACGGTCATCACCCCGCCCGCCCCGATAATCAGAAAGCGGCTGCCGGCATGCTCGGACAGGTAACGTACCGCTTTGAGGGATTTCTTGCCGATTCCCCGTCCGCTGACGCCGCCGCTGCCGATTTGCGCCAACCGTTCCGCTCCCGTGCGGCGCAACTCCGTACGTTCCGTCGTGGGTCCGGTAGCGATAAACCCTTCTATGGAATATCGGCGGGCAAGGGCAATCACCGTATCCAGCGTTTTTTCTTCGATATCTGCCGGCAGCTTGATGAAAATGCTGCGTTTCCTGTCCGCCGCCCGACGGATATCCGTCAGGCTCTCCAACACTTCCTCAAAGGCTTCCGGCTCTATGCTGCCCCAGTTTAAAGTAAAATAATCGACCCAATCGTACAAACGGGTGAAGACCAGCTCAAAATCTCTGGTAATCTGTGCTCCTGCGGAATGAGGATTCCTGTTGATATTCACTCCCAGCACGTAGGAGTGTTTCCGATACTTCCTGATGCGTTCCAGAACAGCGTCTACGCCTGAATTGTTGAAACCGGTACGCGAAATCAGCGATTCGTCTTCCACCAGCCTGAAAATGCGGGGCGAAGGATTTCCCGCCTGGCAGTCGGGGGTCACCGTACCCAGTTCCAGAAAGCCGAACCCGAAATCCGCCAGCTCGTCAAAAACGTCCGCATTCTTGTCGAATCCGGCAGACAGCCCGATTCGGTTCCCGAACCGGAGGTCTCCGAACCGGAACGGTTCAGGAACTTTGCAGAAGCTCCGGACGCAGGCCCGTACCGGAAGCAGGTGACGGTAAAATTTCAGCCAGCCGACAAGTATCCGGTGCGCTTTTTCCGGCTCTATGCGGAACAACAAGGGTTTAATGATTGAATTATACATATCCGATTGTCTGTTTAGTTAGTAATCAAATGAATCCGTGCCAAGGGGCGCCCGCCTGTATCGTTTCAGCGCGTACCGATTCGCACGCACAAAGTAAGCCCTTTTCCGGCGGATATGGAAGTTCGTTTTTTTTATGCCCGATAACTTTTAATTATTCCCCGTTTCTTGCCGGCCGTACAATGGGTACAAAAATCACCTTCAACCGTCCTTTTACAAAAGTATAAAAGCAATTTGGACAAGATGAATAAAAGAAGATTAATCGGATATCTGTTTGTAATGGTATCTGCGGGCTGTATTCATGCGCAGGGGGAGAATGTACCCGCACAGGAATACAAGCTGTGGTACGACCGCCCCGCACAGGTGTGGACAGAGGCTCTGCCTTTGGGAAACGGCCGCCTGGGGGCTATGGTGTACGGGACACCGGGTACGGAACAAATCCAACTGAACGAAGAAACCATCTGGGCGGGGCGTCCCAACAACAACGCCAACCCGGACGCACGGGAATACATCCCGAAAGTGCGGGAACTCGTATTTGCCGGGAAATACCGGGAAGCGCAAGACCTCGCTACGGAAAAGGTCATGGCGAAGACGAATTCGGGCATGCCCTACCAGACGTTCGGCGATTTGCGAATCGCTTTTCCCGGACACACCCGTTATTCCGGTTATTACCGGGAGCTGAGCCTGGATTCGGCACGTGCCATCGTCCGTTATGAAGTGGACGGCGTGCAGTACCGGCGCGAGACAATCACCTCATTCACCGACCAGGCGGTGATAGTCCGGCTGACTGCCAGCCGTCCCGGACAAATCACGTTCAACGCCCAGCTCACCTCTCCCCACCAGGACGTGACGGTCGCTTCCGAAGAGGGGAACCGCGTGACCCTTTCCGGAGTCTCCTCCTTGCATGAGGGACTGAAAGGGAAAGTCGAATTCCAAGGAAAGCTGAGCGCCAAGAACATCGGAGGCAGGATTTCATGTACCGACGGAGTTCTTTCCGTCGAGAAAGCGGACGAGGCAATCCTTTATGTGTCTATCGCCACCAACTTCAACAATTACCGGGATATCACCGGCAACCAGAAAGAACGCGCCGAAGCATTCCTGGCTAAAGCAATGGCGCGCCCGTTTGAAGAAGCCAGGAAAGAACATACGGCTTTCTACCGGAAATATCTGACCAGGGTCTCCCTGGATTTGGGGGAAGACCGGTATAAAGACGTGCCGACCGACAAACGCATCGAAAATTTCAAGAATACCGGCGACGCATACCTGGTCGCCACTTATTTCCAGTTCGGGCGTTACCTGCTCATCTGTTCTTCCCAGCCGGGCGGGCAACCCGCCAACCTGCAGGGCATCTGGAACGACAAGCTGTTCCCATCGTGGGACAGCAAATATACCTGCAACATCAATCTGGAAATGAATTACTGGCCTTCGGAAGTCACGAACCTGAGCGAACTGAACGAGCCTCTTTTCCGGTTGATAAAGGAGGTCAGCGAGACAGGGAAGGAAACGGCCGGAATCATGTACGGCGCCAACGGATGGGTGCTGCACCACAATACGGATATATGGCGCATCACAGGGGCGGTGGACAAGGCTCCTTCCGGCATGTGGCCGAGCGGAGGGGCGTGGCTTTGCCGCCATCTCTGGGAACGTTATCTGTACACTGGGGATAAAGAGTTCCTGCGGGAGGTTTACCCGATATTAAAGGAGGCGGGACGTTTCTTCGACGAGATTATGGTGAAAGAGCCCGTACACGGCTGGCTGGTAGTCTGTCCGAGCAATTCGCCGGAAAACGTGCATTCGGGCAGCAACGGGAAAGCGACTACGGCTGCCGGATGCACGATGGACAACCAACTGATTTTCGACTTGTGGACATCCGTCATCTCCGCTTCCCGGATTCTGGACACGGACAAGGAATTCGCCGCCCGCCTGGAACAACGCCTCAAAGAAATGGCTCCCATGCAGGTAGGCCGCTGGGGACAACTGCAGGAATGGATGTTCGACTGGGACAATCCGGACGATACGCACCGCCACGTCTCGCATCTGTACGGCCTATTCCCAAGTAACCAGATTTCCCCTTACCGCACGCCCGAACTGTTCGACGCCGCGCGCACGTCCCTGATTCACCGGGGCGACCCATCCACGGGATGGAGCATGGGATGGAAAGTGTGCCTCTGGGCACGGCTGCTCGACGGAGACCACGCCTACAAACTGATAACCGACCAACTGACCCTCGTACGCAACGAAAAGAAAAAAGGCGGGACTTATCCGAACCTGTTCGACGCGCACCCGCCTTTCCAGATTGACGGGAACTTCGGCTGCACGGCGGGAATCGTCGAGATGCTGATGCAGAGCCATGACGGTTTCATTTACCTGTTGCCGGCACTGCCCGCCGTATGGAAAGAGGGTTCCGTCAAAGGAATCGTTGCCCGCGGAGGGTTCGAGCTCGATTTGAGCTGGAAAGACGGGAAAGTGAGCCGCCTGGTCGTAAAATCCCGCAAAGGCGGAAACTGCCGCCTGCGTTCGCTCACCCCATTGAAGGGGAAAAGGCTGAAACCCGCCAAAGGCATGAACCCGAATCCTCTTTATGCGGTTCCCGCCGTCCCCGAACCGTTGGTTAACGGGGAAACGCGCCCGGATAAGGCGGAAATCGCGGATACTTACTTATACGACCTGCCCACCCAGGCAGGACATGAATATGTGTTGACCGGAAAATAATAACCCGACGATATATGAACAGAAATTTACTCAAGACGATTGTCTGCTGCTGGGCTGCCTGCCTTTTCTCCTGCACGGCCCCTCAAAAGACAGAGACAGAAAAATGGAGCGAACGCATGGCGCGTTCCGAGATGAAACGCTTCCCCGAACCCTGGATGATTGAAAAAGCCAAGAAGCCCCGCTGGGGATACACGCACGGGCTCGTGGTGAAATCCATGCTGGAAGAATGGAAACATACCGGAGACAGCACGTATTACGGTTACGCCAAAATCTACGCCGACAGCCTGATTGATGCGGACGGGCGTATCAAGACCATGAAATACCTGTCGTTCAATATCGACAACGTCAACGCCGGCAAGATTCTTTTCGACCTCTACGCGCAGACGGGAGACCGGCGTTACAAGACCGCGATGGATACCTTGCGCAAACAAATGGCGGAACAGCCCCGCACGAGCGAAGGGGGATTCTGGCACAAACTGAGATATCCCCACCAGATGTGGTTGGACGGGATTTTCATGGCTTCCCCGTATCTGGCGCAATACGGAGCGGTTTTCAACGAGCCGGCTCTGTTTGACGAAGCCGTAAAGCAGATTCTCCTGATAAAGAGCAAGACTTATCATCCAGAAACGGGACTTTATTACCACGGCTGGGACGAAAGCCGCAAACAGAAATGGGCGAATCCCGAAACGGGCTGTTCTCCCAATTTCTGGAGCCGCAGCATCGGCTGGTACGGAGCCGCCATTGTAGACGTGCTGGATTTTCTCCCCCAAGAGACCGCCGGACGCGACAGCGTAATCCGGATTCTCCGGAATCTGGCAGAGACATTGATGAAATACCAGGACCCCCGGTCGGGCACATGGTATCAGGTGACCGACCAAGGAGCGCGTGAAGGGAACTATCCGGAGTCTTCGGCGACCGCCTTGTTTGTCTATACGCTTGCCAAAGCCGTCAACAAGGGATACATCGGCAACGAATACGCCGCATACGTCCGGAAAGCCTTTGACGGGATGATTAAGACATTCATCCGCCCTGAGGAAGACGGCAGTTACACGATTACCAATTGTTGCGCGGTTGCCGGTCTGGGCGGAGATTCCAAGAGATACCGCGACGGCTCGTTTGAATATTACGTCAGCGAACCGGTCATTGAGAACGACCCCAAGTCGGTAGGTTCATTTATCCTCGCCGCCATCGAATATGAGAAGATGACGGCGGAATGAGGATGCCTTCCGCACGATATTTCCCGGATTAAACTACGGATAACCAATTAAAAAAACGATAAAGTACAATGAGAACATTCAAAATTCTTCCTCTTCTGTTGCTGTCGCTCGCACTGACCGTTCCGGCGACGGCGCAGAAAAAACAAAAGACATACATCCCCTGGGACAACGGCAAACTCGTCGTTTCCGAAGAGGGACGTTATCTGAAACACGAAAACGGCACTCCTTTTTTCTGGTTGGGAGAAACCGGATGGCTGCTGCCCGAACGCCTCAATCGGGACGAAGCCGAATATTACCTGGAGCAGTGCAAACGCCGCGGATATAATGTGGTTCAAGTGCAGACGCTGAACAATGTCCCCTCCATGAATATTTACGGGCAGTATTCGATGATTGACGGATATAACTTCAAAAACATCGACCGGAAAGGAGTCTACGGTTATTGGGACCACATGGATTACATCATCCGCACGGCAGCCAAGAAAGGAATATACATCGGTATGGTCTGCATCTGGGGAAGCCCGGTGAGCCGCGGCGAGATGACCGTGGAGCAGGCGAAGCTGTACGGCAAATTCCTGGCGGAGCGTTACAAGGACGACCCGAACATTATCTGGTTCATCGGCGGCGACATCCGCGGGGATGTGAAAACGGCGGAATGGGAAGCGCTGGCCACTTCCATCAAGGCAATCGACAAGAATCACCTGATGACGTTCCACCCGCGCGGAAGGACAACCTCCGCCACTTGGTTCAACGATGCTTCCTGGCTGGACTTTAACATGTTCCAAAGCGGACACCGCCGTTACGGGCAACGTTTCGGCGACGGCGACTACCCCATCGAGGAAAATACGGAAGAAGACAACTGGCGTTTCGTAGAACGCAGCCTGGCAATGAAACCGATGAAGCCTGTCATAGACGGCGAACCCGTTTACGAAGAAATCCCCCACGGGCTGCATGATGAGAACGAATTGCTCTGGAAAGATTACGATGTGCGCCGATATGCGTACTGGTCCGTATTTGCCGGCTCTTTCGGGCATACTTACGGCCATAACTCCATCATGCAGTTCATCAAACCGGGAGTGGGCGGCGCCTACGGGGCTAAAAAGCCCTGGTATGAGGCTCTGGATGCTCCGGGCTACAACCAGATGAAATACCTGAAAAACCTGATGCTGGCCTTTCCGTTTTTCGAGCGTGTGCCCGATCAGTCAATCATCGCGGGGCAGAACGGCGAACGTTATGACCGCGCCATCGCGACACGCGGCAACGATTACCTCCTGGTGTACAACTATACCGGACGACCGATGGAAATCGACTTCAACAAAATCAGCGGCGAGAAGAAAAACGCCTGGTGGTACACGACCAAAGACGGCAAACTGGAGTACATCGGGGAGTTCGGCAACGGCGTGCACAAATTCCAGCATGACAGCGGTTACAGCAGCGGGAACGACCACGTCCTGATTGTGGTGGACAGCAGCAAAGAGTATATAAACAAAGACTGGACAGAGTTACCTTCCCGTTAAATTGTCACCTTTTTATCAAAATGACGTTCATGAATAAAAAAATACTGGCATTGTCATTCTTCTCCCTCCTGCTTCTTGCGGGTCCGTTGCATGCGGCAACAGGCATCACCGACCTGCGGACGGAGCGGTTGAAGAATCCGTCGGGTATCGACGTACGCCAACCCCGGCTGGGCTGGCGCATCGAATCGGACGAGCAGGATGTGGTGCAGACGGCGTACCACATTCTTGTCGCATCTTCCCCGGAGCTATTGGCGCAAGGGAAAGGAGACTGCTGGGATTCGGGAAAAACGGAAACCGGCGACTCCCAATGGATTGCTTACGGGGGAAAAGCCCTGAAACGGAACACTCCCTATTATTGGAAAGTGAAAGTGTACACCAACAAAGGCGAAACGGACTGGAGCAGCCCAGCTTCCTGGAGCACGGGACTGTTTAACGAAGCGGACTGGCAAGGGCAATGGATAGGTCTGGACCGCGCCGCTCCCGGCGACAGCGAGACACAATGGAGCCGCCTTGCCGCCCGTTACCTGCGGAAAGAGTTTACCTTGGCGAAGAAGGTGGAACGCGCCACCGTGCATATTGCCGGAATGGGGCTGTACGAGCTGTTCGTCAACGGGCAGCGCATCGGCGCCCAGGTATTGGCGCCCGCCCCTACCGACTATCGGAAAACAATCTTGTACAACACTTACGACGTAACCCCGATGCTTCGGAAGGAGAACGCAATCGGCGTTACTTTGGGAAACGGCCGTTTCTATACGATGCGCCAGAACTACAAGCCCTACAAGATACCGACCTTCGGTTATCCCAAGCTGCGCCTGAACCTGATTATCGAATATGCCGACGGGAGCCGGGAAACAATCGTTTCGAACACTTCCTGGAAACTGACTACCGAGGGTCCCGTACGCAGCAACAATGAGTATGACGGCGAGGAGTACGACGCACGCAAGGAACTGGGCGACTGGACTCTGGCGGGATATGACGACAAAGAGTGGATGCCCGCCCAACGTGTCGGCATCCCTTCGGGAACCTTGCGGGCACAGATGATGCCCGGCATGAAGGTTACGGAGACGCTCAAACCCGTTTCCGTCAAGAAGCTCGGCGACAAATACATACTGGACATCGGCCAGAACATGGCAGGGTGGATACGGTTCCGTATCAAAGGACAGGCGGGAGACAGCATCCGCCTCCGTTTTGCGGAGGGGCTGGAGCCCGACGGCGGGATTTACACCAGAAACTTCCGCGACGCCCGCTCGACAGATGTGTACGTAGTCAGCGGACGTGAGGCGGAAAACGCTACTTGGGCGCCGCGCTTCGTTTACCACGGGTTCCGTTATGTAGAGGTCAGCGGCTATCCGGATGCGAAGGCGGAAGATTTCACAGCCGAAGTGGTGGAAGACGAGATGGAGCACACGGGTTCTTTCAAGTGTTCCGACGAAACCCTGAACCGGATTGTCCGCAACGCTTTCTGGGGAATCCGGAGCAATTATAAAGGTATGCCGGTAGACTGTCCGCAGCGCAACGAACGCCAGCCCTGGCTAGGCGACCGCACGATGGGCTGCTGGGGGGAAAGCATGCTTTTCGACAATTACGCGATGTATGCCAAATGGACGCGCGACATCCGCGAATCGCAACGTGAAGACGGCTGCATCCCCGATGTGGCTCCGGCATTCTGGAATTATTATTCGGACAACGTGACCTGGCCGGCCGCCTTGCCGATGGCATGCGACATGCTTTTCACCCATTTCGGGGACATCCGTCCGATAAAGGAGAATTATCCGGCCATCAAGAAATGGCTGTCCCATATCCGTGAATATTATATGACGGAGGATTATATCATCACCAAAGACAAATACGGTGACTGGTGCGTGCCTCCCGAATCGCCGGAACTGATACACAGCAAAGACCCCGCCCGCAAAACGGACGGCACTCTTATCGCTACCGCCTATTACCTGAAAATCCTGCAACTGATGCACCGCTTCGCCAGCCTGCAAGGGCTGAAAGCCGATGCGGAAGAATGGGAGGATTTGGAACACCGGATGAAAGACGCATTCAATGCGCGTTTCCTGCACGTGAAAGAGGGGACTTCCCCCGTGCCGGGGCATACCTTGTATCCGGACAGCATTTTCTACGGCAACAATACGGTGACCGCCAATATCCTGCCGCTCGCCTTCGGCCTCGTTCCCAAGAACTACGTCAAGGAAGTAGCGAAGAATGCGGTCGCTTCCATCATTACCGCCAACAAAGGGCACATCAGTACGGGAGTCATCGGGGTACAATGGCTGCTGCGCGAATTGACCCGCCGCGGCCATGCGGATGTGGCTTACCTGCTGGCTACCAACAAGACGTATCCTTCCTGGGGATATATGGTGGAAAAAGGAGCCACCACCATCTGGGAATTGTGGAACGGAGACACCGCCAGACCGGAGATGAACAGCGGCAATCACGTCATGCTGTTAGGCGACCTGCTCCCCTGGTGTTTCAATAACCTGGCGGGTATCCGCGCCGACCGTTGGAAAACGGGCTACAGGCACATTGTTTTCCAGCCGGCTTTCGAAATCCAGGAATTGAGCAGCGTGGATGCATCTTACAACAGCATCTACGGCAAGATAAGCAGCCGTTGGAACAAGACTCCGACGCACCTGGAATGGGACATCGAACTTCCCGCCAATACGACAGGAGAAGTACATCTGCCCGACGGAAGGAAAGAAAAGGTCGGTTCGGGCAAGCATCATTTCAGCGTGGACATCCCTACCCGCGACGCGGCAATTCTCAGCGACGAGTTTTTATACGAGAAAGCTTCTTTCCCCGAATGCCACGGGGCGACGGTCGCGGAATTAAAGAACGGTGATTTGGTAGCCGCTTTTTTCGGCGGTACTAAAGAACGCAATCCGGACTGTTGCATCTGGGTCTGCCGCAAGCCTAAAGGGGCTAAGGAATGGAGCGCTCCCCAACTTGCCGCCGACGGCGTATTTTCATTAAAAGACCCGCAGGCTGCCTTGGCAGGCATTGACTCGGCAAGTACTCCCGTGACGGATGCGAAAGGGAAGCTGATTGCCCGACGGAAAGCTTGCTGGAACCCGGTGCTTTTCCAGATACCGGGAGGAGAGCTGCTCCTGTTCTATAAAATAGGTCTGAAAGTCAGCGACTGGTCGGGATGGCTTGTCCGTTCCCGCGACGGGGGAAAGACGTGGAGCAAGCGCGAACCGCTTCCCGAAGGTTTCCTAGGCCCTATCAAAAACAAGCCGGAATACGTCAACGGGCGCATCATCTGCCCTTCCAGCACGGAAGGCGGCAAGGGATGGCGCGTTCATTTCGAGATTTCCGACGACCGGGGAAAAACATGGAAGATGGTGGGCCCGCTGGATGCGGAACTGTCCGTTCCCACCCAGAACCGTAAAAAGGGAGGAATCAATACGGACGACCCGGAAGGCGGAGAGGCCATTGAGGGAGAGGGCGCAAAACCTGTCTACGCAATACAACCGAGTATCCTGAAACATAAGGACGGAAGGCTGCAAGTGCTCTGCCGCACGCGGAATGCGAAGATAGCCACCGCCTGGAGCAACGACAACGGAAACACCTGGAGCAAGGTGACGCTCCTGGACGTCCCGAACAACAATTCGGGGACGGATGCCGTTACGTTGGACGACGGTCGCCATGTGCTTATCTACAACCGTTTTTCCACGTTGCCCGGCACACCGAAGGGTCCCCGCACTCCTCTCTGCATCGCGGTTTCGGAAGACGGGATTCACTGGAAACCCGTGCTTACCCTGGAGGACAGCCCGATTAGCCAGTATTCTTATCCGAGCATCATCCAAGGGAAAGACGGCAAATTGCATGCTGTCTATACCTGGCGCCGCCAACGGGTCAAATACGCGGAAATAGACCCGGCGAAGTTCCGGTAAGGCATCTGCCCGGTCATTGATAACGAATCGACCGCTCGTTCTTGTCGGAACGAGCGGTCGATTTATTGTAATCATACGGTTGTTTGCATCCGAAGGAGCGGTCATTCCCACCCAATCAAGCGGTCGTTTTTTTGCATTTATCCGTTTTATATTTTACATTTGCCGGCAAATAGGAAAAAGATGGCAGACAATTACATTGAAAGGCAACAAGAGCAATATGAGGCCCGAAAAGCCGCCTGGCTCAAAATGAAAAAGTACGGCAAGAAGAAAACGGCGCACGGCAAAACGGGAAAGGCTCAACCGCCGCAGTCTTCCGACTCCAAGTGACAAGCGGACAGGGCTTGTTTCGTGACTTCCACCCCGGTCGCCACAATGGAGGCCGCATGATGGAATTCGAGCATGTCGTAGGCATCGCCGGACATCCGGATTAACAGGTCCGGACGGCAGCGTTCTATCTGGTAGCGGGTGATTTGCTGCATCATCATCCTTGAAGATTCCGTCAGCAGGTTGTAGGGGCTCATTCTCTTTTTCTTCCCGCAGGTTGCCGGGGCATTCACATCGACCGCTATCAGCCAGTCTCCTTCCGTACGATGCACGTGGTTCAGCGGAAGCGGATTCAGGATTCCTCCGTCAATCAGCACCATGCCGTCTTTCCTCAAGGGACGGAAAAGCATCGGGATGGAAATGGATGCGCGTATGGCTTCATGCAGGCTGCCGCTGTCAAACCTCACTTCCCGGTCACGGGTAATGTCCGTAGCCATCGCGACATAGGGAACGGGCAAATCTTCGATATTCATATCAGGGATGAGCCGTTTCAGTTCTTTGATAAAACGGTCTCCTTTCACCAATCCGTCCCGGCTCAATGTCAGGTCCGCCAGTTCCCACATTTTACGTTTGTCCCAACTGTACAGCCATTCTTTGCATTCCTCCATCTTTCCCGAAGCATACATGGCTCCTACCATCGCCCCCATCGAACTCCCGGCGATAGAGGTTATTTCAAAACCACGACGTAACAACTCTTCAATGGCTCCGATATGTGCAATGCCGCGCGCACCTCCCATTGAAAGTACCAATGCTGCTTTTTGTTTTCCCATCTCAATAATCATTCTGTTATTCCACTTGCAAAATAACACTTTTCCTTCGTAAAAGATGATTAATTCAACCTAATTAATCCTGCTGACCGCAGAAAAAGGCTTCCGCTGACTGAAAAAAAACTTGCCGGAAAATAATGGATAAAAAGAAAAAGGAAGGCAATACCTAATTTCAAAAGGAATAAACTTTTTATCTGAAACCTGACACTCTTCATCGGCAATAAAAAGGGGGCAAAATTCAATTTCAGAGGGAATGAACTTTTTATCTGAAACTTGACGCTCTTCATCGGTAAATAAAAGGAGGTAGTAAAATTCAAATTCAGAGGGAATGAACTTTCCATCTGAAACTTGACGCTCTTCATCGGTAATAAAAGGAGGTAGTAAAATTCAATTTCAGAGGAAATGAGCTTTTCATCTGAAACTCGACACTCTTCATCGGTAATAAAAGGAGATGGTAAAATTCAAATTCAGAGGGAACGAACTTTCCATCTGAAACTTGACGCTCTCCATCGGTAATAAAAGGAGGTAGTAAAATTCAATTTCAGAGGGAATGAGCTTTTTATCTGAAACTCGACACTTTTCATCGGTAATAAAAGAAGGTAGTAAAATTCAATTTCAAGAGGGAATGAACTTTTCATCTGAAACTCGACACTCTTTATCGGTAATAAAAAAGGGGAAGGGCAAAATTCAATTTTAGAGGAAATAAACTTCTCATTTGAAACCTGGCACTCTTCATCAGCAATAAAAAGGCCGTATCAACTCTATTTTGTGAGTAATGATACGGCTATTCTTATGTTTATCAGTTAGATTCTGTAACTATTCCGAGCATTCATCTTAGTTTCGGTACGCTCCCAATAACGGTATCGGCAAAACGCGGAGAGAAAAGCTGCCATGCATACGGAAAAGGACAAAGGAATTTCCTATTTTCAGAGTTTGTCCCGGAGCATTACCAGTCTTTACCTCACCGGAATTACCTTACCGGAAAGAACGGTTCTTTTTCATTTCTTTCCCTGCGCTTTCTTTTCCGCTTTCCGCTTATTCACATAGTCCTTAAACATCTGCCGCCAGTTGCGCCCGTGTTCATTGAAATACTGTTCGCACCGGGTTTTATAGATTTCGAAAATCGCGGAAATCTGCTTCATGCTCTTATAATCGACAGCCTGCTCCCGTGCCAGTTTCAACTGTTCCAAGACGAATGCGGTTTCCTCTTCCGTCATGTCCGGAACAATTGCCTGGTATCCTTTTAAGGTGAAAGCGACTTTGCCGACCGTGTACTTGTCAAGTATCTGTTCGACCTGTTCTTCCGTCAGCACCCTGCGAAGGCCTTTCATCAGTCTTTCATGGACTTCTTTCGGCATGGCGGAATCTGCAATCATTTCACGTTCGAGCTTGCTCAACGCTTTTCCCGTCTGCGGATTGATACCGGCGGGAATAGTCGTGTAGGGATGCTCATTATGCCAGTCGCGCACCTGGCGCAGGTGGTTATAGATAGTCGTTACGGCGAATCCCGCCTTTTTCTCGTCGTCCAGATTCAGGGAGGCAACCCAGTCTGTCGCCTTCTTTTCAAGGGAAGCGTCGGATTTCAGCTTGGCAAAGGCCTTCTTGTCAATGAAAGCGGCCACTTTGTCAAAGGAACGGATTGCATTTTCAGGCAGCAGCTCCCCTTTCTCCCCGAAGCTGTACATGGCAGCTTCCGGCTCGACGGTGACTTTGCTTTCATCCAGCATTTCCCTGTCCAGACCAAACACGTCCGCGAAGAAATCATAGACTGCATTCCGCTTATTCGGTCCGAAGTCATGTTTCTCTCCGGGAAGATGCACATTGGTAACCTTGTCCGCGGCATTGTAGAATCCGTAAACACGTTGCAGATAGGGAAATTCAAGGGTGGGCACGCTTGCCGTCCAGTCTCCGCCGTCGGATACGACCAATTGCGGACGGGGAGCAAACAAGGCGGCAAGTTCCGCATTGCAAGTACCTCCCGCCGACAACTGAATCGGCATGCCGCTCTCGCAAGGGCATCCCCCGTCAAAATGGGAAGCCAGGCTGACTACCGGAGCGGAAGCGGTAAAACGGTTGTCCAACACGCTCAACAGAACGGTTTGCGTGCCGCCGCCGGAACCTCCGTTCACTCCGATACGGGCGGAATCTATATCCTTGCGGGAGGCGAGCATATAGTCCAGAATCAGCAGGCCGTTCATTGCCTGGATGGTATGCGCCGCACTGCTGCGGTGCGCCGCGCTCCCTACCTGCAGGGCAGACTCTCCCCAGCCGAACAGGTCGTAATCCACGCACACGGCTCCCATACGCGCCAATGTCCCCATGCGTTGCTGCTGGTCTTCCCGGTAACGGCCGCCGCCGAAATGCCCGTTCGGGCAAATGATAAGCGCATGCCTGCCTTTCGAACGGGGAGCGTAGACGGAACCGCAGACATAGAGTCCGGGCAGGGTTTCGAGCGCAAAGTTCTGCACCGTATAACCGTCGTATTTCCTGATTTTCGAAAGAACCGGTTCCGACTTCACGCACTGCGCCAGCAGAGTATCCACTCCCAGACGCCGGCGCACTTCTTTTCTCAACGAATCGGCGCGGAGCCCGAAAGACTGCCTGTCGGAGTAAAGGGTGTTGAGATAGGCGAGCATCTTCTCGCCGTCGGCATCCGTACGGCGGGGATATTCATAGGCTTTCAGCTTATACATGTTTCCTTTCTGCCTGACGAACTTGTAGTCGAAAGGAGCCAGTACATTTGTCAGGGACTCTTCCGCCGAATAGGGGCGAATCCGGAAGTCGGCGTAAGGCAATACTTTTCCTACCGTATCGATATCATACTTCAAACGGATACCGAAACGTTTCTGGATATCTGCCAGGACTTCGTTCAAGGGACGGGCGAATTCCGTCTCGTATGTTTGCGTTTGCGCTTCCGCCGAAAGGGATGCGGCAAGAAGCACGGAGAAAATAATCCGTTTCATTAGCCTGATAATTTGATTTTATATTTATATGTCTGTTCGTTCTAGTGCGGGACCTGATGCTCCCGCGAGTTATTTCCGTTGCCACCGCACCGTCTCGCCGTTGACGGTTACATCTTCCGTAACGATACGTTCGCAATCTTCAAAAACGCATTTCTGGCGCGCCCCCCGGATATGGATATCCCTCAACACGATGTCGGTTATCGGGGCTTCTTCCAGTCCTGCGATTCGGATTGGGGTTTTCACGTCCGTCACGGTCATTCCGCTGATATGGATGTTGCGGAATACCGGAGTGCGTTCGCTCTTAGGCTCTGCCGGCATCCGGCTGTATTTCAGGTTCAGCACGACGGCTTCCTGTTTGATGTTGCTCATTACGATATTGCTGACACGGATGTCTTCTACGACTCCTCCCCTGCCGCGGGTCGATTTGATGCGGATTCCGCGGTCGGTCCCGTCAAATACGCAATTGGAAATCGTCACTTTGCGCACTCCCCCGCTCATCTCACTGCCAATGACGACACCGCCGTGTCCGGAGAGCATCGTGCAGTTGGTTATGGTGATATTCTCGCACGGCGCTCCCAAACGGCGTGCCTGCGCATCCCTTCCGGACTTAATCGTTATGCAATCGTCGCCGACCGAAATATGGCAATCGCTGATATGCACGTTCCGGCAGGATTCGGGATTGATGCCGTCCGTATTCGGCGAAGGGACATTATTAATCGTAATTCCTTTTATCGACACAATCTCGCAGAATTCGGGATTGACAGTCCAGAAAGGGGAATTGACAATCTTCACTCCTTCAATCTTCACATTCCTGCAGCGGACGGGCTGAATGAACGGAGGACGGAAGAAACGGCGTTGCAGGGTGTTCACATAATCCTTGTTTGTCTCGGCATAGATTGCCGCCGTATCATTTTCCGCATCCCACATGGGCTGGTATTTATTGATGTCCCGCATGCCGTTGTCTTTCAAATCGACCATCACGCGGAAAAACTCCATCCACCATTTCTTGCCTTGCCCGTCGAGCGTGCCTTCTCCCTTGATGGTGATATTTTCCGCATCCACCGCATAAATCAAGGGTTGGAAACTTTTCATCATCACTCCTTCGTGGCGGACTTCCACAAAGGGAAGATAGTCGTCGAAATTATCGGAGAAAAGCAAGGTGGCGCCGGCTTCCAGTTCCAGCGTGATGTTGCTTTTCAGGCGGATGCTTCCCGTCAGGTAGGTCCCGGAGGGGAAAAAGAGAGTGCCTCCGCCCGCACGGTTCAGGCGGTCAATCGTGGAATTGATTAACTTCGTATTGAGCGTTTTGCCGTTTGCCTTCGCGCCTGCCTTCAGCATATCCACACGTTCGGCATGAAGGGTATTGGCTGCGCAGAGGCAGAGAAAAACCAAAAGAGCGGTTCGTAGGTTCATAGTTTATCGTCAAATTAAATACATATTCTTAGTTTGGAAAATCATGCCGGCGGATTCTTCCTTCCTGTCGTCCGGTTACAATCACTGCCGTGCTTTCCTTTGATGATGCCCCGTGTCTTTTTCAACGGGCACTTTGTTTTTACGCCTGCAAGATAGGCAAATATTTTCTTATTCGGCGCAAACGAACTCATATGTTCCGCTTTGCACTTCTTTCGGCTCTTCTTCACCCGGAAGGCAGACCACCGCCGTCGTATTGACCGGAACCGATATATTCAGGGTGAAACGTCCGTTCCGGCGGGTCCAGTCTACGGCAACCGTACCGTACAGCGTCTCGCAGGAGGCTTTCACATATTCCAAATCTCCCGCCGGCTTCGGGGCGATGAGGAACTTCCGGTAACCCCGCTCCGGTTCTTTCCCGTTGCCGGCCGATTGCGGCAGCGAGGGGACATACGGGCGGATGCCCGCCAGCGAATTGAAGAACCATTCGTCAATCTGCCCCATCATGAAATGATTCCAGGAGGAGCCTTGGCGGGGGTCCCACTGTTCTGTCAGGGTGGTAGCCCCGAATTTCAATTGGAAGCCGTATCCGGGCGCTTCTTCATGATTGAACATTTCATAAACGAGGTCATTGGCTCCGTTGTCTGCCAAAGTCTGAATCAGATACCGGTTACCGACGTCTCCGGTAGTCAGGCGGTTGCCGTGTGCTTTTACGTCTTTGATGAGGTTTGCCAGGACACCGGCGTCCCGCGTCATGCCGAGGAACAGCGGCAGAGCGTTGCTGCACTGGCTTCCCGTACCGTATTGCGCCGTCCGGGAGTTGAAGAAGCGTTCGTTAAACGCTTGCGAGATATGACGCGCCAGAGAGCCGTAATAGCGGACGTCGTAATCGTTTCCGACCATTTCGGCGGCTCTCACCAGATATTGCACGGTCATGTAATAATGTGCGGTAGCTACCAGCGGCACGGGCGTGTTCCGGGAGAAGCCCGCACGGTAGTTTCCGTAGTCATACCAGTCGCCCAACCCGAAAGAGAGAATGTGGCGGTCTGCACGGGTCGAGAGGTAATCCACATAACGGCGCATATTCCGGTAATATTTCCGAATCAGCGAGTCGTCTCCGTAAGCATCGTAGTACATGAACGGGAAGATTACCAGCGAACCGCCCCATTCCGGGGATTCTGCGAACGCATCCATTCCGGGGCCTTCGAAGACAACGTATTCCGGCGCGGTGGTCGGCATCGCTCCGTCCGGATGCTGCGCATCCGCCATGTTTTGCATTATCTGGGGGGCGTAGGCTGTCAGGTCGTAGTTATACAATAGTCCGGGCCCGTTGAGGTGTACCTGTTCCAGCCAACCGAGCTTTTCCCGATGGGGGCAATCCGTAAATACCGACTGCATATTGCTGCGGACCGCCTTTTCTATCAGCCGGTGGGCCGCATTGAATATGGGATTTGAGGACTCGAACGAAGAGACTTTCTTTGCCGAGTTATAGACGAAACAGGATTGGATGTTTTTCAAGACAGGCAGTTTATGAGGATTTTCCTGCCCTTTCAGCACGGCTCCTTCCACTTGTATGTACCGGAAACCGTAATAGGAGAAACGGGGATGCCAGGTTTCATCTCCCTCTCCTTTCAGGGTATATTCATAATAGTGCTGGCGTCCTGTCTGGCGTTGGTTGCAGGCTCCTTCGCCCGTCAAAGCTTCGGCAACCAGCAAGGTTACTTTTTGTCCCCGCTTGCCGCGTACCGTTATCTCCGGAAAGCCCGCCATGTTCTGCCCCATATCCAATACGAAGGCGGAAGGGTCTACCGTTCTCTTGGTGGATTTGCAGGCTGCCGCCACTTGTCCGGGGGTCAGTTTCGTCACTTTCCGGATGCCGTAGCGTTCCATTATCTTCACCGGGGCGGCAATCTGCGCCCGGAGAATTCCTTTCGGCGCTTCCTGGACAACTGCCGGACGCCATCGGCTGTCATCGAAACCCGTCCGGTTCCAGCCTTTCTGCTCGCGGCGCGCATCGTAATCTTCTCCTCCGTAAATGCAATTAAAAGTTACGGGGCTCAGGTCGTATTTCCAGGTCTCGTCCGACTGTATCGTTTCCCGGCTTCCGTCTTCATAATTGACAACCAGCGAGAATAGAAGGGTCGGAGGCCCGAAACTAATCTGCAATTTACGGTAACGTCCTCCCTGCACATTGTAAAATCCGTTTCCAAGCAGGATTCCGGCTACATTTTCCCCTTTCTGCAGCTCTTTTGTCACGTCATACGCATTGTAATAGACGCTTTTATCGTAATCGCTCCAGAGGGGGGCAAATTCGCTGTCGCCCACTTTCTTTCCATTCAGGGAGAATTCATAAAAGCCCAGGCCGCAGACATACGCCGTGGCTTCCGCGATTTTTTTGTCTGTCCGGAAGCTTTTCCGCAAACAAATGCTTTTCTTTGCCAGCGTATCCACCGCCGCCCATGCGGCTTTCGCTTCGGGTTTCTTCAATTCGCTCCCGTGGAATTTCCGTCCTTCCGGCAGGCGTGCGTCTTTCCGCGTAATCGCCCCTATCCACTTTGCTCCGGGAAACCCTTCCGGAGCCATGCGGAACTTCGCCTCACGGCTCCATCCGGAAGGAGTATCGGTTTCATCCCACACACGCACACGCCAGACATAGCTGAACGGGTTATTGCGGCAGACTTCCGCGTCACGGACGGAGACCAGTTGGCTACGGGAGGATTTTACCTTGCCGCTATTCCATACCGGACGCCCCGTGCAGGCTTCGCGAATGTCTATTTCATAGGCGGTCTGCCGTGTCCCGTTTTCCGGCGATTCCATCGCCCATCCCAAACGCGGACTGTCTTCGACGACTGCCAGGCCTTCCCGCATTTCACAGGTGAGGCGGGTCACCGTTATATTCTTCGCCTGTACAAAACAGGGCAGGCAGAGAAGGAGAAAATATTTCAAGAAGTCCATTTTTTTCAATTGTCTTTTAGTTGCTGTGAACGACAAAGAGAGGGAAAGGTCATTGAAGCGCATCTTCGCAAATGATTTTTGTCAACGTGTCCGCATGTCCCGCTTCTTTCCCGTCAACGAATATGCGCAATCCTTTTCCGCAGTGATAACGGTCGCCGTCCTTATCCCAGAGAATTGTCAGGTTATGGCCGTGGTACAGCACATTATCGAGGCAGAACCAATCCCATTGGTTCTCCGGAATCAGCGGGTTCACCTCTATCGTATTGTCCAGGCGCGGACGCAGGCCTATCAGTCCCGTAATGATTAAATCATTGAAAGTGGAATGGTTATAGTAACGGCTGCGTTCCTGGTCGCCTTTCAGCCAATAGCCGGTCACTTCATCCAGATACTCGCCGATATACGGCCGGCCGCGATGATATTGAGACTCGACATACAACTCCATCTGACGGAAATAAACGCTGTCGGACAGGACTGTCTGCGGATAATTGTTCATGAAGTTTGCCATTGCGGTCAATGTCTGTGCGGAAGCGAACGGCCAGACGGCTCCGTCCCATTCGCATTTGCCTACCCCGTGGGTACGGAACTCCGGATGACGGCGTTCGGCGGTGGTCAGCCCGTAAGGGGCGGAGAATCCTTTTTCATCCATTATCTCTTTCCAGGCGGTTTCATATTTTTTCGCCGTATCCGGCAGATTGAAATACCAGGGAATGTATCCGATTGCCTCCCGCACATTGGCCGAGGAGTCGGTACGCAGGGTTTCAAAGAACTGATGGCGCGTGTTCCACAGTTTGCCCGTTACCAGGTTTTTCAGCGTATCGGCTTTCATGCCGTATTTCATAGCCATTCCTTCATTGCCGGAAAGGCTCCCTATCAGCGAAAGGGCTTTGGCATTGCCGTACATATAGCTGTTGATGGTGGGACGCGCGTATTTTTTCCTGCGCCCGCCGCTGATTGATTCTTCCATGCCGTCCTGGACGTCTCCCTGCCAGTACAACCCGTTCTTCAAGCGGTTGGTACGTTCCCAGCGCTGGTATTCCGCCTCCAGATCTTTCGTCATGTCCAGCAGGAAAGCTTTGTCACCGTCTACCAGATAACGCGCCAGCACCGCATCCGCATTCCACGAACTGAATTTGTTCATCTTCTTCATCGGCCCGCCTTCATTGCCGCGATACCAGGTATGTATAATCTGGTCCAGATATTCCGGGTTACGCAGCCAGCGGCTTTCATAGATGTGATGTCCGACGGCGCAGGCAATCAGGTTGTATTTGTCGGAATACGAACGCTGCACCAGAAACTCCGTCATGCCATATCCCACCGGCGTTTTTTTGATGTGCTTGCGTAGCGACCACCACCGGTAATAGTACATTTCTTCGAAATTGCGCTGCGGGCATTCGAACAACGGGATATTTTCTTCCATCCATGCCGAAGCTTCGGCGTTCGGAATGGCTTGCACGATATTCTCGTCTTCCATGCCGTTGAAATATTCCGCATAATGACTGAAATCCGCGTATTTCAGAAAGGCGGAAGAGGCGTCTTTATCAGCGGAGGAGGTCTTTACGTTGGCTATGCGGTATTCCGCCAAGGGGGCCTGCGCTCCTGCATCGGGCAAATCATAAGTCTGGTCGGCGGGAGTATCCATTGTCGGGAAGGTACGCGGCGTACCGGTACGGAAAGCGATTCGTTCAATGGCGGCTACGGGAGCGTAGAACATGCGCAATCCGACTCTCTTACCGTCTACATATACTTGTATATTGCGGTCTGCAACCGAAAGGACTGCTTCCACGCGGTAGGTTTTTCCCGCTTCATATTTCATCATGTTCGCAAACCGGGAACCGCCTTTCAAACGGAAAATGCCTTCATCCGTCAGTTCCATGCGGGAACAGGCGATGCCGTTTTCGTCTAGGAATTCAATCTGGAGCGTGCCTTTGTCGTTTTGTCCCGCCAGCAAATCAAACGATACTTTCAGCGCTTTTGAAGCCGGAATCTTCCGTTCCACCTTGGCATAGTCAAAGGGGTCTTTGTCTTGCAATTTCAGCCATTGCCCGTCTAAAGAGACGGGGGCCCAGACCGGAGAATAGATATTCCAGCTCGTCAGGCCGGAGATTGCCTTGTATCTTGAGAAATCATCGTCTGCATGTGCAGCGGCTTTAGTCTCTACGGGAACGGGAATGCGGGAAATCCACATGTCTTCTTTGTTCACGCTATAGGAAACCCACAAATCGCCGTCGGCAGGCGTGCCGTTTCCTTCCTGGATGCCACGGGGGTATTGGGGACCGTAGGATTTATAGTTTCCGCCGTAACGCATCGGGGTTATCTCGCCGTGTACCAGATTTAACGTCGTATATTCCAATCCGTCTTTACTTAAAGAGATAGCCAGCGGCCAGCGGAATTCCGACGGGTTATATACGGTGGCATAAGTGCCGTCGCTCAACCGTTGTCCCCAGATTTTCGCATTGCTGTTGACAAAGCCTTTTGCACGAAGCACGGGTTCCGCCCATGTACGCCCTCCGTCTTCACTGATGGAAGTCAAGGCGTGTTTCCACAGGCTGGCGATGCGTCCGTCGGGCAGCGTATAGCAGTTGAATGCCTTATAGCCTTTTTTCAACGGGATGATGGGGTCTTCACGGTCGGCTTCTTCTACCCATTGCATCATATAGAGCGGATTATCCAGGATTTCCTGGCATGCTTTCACGAATTCACGGTCTTTGCTTTTCCTGAAATAGGGATAGTCCGTATTTTTCTCACTGAATCCGTGGTTGTAATAGATAAAGTAAATCGGCCCGAACGAACCGTCTTTCTTTATCTCGCGTACCACCCGGCCAATGCCGTTGCCGTCATTCGGGTCGTCTTTTTTGTCCAGGGCCACTCCGTAATTTCCCATCGTTATCAGACGGCCGGACTTGGAGACGTAGAAACCGACGCGCTGGTGCATGATGGCGTACAAATCTTTTGCCTGCACGCCCGGACGGGATTGTTTGGTATATCCGTCCGGAACCCGGTATGGAGGGAACACGATTTCCGGATTGGTCCATCGGTAGCCGTCTGCCGAGGTCATCAAAAAGGTCTGTGAGGGCGGGACATGCTCATCCGAAGGGTCTGCCAGATATTGATAGTAGAACCGGCCGTTCCAATACGCTAACATGGGCTGGTGGTTGTAAGTCCACCCGTTTCCGTTCGATGCGTCCGGATGTTCACGGTTGGCACGCACCAGTTGTATGTTGTGTACTCCCACCACCGGAGACAGTTGTCCGTCATGGCAGGCGGGATTCGACAATTCTTTTCCCGTATAATGTATTCTGTCCTGGGCGGATGCCGTAGCGGCCAGCCACCCGGCAGCCAGTACAAATAGGATTTTGGCAGAGTTGTTCATGATTTATTCAGGTTTTATAATTTATTTCTTCTTGCTTTCTTCCAGGAGTGCTTTCACGACAGGTTCCGGGGCTTTGAAAATGGTTCCGTGCTTATGTCCCGCCGGCACGCTGACATTCTTTGTTTCGTCCGTGAAATTCAGAAAGTCTCTCGTACGCATGGCTCCATATATTTTCTTTTTATACACATCGAAATATATCAGGTAATCGTCTCCCAGCCTCACCACGGAAGGACCTTCTACAAACGATTCGGTAAAAGGCTGGGACGCCGGTGAATAAGGCCCTGCCGGAGAATCGGCAAAGGCTACTTTCAGGTTGCGTTCGGGGCGCGTGTTGTCTTTGAGCACCATCACATAGTCTTTCTTCGCCCGTTTCACGATAACGGCGTCAATCGAGCTGAATCCGGGGTCGTACAGCAGCTTGGCTTTCGAGACGGTCTTGAAGTCTTTTGTCGTGATGTAATACAGGCGATGGTTGTTGGTTTCTTCTTCTATTCCTTTTTCGAAACGGCCGGGGATGCATGACGCCCATACTACCATGAACTGTTCGTTCTCGTCATCGTAGAAAATTTCCGGCGCCCACACGTTGACAGTGGCCGGTTCGTCTGCCATCACGGGAATCATCTGCTGTTCCGACCAATGAATCAGGTCTTTGGAATGTGCATATCCGAAACCTAAATCTCCTTTCCAACTGGTTGTCCATACCAGATGGTAGGTTCCGTCCGGGGTGCGTGCCATAGAGGGGTCGCGCATCAGCTTGTGCTGCCCCAGTTCCGGTTTCAGCCATGTGCCGGGTATGCTGTCCCAATGGATTCCGTCTTCACTGTACAGATATTTCAGACCTCCGTCGGCAGGCTCGCGGAATGAAGTGAACATATAATAGTCTTTGTTTCCCCCACAAGAAACCAAAAACAAGATGCTTAACGCAATGAATGTATTCCTTAACTTTCCCATTTCTTTTCTCTATGATTCTTTTATTCTATAAAAACTACACTCTTTTACAAGGGAGACGATGAAAAGGGCTGTTTGTACTCAAACGGACTCATAAGAATCCGGTTTTATCACGCCAAAAAGGGCGACTCTCCGAGCCACCCTTTTCACCATCAAACAAACTAACCATTTAATTCGGGAATTAATTCCGCTCTTATTGTATTCAGAGAGAACCTCCGCGTGCTTTTACACGTTTGTACCATTCTTCACGTTCTTTTTTCAAATCATATCCGCGCTTTGCCAGATAATTATTGATGCGTCCTTTATATTTGCCGAAGGCGGCATGTTTCTTGTTCGAATTTTCAGCGTCCAGGGCAAATTCACGGGCTTCCAAAAGCCAGGCGTATATCTGCGCTTTCTCTTCTTCTTTCAAGGTCGGAATCATGTCGAGATGCGAGTCGTAGGTCACTTTGACTACTCCGTAGGTCATTCCGTCTTTTACCGCTTCAATCTGTTTTTCATCCAGAAAGAGGGACAGATTGGCGGGGAAAGCGAAGTGGGAACGGTACAGGGCTGCGTCCTTTTCATTTTCGGCGGCTTTCAAGGCTTCTTTTTTAGCGTCGCCCGTCAATCCGGACTCTTTTACTTCTTTCACTTTGGCATCACGCACTTCATAAATATCGTTCAACTCGAAATAACGGTTGGCGATGATATTACGGACATCTTCGGCGACCTTCGCATCCGTAAGCCCTAATTTGTCAACGATTTTTTGCGACCGGTTGACAATGGACTCCACGTACTTCGAATCACGGTTTTCCTTGTTCAGCCCGACTGTCTGTGCAGACATCCAACCGGAAATAAAAAGAAGTGATACTATCAGAATCTTTTTCATTGATTTTGCTTTTTTTATCAAGATGCCGGCAAAGGGGGGTTGCCTCTCCGGCATCTTTGTTGCCAACTACATTAATTTTCCTTTTTCAGCCAGGGTATCGTAATTGTTTTTCAAATCTCTCCAGTCTACCTTGTGTTTCGTACTGATGCCATTGATATACTTTTCGATATTGGTGTATCCGTCGCCCGTACAATCTTCATTGGCATCGCTCGGGTCGTTCGGATTCAGCCCGTTGGCTTTTTCCCATTCGTCCGGCATGCCGTCACCGTCCGTATCTACGTACGGAGTGCCTTTGTATTCGGGATATCCTCCCATCTGGCGGATATCTGTGATGATTCCTTGTTTATACGAATCTTTCGGCAGACGGCGGTATCTGAACTGTCCGTCTTCGCCCATGGATTTCGGAGCCAGGCCGGTAAGATCGCCGTAAGCGTCTTTCGGGAGTTTCTTCTCATAGTAGGGAATGCCGGTTCTCACTTCTTCGATCACACGTTCGTCTACAATGTCACGACATGGGATATTAGCGCCGGCATGTTTCAATACGTAGTCATAAGCGTCGTTCGCTCCCATAATATTGATATACGGCATCTCAAACGGTTTATAGCTGCGCATATATTCCGTATATCCGTCTGTATTCGATTGATTTTCAATCTGTATGCCGCCATTCCAGTTGTCTTTGGTTATTTCCGGATACCCTTCCATGATATTGCCGTCGGCATATACACGTCCGTACACTTTGTGGTCCAGTTTGCTGCGTCCGGCTTCCGGTTTCAGGATGCGGTGTCCCACGTTCGTATCTTTAGGCGTGGCAGGTCCGGGTTTGTAGTAGTTGTTAATCATATTGAACATGGCTGTATAATCGCCGCCGTCGGAAGAACGGTGTACCCAGTTGAATACGACATTATTAACGAAATTGAAAATTCCATTCCATCCGATGGAGGGATTACGTCCGGAATTGCTTGCCCAAAGGTTACGGACGAATGCACAGTTCTCACCTCCTAGCGTGCTTCCGAAAGCGTGGTTGTAGGTATCCAGCGCTTTTGCGGAAATCGTGTTCTGAATGGTTACGTTCACAGTCGGGAGTTTCAGGTCTTTGCTTTCATATTGTCCTTCACTGGGGTCGTACATGTGGCGGTAGAAAGAGATATTCTCATCCAGCCCCCATGTACAAGAGCAATGGTCTATCATGATATTGCCCACCGGATTGCCTCCGAAAGAGTCGTCACGATGCCAGACTTTCGTTTCCCCGCGACGGAAACGCATGTGACGCACCACTACATCATGCGTATCTACCCAGAAGGATTCGCCGGCAATGCATACTCCGTCGCCGGGAGCTGTCTGTCCTGCAATAGTGACATAGGGAGCACGGACGATTATCGGAGATTCCAGATGGATGATACCTGCAACATTGAACACGATTATGCGCGCACCGCCTGTCTCGCAGGCTTCACGGAAGGAACCCGGCCCGCGGTCGTTCAGATTTGTCACGGTAATCACTTTACCGCCACGCCCGCCGAAACTATACATACCGCCACCTTCGGCACCGGGAAATGCCGGAATGTCTGCCTGGGGTAAATCATACGGACGACTGGCCCAAGGAATATAAGGACGTCCTTCTTTTGCTTCTTTCTGGATTATAGGTAATGCTTTTGCCCATGCTTCATCCGAACGTTTCCGCTCTTCTGTCATCATCTTTTTATAATTTTCTTTGGCTTCGTCGGTCAATTGCGGGTATTGCGCCCACACAACGTTCGGAGCCAACATTGTTGCAGCAAAAGCTGCCAAAAGTGCATGTTTCTTCTTCATTTTTATTGGGTTTTGTGAATAGTAAATTCAAAAATACAATAATAAGACGAAAGAGAAAAAGATTTGTAATCAACAGTGATACAAAATATCTGCCGAGAATCCTACTTTCTTTCCATTCATACGATATAAAGGCATGGCAAGTAGGTGAATCTTCCCTTTTTCTCTCATAAATTATGCCAGCCGTATGAAAGGAGAAAGCTATCGGACTTTTGGATATATTCCGATGAGTTCTTTATCGGTACATTTGTATCCAGCGATTTAAATCTGAATTATATAATTAAAACTTTCGTATGTTTATGAAGAATTTATTTTATGCCGCAGTAATTATTGTGATGCTTATGGCAGGTGTATTTGTCTTGCTTTTCGTTTCATTCACTTCTTGCAGCAATAGGGAAGATGAGCCGGTTGAAATGACGGTAGATGTGTCCGATATTATTTTAAGTACATTGTGGGTGGATGTGGATTGGCCGCCCCAAAGCCAGAGAATCAATGTCTCTGGCACAAGGCAGGTATCTTTTACTTCTGAAAATGAACGTATCGCAAAAGTCACTCCCAAAGGAGAGGTGCTCGGTATGTGTGCCGGCATTACTTATGTCATAGTTCAGGGAGACACCAAGAGCATTAAAGTAAAAGTGACGGTTATCCCCAGGAGTCCGGAATTTATGGAGCCTTTACACGACTTTAACTTGACGAAAAAAGAATTGATTCGGCAGAAGGGAGACGGTTATGAACTGCAAACCGATTTGAATGTGTTCTATTACAGGCATGGAGGAACCGAACCGACAGGTGAATATTATTTCTTCAACGAAGAAACCGGACTGCTTTCCGCTTCATATTCGGTCGTGGACAGAAAGAAAATGACAGAGGAAAAGTTATATACCTTTTTTGTTGAACGATACTGGGGGCTCGGTAAAGGGAAATGGGCCAGCCTGGACGGAAATTTAGCGGTTCAAATATCGGAATACGATAAGGACCATTATAAAATAATGTACTGTAAATCAAATAAATGAAATAATAGAACTCTTCCTGATAATTATTCTTATCAGGAAGAGGTTGTTTCTGCGAGGAATTCACTGTAACTGTTCCTCTTAAATCATGCGGATACAAAACCGGTGGTGTTTAAATTGCAAAAGCAATATTCCGAAACAGGAAAATGAAGCAGGCTTATTTAATAAATAATCTGCATGTTGAAACGTAATAATCCCCTTGTTTTTAATCTTGGATTACAATAAGTTAAAAACAAGGGGATTTTAAATGACCTTAATCTATAAAATCAAGCTCCTCTCAAAATAAAATTCGGGATATTCCGGTTTCTTTTTCAATCGCTAATTCCTGACACATAAGGCACGGGCTGCATGATAAAACGAATTCTGCCTTATTACCGATCCGGCATAACCATCAATTGCACATCCTTTTCCACTCCATCTTGCACTTACTTCACTGAGACAGCCATTGGTCTTTTGCGAATTCATAGAAATTCTCCATGCTCCCTCGGAATATAAATACTGTTTGAGAACCGGCATGTATATCCTTGTCATGTACTTTGTAGAGTGTGTAGCTCCTTTTATCAGATAATCTATCTCAGAGGCAGTGGCATATCTATATGAATACATGGGAGATACTTTACTGCAAGGGTCTCCTCTATGGTCAATATTAACACCTTTTCTAAAGTCCGCCAGACTCAGACCGCTATGGGCGGTCAGGTTTCCAACTGAATCTACCGTATAATAATAATCAACGGGACGCCAGGCCTGCCAGGTGACTCCTTCGGCAGAGAAGCTGGAATTTGTACTGTACCCTTGTATGCCGACATCACATCCAGGCATGAAGAAGACTCGTTCTTCTTTTTTTCCATCTTCTGTAATCACATATTTTCCATCTCTAACGAAAATTCCGCTGGCTACAAATCCCAAAGTATTCTGTTGTACATACACTTTGGTCTTTTTCGTATTACCTTGCTTATCTTGTTCTTCACAATAAAATATTCCTTCGCGAGTCGGCAATACTTTAGTGAGGACTGCATTTACTTCAGGCTGCGCCGGATTTTTACCGATAGCCACATATCCCTTATCATTACTAAAACTCAATGAGGTATTCGTACCTGCCGACTCCCCTTTCACATACTTCGAATAAGAATACTGCTTATTTTCTTCACTTCCTACTTTCTGTGCAAGATGCCCAAGCCTGTTATACCAGGCAACAGGTACTATCTGTTTGGCCTGTACGCCTGCGATAGCGTCCGCCAAAGTCGTATGTACCGTTACATCCACACTCCTGCCACGTAAGGACGGACTCATCTGTACGGTAATATCGACAGTAGTTCCTTCGGCAACTTTTATTATAACAGGAGTTTCATTCACCTTTAACCCGGAATTTCCTGCCCAATACATCCCTTCCGGCAAACGTAACCAAAGATCGGACTTATTGGCTGTTATCTGATTCAGTACATTAAATACGTAATTGGTTCCATTTACGTCAACGATACCATCCCCATTGGTATCATCATTTCCCCAATACAAATCAACTTGGTTATACTCCAATTTTGCCGGAGGTATGAACTTAATCGTCACAACGTATTTTTTATTCCTCGACAGTGTATTGAAGGTATTTGACGATAATGAGATGGTATTGGTATTGGAGAAATCAGAACCGTTTACTCTTATCGAATTAAATTTAATTTTTAACGCTCCGTATTCCCCCGGAACAAAATATGAAAGGTTGCTTTTAAACGTTGTGGCTGCTGCAACATTATCCCAATCAATCAATACTCCGTTATCTGTGCTTCCGTCCACCGTTAGCGGCGTATCCGTAAAACTGCAGGAGAGGAAGTCCCATGAATTCATATAGGGCATGGAAGACTCTTGCCATATAACCGCTTGGGCATTTTCCACATTACCGGATAAATCATCCGTATTAACTATGACCTGGATAGCGGCATTCATGTGTTTAAAAACTGCGGCAAGAGTATTATCTCCATTATTTATCGTCACGTTATCCTTCACGAATTGCATATAATTCTTTCGCCATGTATAAGTGAATAAGTTTCCTGGGACAGCTCCCGGATCATTCTCCGTACCGTCCGTATAACCGACTAATTTATAGGACTTGCCTGGTACCAGACGGAAAAACTTATGTCCTCCGGTTTCTATATATCCGTATTCCGGCTCAATGTCGTAATTTTGTCCGTCTATAATGGACACCGCTCCTTCACCGAGTACCTGATAGAGAATGCTCGTTTTCAGAATGTCATCTTCATAAGCCTGTATACGGAATTTCATATTTTCCGTCAACACATTATCCGTAGTTGCACGTGTGGCCGGACCATCCTCTTCAGACACGATGACTTGTGCATAAAGCTGTTCCGCCAATTCTACGGTTTGCGAACTTATAACCGATGTTTCTGCTCTCGTACTAGTGGAAGGCACGTCAAAATTTCCCAAACTCACTTGTAAATCAATGGCTCCCGGCAATGAACCGGAGAACTTCTCTCCTTCTTCGTTTGTACATGAGGATAAAGTTGACAATACTGTAAAAATAAACAGTAGTATCTGCAAATTTGTCTTCAATAAGTATGGTTTCATAATTCTATTCTAAAATAAAATATCTGTATATATGTCATCACTTTCTTCATTATTTCCATCTTCCCAGGTTTCTTCCGTAATATTAGTCTGTCTTTCGACTACAGACCCTGTCATAAATCCGTTTTCCAGATTAATCCAGATTGTTTCAATCATGGGAGACTGATAATCTTCTTTTACTTGCTGTTCCATAATTTCTCTCTTTTTATTATTACTAATGTAATTCAGGTTGTTACTAACATTCATATCCGGCCTATTGCGCACAAATAGATTTTTGCAGGATTGTACTTTCAAGGGTACAAATCTATGGTTATTTTTATATACGGTTAATATCATAAAATACGATAATTCTCACACTTTGTACGGGAGGGAGGAGATTGCATTTCCTCTCCTCCATATTGGAACGGAGGGCAGCTTTTAGAAAGACCGGATATTTACAGACCGGGAGAATATGACAGGAGTTATTGAAAAGGGTGTGTTCAGATATAAAAAAAACAGCCTCCCCGGAAATCGTCCTGTGATTTCCGGGAAGGCTATTGAAATTCCAATATATATAAAGGTGAGTTCTATCAATTCAATTTATCCTCTTGTATCAGACAGCAGAACTCT
>NZ_CAUCSQ010000006.1 GCF_958445495.1 uncultured Bacteroides sp. | reverse complement strand
GAGTTCTGCTGTCTGATACAAGAGGATAAATTGAATTGATAGAACTCACCTTAATGGTTTTGTTTGCCTTTATATTTTGTTGTACGTCGTGTGATGATGATGAAAAGGCGGATATTCCTACATTACCGGTTACGGCTGCCAATTTGAACGGGACATGGCGGTTGGCTGAATGGAATAGTCAGCCTTTGGCTGAGGGAACATATTGTTATATAACGTTCAATCGTAAAGAGCAGACCTTCGAAATGTATCAGAAATTCGACAGTATGTACGCACGTTATATTACGGGGTATTTCAGTATTGAGAAAGACCCTTATTTAGGGTATGTTGTCAGTGGAGAATATGATTTCGGTAATGGTGACTGGAATAACAATTACATTGTGACAGATTTATTGGCAACCGGCTCTATGGTCTGGACTGCAAAGGAAGACGTAGAAGATATATCCAGGTATGTTCGTTGTGACGGAATTCCATCTTCTATTTTGGATGAGGTTGGAAATTAACTGAATTTGAAAATCAGTGTTTGTATTAATCGGATAAATGAGATGCCGGAGGTTCAGATACCGATTTAAAGAATCACAGATTGTATAATTAATAAATATGAAAGGGAACATATCGGTCTTTATTCAGGGAGACGGTATGCTCCTTTTTGTTTCCAGTGTGATAATCCGGTTTCAAGTTAAAAATAATTCTTCCTTAAAATTGAGTCTTGGCGTACTTCTTTATGGTTTTCATGTTGACTGGAATTAATGTATTTGTATTTTTTTCTCGCAAATTATTTGATAATTCCAAAGAACTTTCTACCTTTGCATTGGATTTATAATTGTAATGAATACAAGTTTGGAAAAGGAAGAAGAATGATGAAACCATACGACCGACTGTTAGAATATAACATCAAGCCTTCCATGCAGCGTATTGCTATCATGGAATATTTGATGGAACATCTGATTCATCCGTCGGCAGATGATATATACACTGCACTTTCTCCTTCCATGCCTACGCTTTCGAAAACTACGGTATATAATACTTTAAGGTTGTTTTCAGAGCAGGGGGCGGCTCAAATGCTCACGATTGACGAGAAAAATGCCAATTTTGATGCGGATACTTCTGTTCATTCCCATTTCCTTTGTAAACAATGCGGTCGTATTTATGATTTACAGTGTCCGGAAGAAGTGAAAAAAATGGAAAATCGGGAGATGGACGGGCATTTGGTATCGGAAGTACATTGTTATTATAAAGGTATATGTAAGAATTGTTTAAGTGTAAGATAAGAAATACGTATTGACTAATTAATTTAAAATTGAAGAGAAAATGAAAAAGTTTAGATGTACTGTTTGTGGTTACGTTCATGAAGGTGACACAGCTCCCGAAAAATGTCCTTTGTGTAAAGCTCCTGCCAGCAAGTTTGTAGAAGTTGTTGAAACAGAAGGCGGTGCATTGACATTTGCTGACGAACATGTTATCGGTGTTGCAAAAGGTTGCGATGAAGAAATGATTAAGGATTTGAACAATCACTTCATGGGAGAATGTACTGAAGTTGGTATGTATCTGGCAATGAGCCGTCAGGCAGACCGTGAAGGCTATCCTGAAGTAGCTGAGGCTTTCAAACGCTATGCTTGGGAAGAAGCCGAACATGCTGCTAAGTTTGCAGAATTGTTGGGCGACTGTGTATGGGATACCAAAACAAACCTGCAAAAACGCAAAGATGCGGAACAGGGTGCATGCGAGGATAAAAAACGCATTGCAACTCGTGCTAAGGCTCTGAATCTGGATGCTATTCACGATACTGTACATGAAATGTGTAAAGACGAGGCTCGTCACGGTAAAGGTTTCGAAGGATTATACAACCGTTATTTCGGTGATAAGAAATAATCAAGCCTTATAAATAACTCTTAAAAGGTCTGTATTCCGCCATGAATACGGGCCTTTTTGTTTATATTTGTCCATTCAACTTTTAAATACCGCAGTTATGAGAAAAGTACAACTATTGTTTGCTTGTTTAGTGTTTTCGGCAGTAACATTTGCTGCTGATAAAGTAATTAAGTTACCGGAACCGAATTTAAATCGTACCGGGACAGTGATGAAGGCTTTGTCTGAACGGCATTCTACCCGTGAATATGCTTCAAAAGCATTGAGCCTGTCCGACCTCTCGGATTTGTTATGGGCTGCGAATGGAGTAAATCGTAAAGATTCGGGAAAAAGGACTGCTCCTTCGGCTTTGAATAAGCAGGATGTGGACGTATATGTAGTGTTGCCCGAGGGCAGCTATCTGTATGATGCCCGAAACCATCAGTTAAACTTGGTTGCCGAAGGAGATTATCGCGGAGCGGTTGCAGGCGGACAGGCATTTGTAAAGGCAGCTCCGGTTTCCTTGGTTTTGGTTAGTGACCTTTCCCGTTTCGGAGATGTAAAAAATGCGCGTAACAGTTTGATGGGGGCTATGGATGCGGGTATCGTTTCCCAAAATATCTCGATATTCTGCTCTTCTGCTAATTTGGCGACAGTACCGCGTGCTTCAATGGACAGTGCTCAATTGAAGAAAATGTTGAAATTGAAAGATAGCCAAATACCTATGATGAATCATCCTGTGGGATATTTTAAATAGGAAGGGCAAACATATATAAATAATGACGGTATTCCCCAGGGATACCGTCATTATTTTTATTTTAATAAAAACTCGTCAATCGCTTTTTTGTAAGTTGCCTTATCAGCGGCTCCTCGGAAAAGTTGGGGTTCTCCTTTCATGGGGATGAACACGAACAGTGGAATACTTGTGGCGTTGAACAAAGCAGCCAATTCTTTTTGTTTGTCCACATTGACTTTATAGATAACGATTTTTCCGGCATATTCTTTTGCCAGTTCTTTCATGAGCGGAGCTACTTGGCGGCAGGGACCACACCAGTCAGCATATAAATCGATGATGGCAGGTTTATCACCTTTGTACTTCCATTCTTTTGATTTTTCGTAATCAAAGACATCTTTTAAGAACATTTCTTTGTTCATTACGACAACTTCCCCTTGTTTACTTGTCGCTTCTTTTTTACCTTGGTTGGTTTCCGCCCTGCCATTGAATGCATATACGATTACGCTTATCATGACAAGGGCTACCACTGTCAATACTTTCTTCATTTTTTTATTTATTATGTATAATGCCGTTCTATTACTTCTTCTAACTCACTGCTGTGGATAACACCCGAATGTCTCCATATCGACTCTCCATTCTTGAACAGAATAAAGGTCGGCACAGCCTGAATACGATATTTCGTTGCTAACTCTTCGTGTTGGTCAACGTCAATTTTTACGATACGCGCCTTGTCGCCTACGTTCAGTTTGAGTTCTTCCAAAACAGGTTTCATGGCTTTGCACGGGCCACACCATTCTGCAAAAAAATCAACTAAGACAGGTATCGGCGACTGTATCAATTCTTCAAATTTTTCCATAATCTTTTCTTTCTTAATTTAATGACAGCCTTTGAAGACTGCAAATATAAGTTCTATTTTTATTAATATAACGTGAAAAGACGTTTTTTGTTCATTGAATAGTAATCGGAGAGACATCTTGCTGTAATGTGGAAACGGGAAATTTGCGTATCGAAAAGAAGCAGATTTAAGGTTATGAACCCAATAACGATTGCGATATGAAATTCTTATTTATTGTTCAGGGAGAGGGTAGGGGGCATTTGACGCAGGCCATTACTCTTGAGGAAATGTTGTTGCGTAATGGACATGAAGTGGTGGAAGTGTTGGTAGGAGAAAGTTCTTTGCGTACCTTGCCGGGATTCTTTAACCGGAGTATTCATGCACCGGTTAAACGTTTTGTCAGTCCGAATTTTCTGCCTTCGACAGATAATAAGCGGATGAATCTGAGGAAAAGCATAGCTTATAATATTTTGAGATTACCGGAATATTTTCGTAGTATGCGTTATATAAACCGGCGGATTAAAGAGACTGACGCAGAGGTCGTCATCAATTTTTATGAACTTCTGACCGGTTTTACTTATGCGTTCTTCCGCCCTTCAGTTCCATATATCTGCATCGGACATCAGTATTTGTTCCTGCATCGTGATTTTGATTTTCCGGATAAAAGTCCGATACAGTTGTGGATGCTGCGTTTTTTTACGCGCATGACAGCTATCAGAGCATCGAAAAAGCTGGCTTTGTCTTTCAGGGAAATGAAGTGTGATGATGAACGCCATATTGAGGTGGTCCCTCCTTTGCTTCGTCAGGAAGTAACGGCTATTCGGCCGGAAGAGGGAGATTACATTCATGGATATATGATAAATGCCGGTTTTGTGGATAGCGTGGAAAAATTCCATGCATTATACCCGGAAGTTCCTTTAAATTTTTTCTGGGACAAGGCAGGTATGGAAGAGATGGTCAAAGTAGATGATACCCTGTGTTTTTATCAGATAGATGATGTTAAATTTCTCAATGGGATGGCGAATTGCAGAGCTTATGCCAGTACGGCAGGCTTTGAGTCTATCTGTGAGGCGATGTATCTCGGTAAGCCAGTATTGATGGTTCCGGCACATATAGAACAAGATTGCAATGCCTATGATGCGATGAAAGCGGGTGCGGGTATTGTCTGTGATTCCTTCGAACTGGAATCGTTGCTTCGTTTTGCCGAAAAATATATTCCAAATCGTGATTTTGTTTATTGGGTCCGTAGTTGTGAACATCGGATTATTTTAGAGTTGGCAAAACTGACGGCTTCGCAATCAGAACTAACTTCAATATCAACTTATACTCATTATTTACCGATATGAAACTGGATAAAACGGATTATGTGCTTGAACGTACGACGGATGGCGGTTATTATGCCTGGCTGACAGTGAATATACAATGTAATGCCTATGGGGAATCTCCAGATGAAGCTGTACGTAATTTAGAAGAGTCGATGAATGAAATGATTGATGAAATGTACATGGTAGAAGATTTCATTTGATAAAGACTCTTCTTAAAACTTAAAATGTAAAATCAGAATACGCGATTTTTCACAGAGAATATATCTTCTGCAAAAAATCGCGTATTTTGTACTTTAAAAAAATTATTCTGCAATGCTTAATTCATCGATGAGATGAGAAGCTCCTGCAAATTTGTCTATGATGAATAAAATATATCGGATATCGACACAAGCTGCGCGTTGTGAAGAAGGACGGAAAGCAATGTCTCCTGTCAGGCCCTCAAAATTACGGTCAAAAGCGGTCCCTACCAGTTGTCCCTTACTGTTGAAAACCGGACTGCCGGAGTTTCCGCCCGTATTGTCAGTGTTTACAATAAAGCAGACTGGCATTTCTCCGTTTTTTCCATAACTCCCGTATTCTTTGGAGTTATATAACTCTTTCAGCTTTTGCGGTACGACAAATTCCCAGTTGTCCGGATCTTCTTTTTCCATTACACCTTTGAGAGTGGTATGAGCGTCATACGTTATGCCGTCTGCCGGTTCGTATGAAAGAACTTGGCCATAAGTCAGGCGTAAGGTAGAATTGGCATCCGGATAAATCGGCATTCCTTTTTCCTGCTTCATGTCCATCATCCCTTTGACCCATACTTTATGGGCGGCATCATAATTTTCATTGGCTTCTTTCATCGCGATGGCAGTTTTCAATATTCCGTCGGTAATGGAGTATTTGAATAATACCATCCAATCATGTCCTATTTTATATAAGCTCGGTTTTTTGATGAATTTCTCAAAATTTTCCCGGTTGCCGAAAATAGAATTATCGAAGCAAGCATTGACAAATGCATCGATGTTGCCTTTGAAACGTGAATCAATGATTCCGAAAATACTGATTCTTTGTTCCGCAGGGATATAGCCGGCGTAGGTTTTCAGCATTTCTTTAGTCACCATCCGTTCGACCTCCGGAAAAGGAACGGAAGCAAAATATTTTTCACCTTCCTGTTTCAGTTTCAGTTTTGCTTCTTTTATTTGCTCTTTGTCTTTTGACTTTAAAGCGGCTACCATTTCTGTGGTGGAAGGAATGCGCATGAAATCGAGAGCTGTAACCAATGCTTCGTTGATAGCTTGCTGGTGATATAAGGCATCATGCCGATGAGCAACGATTGAACGGATTTCATCAAAAGCTTTTTGATAAGAATCATCTCCTTTTTCACGGCCGCGGGCCAGGAGCTCTTCTTGTTGCGTACGTTTGGTATCCAGTACTTTGAGGCGTACCAGCCCTTCATTCATCCCAATGGCGTTTTTCCAATAATTGGCTGATGATGCATATTTGCTGGCATAATGGATACGTATGGCGGGGTCTTTCAGCATTTGCTCCATCAGTACTTTCTGACGGGCTCCGCGTACGTGTTGACGCATGAAATTGGTGGTCTGCATCCGTTCTTCCACTTCATCGGAAATCATGTACCGCCAGTTACGTCCGGGAAACCCCATGATAAAAGTAAAATCTCCTTCCTTTACTCCGGCAAGGCTGATAGTCAGGTGTTTTTTTACACGTAGCGGGACATTCTCTTTCGAATATGCTGCCGGTTTCCCGTTTTTGTCTGCATAAATGCGGAAGAGAGAAAAATCTCCCGTATGGCGCGGCCACATCCAGTTGTCCGTATCCGCCCCGAATTTTCCGATAGAAGAAGGCGGCGCTCCTACCATACGGATATCACTGTATTCTGTTTTTACAAACAGGAAATATTTATTCCCCCCGTAAAAAGCCTTCAATTCCAGTTTGGTTGCAGGGGTGGTTTCTATTTTCTCTGCTTTTGCAAAACGTTCCGCCACTTTGCCGAGATAGGTCGGAGACAAGTAATTGACTCCGTTCGGGTCCGGGTCTTTTTTTAATTGTTCATTCACGTAATCGGTCACGTCCAATATACGGTCAATGAACGTAACGGTCAGCCCCGGAGTAGGAAGTTCCGCATCACGGTTCATAGCCCAGAATCCATCTGTCAAGTAATCGTGTTCTACATTACTGTGCTGTTGGATAGCTCCGTAACCGCAATGATGATTGGTTAGGACCAATCCTTCGGAAGAAATAACTTCCCCTGTACATCCTTTGCCGAAGTGCACAACTGCGTCTTTGAGGGAGAGCCCGTTTGCATTGTACACTTCCTCGATAGGAATTTCGAGGCCGAGCTCCCGCATGGCAACTGCGTTTTGAGTTTTCAAATCTGTCAGCATCCACATGCCTTCGTCGGCATGGATGCTGAGAGTTGCCAGAGAAAAGATTGCAAATAGAATTTGTTTTCTCATTTATTCTACCTTATTCTACGATTGTCATTTCATTAATCAGATGTCCGCAGTTACCCAGTTTTTCAAGAATGAAAAGAACGTAACGGATATCCAGATTGATGCAGCGTTGCAGATTATTGTCAAAGTTGATGTCGCCGCTTAACGATTCCCAGTTACCGTCAAAAGCGCAACCTATCAATTCTCCGTTCTCGTTCAATACCGGACTGCCTGAATTACCGCCGGTAATATCATTGGTAGACAGAAAGCAAACAGGCATATCGCCGTTGGGTAAAGCGTAACGGCCGTAATCTTTCTTTTCAATCAGTTCTTTCAATTTAGCGGGAACAACGAATTCACGGTCGTCCGGGTTCTCTTTTTCAAGGATACCTTTGGTAGTTGTGTAGTAGTTGTAGTGTACGCCGTCTTTCGGGTTGTAAGGTTTTATATTGCCGTAAGTCAGACGAATTGTGAAATTGGCATCCGGATAGGAAGGTACGGGCAGTTTCATTTCACCAAGACCGCGGATATACGTTTTGTGAAGTAAAGCCAGTTCTTTATCCATTTCTTCCAATTGGGAGGCGATTTTTTCGAACAAATCATATTTTGACTGGCAGTATTGCAAAGCCAAATCATTATCGATGGCTTTTACTGTCGGCTTTTTGACAAATTTCTCAAAATTCTCACGGTTGGAGAAAATGGAGTTGTCATACATGTCGTCTATGAACTTGTCGTAGTTTCCTTTATATTTCTGTTCGATTACTTTGTAAATAGAAAGACGCTGGTCCGCAGGAACCATTTCCGCATAGAGAGGGAATAAAACTTTGGCTACTTTGCGGTCTACCTCATGGTCGTAGTCTTTGTTGTGGATGCTGTTGTAGGTTTCCTTCAGGGCTTCAATGCGTATTTTGATAAGAGAGTCGTTCTTTTCCGCCAATGCTTCGCGTGTTTTGGATAAAAGGACACTTCCGAATTCGATTGCCCCGAAAAAAGTCTCTCTCAAGCAGGTGAACTGATAGTTAAGAGGAGCGGTTTTGGCTACCAGCTCATCAATTTTTTTCACAACCGTTGCATAATCCGCATTGTTTTTTGCTTTTGCAAATTCGGCGAATTTGGCTTCATTGGCAGCCTTTGTGCCCAGCACATCGTTGTCGATGATGGCTTTGTTCATTCCGATGGAATTTTTCCAATAGTTACTGGAACCTGCATATTTATTCGCATATTGGATACGGATTTTATCGCTTGCGTTCATCACTTCTTTCAGTACTTCCAGACGGGCGCCGCGAATACGGATTCTCGGATTATTTTCAGATTCCATGCGTTCCTTTACTTCCGATACGGTCAGGTAACGGCTTGTACTTCCGGGAAATCCCATAATCATCGCATAGTCCCCTTCTTTCAAACCTTTGAGAGAGATGGACAGATGTTTCTTTGTTTTTAGAGGTACATTATCGGCGCTGTATTCTGCCGGTTCTCCGTTGGCATCCGCATAGATACGGAACATGGAGAAATCACCCGTGTGACGGGGCCACATCCAGTTGTCCGTTTCGCCGCCGAACTTACCGATGGAAGAGGGTGGAGCGGCAACCATGCGTACGTCCGAGTATATTTTTTTGTAAAATAGGTAGAATTTATTTCCTGCATAAAACGGAAGAGCTTGCGGAACAATTCCTTTTTTATCTTTCAAATCACTCTTATTATAAAGCTCATTTGCCAGTTTTTGGAGAAAGGCGCCGCTGAAAGATTCGGATTCGCTGATTTCCTTTGAAGCGATTTTGGCATTGACAATATCCGTGATGTCTTCAATTCGTTCGATGAATGTGAATTTAAGTCCCGGAGTAGGAAGTTCCTGTTCTCTGGAAGTAGCCCAGAATCCGTCCGTCAGGTAATCGTGTTCTACACTACTGTGTTGTTGGATGGAAGCGTAACCGCAATGATGGTTCGTTAGAATCAGACCTTCCGGTGAGATGATTTCACCCGTACATCCTCCTCCGAATATGCCGACGGCATCTTTCAAAGAAACGCCGTTCGGATTATATAAATCTTGTGCTTCCAGTTTCAATCCTTGTTTTTTCATCATGTCTATGGAATGTTGCTGTTGCATCAGTTGCAATAACCACATGCCTTCGTCCGCTCTTGCGGAACATACAATGAGCGCTGTCAGCGCCAATAAATAAAGTTTTAGTCTGTTCATGAAAATAATTGTGATTTATGATTTATAAATTCTGATTTCTGATTTCCTGCAGGTGTTTCATTATATTGGCAGGAGGACGTTGATTCATCAGTTCATTCTTCATGAAGTCCATGTAAGGAGCTACATGCTGGAAAAACTGGTAATATCCTTTACATAAATAGTTCAAACCGGGTTCACCGCCGACTGTCTGGCTGAAACGGTTTTTGGGACATTCTCCGTTACAGGCGAACAGGTATTCACATTCCTTACATTGGGTCGGGAGGGATTGGTATTTCATATTGCCGAATTTATGTTGACGTTCGCTGTGCATCATTTCTACCAGTGTCTGGCTGTAAATATTGCCCAATTTGTATTCGGGGAATACGAAATGGTCACAGGAATATACGTCTCCGTTGAATTCCATGACTCCCGCATGTCCGCAGGTTTTTGCCATTGTACATATACCGGGCTGTTCGCCTATCCAGTTAGCCAGGGTAGAATCGAATATCTGTATATAATAATTGCCTACATCCTCTTTCACCCATTCGTCAAAAAGAGTGCAGAGAAAATTACCCCATTGTTCGGGAGTGATTGAGAAGTCTGCAAGTTCACCTTTCCGGTTCTCGGCAAGAGAGGCGAGATGGCGTCCGTCCTGATGTTCGAGAATCCGTTCGACGATGGGAGCGAATTGGATATAATGGCAGTCTATTTCTTTGAAAAAGCGATAGAAATCCAGTGGATAGTCGGCGTTGAAATCATTTATGACTGCCATTGCATTCCATTCCACCCCATGTTTTTTCAGGAGGTTGATGCCTTGCATTACTTTGACAAAAGAAGGTTTGCCCATTTTGTTTTTGCGGTATTCGTCATGAAACTCCTGCGGACCGTCGATGGATACTCCTACCAACCAGTTGTTTTCACGGAAAAATTCACACCATTCGTCGGTAAGCATCGTTCCGTTAGTCTGGATACAGTTGTCAATGGTACGTCCGCGGGCATATTTCTTTTGAAGTTCAACCGCCTTTTTGTAAAAGGAGAGAGGCCGCATGAGCGTTTCTCCCCCGTGCCAGGTGAAAAGCACCTGTGGCATAGTTTGTGAATTGATATACTCGTCGGTAAACTTTTCCAGAAGTTCATCGCTCATTACGTGTTTGGGATTGTCCTTGTACAGATTCGCTTTTTCCAGATAATAGCAGTAATCGCATGCAAGGTTACATACGGCGCCTACGGGCTTTACCATAACATAAAGCGGTTTGGCAAAAGGGGCATAAGTTGATGTTTTCATAGCTGCAAAATTAGATAAACTAAATGAAAAAAATACCTATGTATCCATGTTTATAAGGATTATTAAAGAAAAGAGTCTTACAAGTTTTAAATATTGATAAAATGTTTCTTTGAAGCCCGAATCAGTTGTACCTTTGCAACTGGAATTTAATGATAGACGAACGTGAATAAAATTTTGCCTTTTTTACTTCTGCTTCCGTTTTTAGCTTCATGTACTAGTAAGTATAAGATAGAAGGAACATCCTCAGTGAACAGTCTGGATGGAAGAATGCTTTATTTAAAAATCTTGCGTGACGGGGAATGGGTGAAGATGGATTCTGCCGAAGTAGTGCATGGATTATTCTCGATGAAAGGAAAGGTGGATTCCGTGCAGATGGCGACGCTTTATATGGATGATGAGAGCATCATGCCTATCGTGTTGGAAAGCGGCAAGATAACCGTCACTATCAGCAATACGGACTTAAAAGCGGTAGGAACCTCTTTAAATGCGGCACTTTACGACTTCATAGCCAAAAGGAATGCTCTGGAAGTGAGTATCGAGGAATTGGAACAGAAGGAGACCCGCATGGTGATGGATGGTGCGGATTTGGAAGAGATTCATTCGCAGTTGATGGTAGAGGGTGATTCCCTGATGAACGAGATGAATCGGTATGTAAAGAAATTCATTTCGGATAATTATGAAAATGTCTTGGGGCCTAGCGTATTTATGATGCTTTGCAGTTCTTTGCCTTATCCTATCATGACCCCGCAGATTGATGATATCATAAAAGACGCTCCTTATTCATTCAAGAGCAATAAGCTTGTAAGGGAATTTCTGTCTAAGGCAAAGGAAAATATGAAACTGATAGAGGAGCATCAACGTTTGGAAGAGAATGCCAGTGCTTCAAAGAAAAAATAAATCTTTAATACGTTTTTGTGCTGTATATAAGTGGAAAGAGAAACGGATTCTTTCCGGAACATTTTGCATATTTGCAGTTCCGACTTTTAATCCCTGTTAAGAGAGTTTTTAGTTCAGAGAAGGAGAAACATCTTCTAAAATAAAAAGTGTAAAGTTGCTTTGTTATCCTGGACTTTTTGTTGATATTTTGGGGAACTGCAACCGTTTAATGACTTTAGCAGGAACAGGACATTTATTAGGCCATGTTCCGGATAACAAAGCAAGAATAAAGAGGCGGTTTCATTCGGATATTATTTATTTGTCCTGGTCTTCGTTTTTCATCATACCTTTATATTTTTCAGGAAGTACGCTTTCAACCGCGGTATAAGCCTCTGCCATGGTAGCTTTAATATTTTCTATTCCTTTCCCTTTGGGCGGAATAGGGTCATGGATGGTTAGAATCATACGATGGCGGTGTATCCATTTTCCGGTACGTGGCAAAATTTCAAACGAGCCGTCGATGGTGACGGGAACAACAGCCAGTTGCAGGTCGTCCGCTAATTGAAAAGCCCCTTTCTTGAAATATCCCATGTGTCCTGTAAAAGTACGTGCTCCTTCGGGAAAAACGACTAGGGAAACCCCGTCTTTCAGTGACGCTTTTGCCTGGCGAATAGTTTCCAATACTTTTTTAGGTCCCGAACGATCTACGAAAATATGTCCCGCGCTTTCACAGGCTTTTCCTACAAATGGCAACTTGCGCAAACTCTTTTTCATCATCCATTTGAAGTTTCTTCCGATGAAACCGTAAATGAGGAATATATCGAACGAGCCCTGGTGGTTGGGAACAAATATGTAAGATGTTTTGTCATGCAGTTTTTCGCGGCCGCGGATAGTTACGGGAATCAATAGAAAAAGACAAATTAATTGTGACCATATTTTTCCCGGATAATATCCCCAAAAATGAGCTCCTCCCAAAAGAGACCCTACAATGGTGACGATTGCCGTGAGGATGGTCAACACCAGTAAAATAGGTAATGCAATGCAAATCTGATAAATATAATACAATATTTTCATAGGGTTGGATTTTTTACCCTGCAAAGATACATGATTATTTGATAAAAAAGAGGTGCGGATAGGATATAATCTTTTTGATTGTGTTATTTTTGTCCCGGTTATAAAGAGGTGGATACAAAATTATGATACGTATATTACATACTGCCGACTGGCATTTGGGACAAACTTTTTTTGGCTATGAGCGTACGGAAGAACATAAAATGTTCTTGGACTGGCTGGCGGAAGAAATTCACAGGAAAGAGATTGATGCATTGGTTATAGCCGGAGATATTTTTGATGTCTCCAATCCTTCTGCTGCCTCTCAAAGTATGTATTACCGGTTTATTTATCGGGTAACGGCAGAAAATCCGAATCTGCAGATTGTGATTATTGCCGGCAATCATGACTCGGCGGCACGTCTGGAAGCCCCTTTGCCTTTGTTACAAGCCATGCGGACGGAAGTCAGAGGCATAGTACGCAAGCTTGAAGGCGGGGAAATCGATTATGACCATTTGGTTGTGGAACTGAAAAACCGGAAAGGGGAAGTTGAATTGCTTTGTATGGCGGTTCCTTTTTTACGTCAGGGAGATTATCCGGCGGTGCACACTGGAGGTAACCCTTATGCGGAGGGAGTTTGCGAACTTTATGCACAACTCTTGCAAAGGTTGTGGAAACGCAAAACGGCGGAACAGGCGATTCTTGCCATTGGCCATTTCCAGGCTGTCGGGGCGGAAATTGCGGAGAAGGATTATAGTGAACGTACCGTAATAGGTGGTTTGGAATGCGTATCTCCGGAAATTTTTTCCGGGCAGATAGCCTATACGGCGTTGGGACATATACATAAAGCGCAGCGGGTATCCGGAAAGGAGAATGTAAGATATGCGGGAAGTCCCATTCCGATGTCTTTTGCTGAAAAGCATTATCGGCATGGTGTTGTGATGGTAACTTTTGACCAAGGTCGTGCAATAGAGATTGAACGTTTGGAATGTCCGAGGCTGATACCGTTGGTGAGTGTGCCGGATGGAGAACCCGCGTTGCCGGATGTTGTATTGAAGGCTCTGAAAAGGTTGCCGAGAACGGAAGAGATTGCTCCTTATTTGGAAGTAAAGGTGTTGCTGGAAGAACCGGAACCCATGCTTCGGCAGAAAATCGAGGAGATTCTGGCGGATAAAAACTATCGGTTAGCACGTATTGTTTCCGCCTATCGTACTGATACTGAAAATGCGGAAAAAGAAAATGAAGACTGGGAAAAAGGACTGCAGGAAATGTCTCCTTTGCAAATTGCCCAATCTGCTTTTGAGAGGATTTATCGAGTGGAGATGCCTGTGGAACTGACAGACTTGTTTCAAGAAGCCTATTGGGCTGCTACCCGTAAAGAAGAGGAGGAGGAAAGATGAAAATACTGGCTATACGATTGAAAAATCTGACCTCGATAGAAGGAACGGTAGAGGTTGACTTTACGGCGGAACCTTTGCGCTCTGCAGGAATATTCGCTATATCGGGGCCTACGGGAGCCGGTAAATCTACTTTATTGGATGCTTTATGTCTGGCGTTGTATGATAAGGCACCCCGTTTTGCTACTTCGGTGGAAAGCGTGAACCTGTCAGATGTGGGAGATAACCAAATCAGTCAGTCCGATGTCAGGAATTTGTTGCGCAGAGGAACGAGTGACGGTTATGCGGAAGTCGATTTTTTAGGCGTTGACGGACGGCGTTACCGCTCCCGTTGGTCAGTAAGACGGACGCGGAATAGGATAAACGGTTCCCTGCAACCGCAAATGCTGCAAGTGAAAGAGCTGGATACAGGGAAAGAATACCAAGGCACTAGAAGAGAACTGTTGGTTCAGTTGGTGGAGTTGGTCGGTTTGACATATGAACAATTCACCCGTACCGTATTGTTGGCTCAGAATGATTTTGCTACCTTTTTGAAGTCAAGAGGAGCGGCAAAAGCGGAATTGCTTGAAAAATTGACGGGGACCGGCATTTATTCCCGGATTTCTCAAGAAATATATGTCCGGAACAAAGCGGTGCAAGAAGAGCTGGCTTTGATTCAGAATCGGATGAATTTAATTGAATTGATGCCGGAGGAAGAATTGCTCGCCCTGCAAAAAGAAAAAGAATCATTAGCGGAAAAGCGTACGGCGGGAATTAAATTGTTGGCTGAACAGAATGCACAACAGAATATAGTCCGTTCACTAAGAGTGCAGGAAGAACTTTGGAAAAAGAAACAACAGGAGGAGCTGGACGAACAGGCAAGGATGAAAGTCGTACAGGAGACGTTGGCCTCTCAGGAAGAAGGATTGCAGCGTTTTAAAGTACAATGGGAGGCTATACAGCCTGATTTGAGAAAAGCGCGCCAGTTGGATGCGCAAATACAGTCGCAGCAGGAAGGATATGTGCAATCGCAGCAGGCATGGCAAGCGGCTTGCGGCCAAGTAGAGGAACAGGAGAAGAAAATACGGATGGTTGCGGAACAGTTGGAGGCGGCTTCTTCTTCCCTGAACCGTTTGTTGGACCGGACGGGAACAGACGGAATGTTACAGCTCGAACAGGTAGAAGAGGAGTTGGAACAGGAAGAGGATAAACTGGCTGCCGGAGTAAAGACGAATGAAGAACGTCTGTCTCGGTTGAATGCTTTTGGTTATCCGCTGCTGGCCGAGAAACAGGTGAAGTTGCAGAAAGAGTTGGCACGTCAACAGAATATCCGGCAATTGACCGAAATGCAGGCAAAAGCAAGGATAGAAATAAAGCGACTGGAGAAAGAAACGGCCGATTGCCAGAAACAGTTAACGGAACAGGACGCTGCGTTGAAAACTGTCCAGCGTCTTTATGAGAATGCACGTATGGCGGTGGGAAAAGATGTTAAGGCACTGCGTCGGCAATTGCGGGAGGGAGAAGCTTGTCCGGTTTGCGGCAGTACGGCGCACCCTTACCGTCGGGAACAGGAGGTCGTAGATACTCTTTTCCGGAATATAGAGCAGGAGTATAGTGCGGCAATGGCAAACTGCCAGCAGATAAACAATCGGGGCATTGCCTTGCAACGTGACCTGGCACACCAAAAGACGGTGGACGGACAAGTAGGAGAGCAGTTGGCGGCATTGGCCGGAACAGGGATTGATATTGGGGATGAAGAACAAATACAGCACCGTTTGAAGGAACTGGCAGAACGGATTCTGGAATATCGCAATCTTTATGCAGAATGGCAACGTTGTGACGAAGAGATAAAAAAAATACGTATTCGTTGTGAGGCGCTTCGTAAGAATGTTTCTCTCTATCGCCTGGCGATGCAAAAAGTTTCGTCTGCCAAAGAGCATCTGTTAATCTTACAGAATGCCGCTTCTGCTGAACAGAAAAGGTTTGAGATGATAAAGAAGGCGTTGGAGATGCTTCGTGAAGAACGTATGCGGTTGTTGAAAGGGAAAGGTGCGGACGAGGCGGAAGCCGCCGTTGCGAGGAGAGAAAAGGAACTGAATGCTGTTCTGGATAAAGCGCGTAAAGAAGTAGAGGTGGTGCATAACCGGCTTTCCGGCCTTCAAGGGGAAATGAAACAGATTACACTGGCAATTGGAGAGTTGCGGGAACAATATGAGAAGATTGAGTTGCCCGAACAACTGCCTGAAACAATAAAACAGCAGCAGGAGGAGAACCTGAATACGGAGCGTGCCCTTTCCGCGATTGAGGCTCGCCTGTTGCAACAGGCAAAGAATAAGGTGGTTATGGAACAGATAACGAAAGAACTGGCGGAAAAGCAGGTTGTTGCCGAACGTTGGGCGAAGCTTAATAAATTAATCGGAAGTGCGGATGGGGCGAAATTCAAGGTGATAGCGCAAAGCTACACCCTGAATTTGCTGTTATTATATGCCAATAAACATTTATCTTATCTTTCCAAACGTTATAAACTGCAACAGGTTCCTGGAACGTTGGCGCTTCAAGTTATTGATTGTGACATGTGTGACGAGATACGGACCGTCTATTCTCTTTCCGGAGGCGAGTCATTCCTGATATCTTTAGCGTTGGCCTTGGGACTTTCTTCCCTGTCAAGCAATAATCTGAAAGTGGAATCCCTCTTTATCGACGAAGGATTCGGTTCTTTGGATGCGGAAAGTTTGCGGACGGCGATGGAAGCGCTGGAACAGTTGCAGATGCAGGGACGAAAAATCGGAGTCATTTCCCATGTGCAGGAGATGAGTGAACGAATTGCCGTTCAAGTACAAGTCCATAAGCGAATCAATGGGAAAAGCGTGCTTACCGTCGTAGGGTAAGCACCGTTATTTCCGGCCATGCGCCAAAACGGAAAGGTAATCCCACATATCCGATTCCTACGTTGACATATAATCCGCGTGTACCCTCCAGATACATTCCTCCCCATTCCGGATAGATATGAACAGAAGGTGAATAGTTGCCTATCTGTAATTGCATGGCATGGGTATGTCCTGCCAGCATTAGGTCGATATCCGATTCCGGAAGCACTTCCCGCCTCCAGTGTGTCGGATTATGGCTCAAAAGTATTTTGAATAATCCTTCGGTACCGGCCTTTGCTTTGGGAAGGTCCCCATGTTGGGAAAAAGGAGGCTCACCCTCATTTTCTACCCCGATAAGAGCAATGCTGTCATTGCCTTGGATGAGAAAGTCATGTGAGTTATTCAGTAATTTCCATCCCATAGCTGTTTGCCTTTGTTCGAGGTCTGTCAGATTATTGTCTTGGTCTTGTTTATTTTTCCAACGGAAGTAAGGACCGTAATCATGGTTTCCCAGTATGGAATAAATTCCGTCGTTGGCTTTTAAATCTGCTAATATCTCTTGGAAGCCATCTAATTCTGAGGCTTTGTGATTTACTAAATCCCCTGTGAAAACAATCAAATCGGGATGTTGCGCATTTACTAAATTGACGAGTTTCCGGATAGCACCGGTATTTCCCTGCCAACTTCCGATATGGATATCTGATAATTGGACGATGCGGTATCCGTCAAAGGCCTGGGGAAGCCGGTCTGATGTATAGGTGACTTCTTTTACCTCGAAGCGGGTTCTTCCGATAAAAGAACCGTATATAATTATGATAACACAGAATGCGGCCAATGTGAGTCCGGTACATACGAACGGAGTGTACGGACAACGGAACCATTTGTGGAAAGGTATTCCGAGAATGGTGAAAAAAGCGATTAACAGCTTAGGGGCTGCGAACAGGAAAAAGAAAATGGAAAACCATCCGACAGCCTGTGCCTGATGTTGGGAAAAGGCATTGTCCGGAAAGCAGACCAAGTAAAAAAGTCCCGTAATCAATGAAAAAGTGGGAATCCAATAAAGAATCCGTAACCACCGTTTTGCCGTGAGGCGTACGATGAATCTGATATAGAGGAAGATGTCCGGCAATATCAGTAAAAGTAATAAGAAAATGAATACACGTTGCAACATATAGGATTGATATTTGATAGTTTGACAATAAATGATACAAATCGCAATGGGAGCTATCCGCCCGTATTCCTACCTGTCGGAATGCATTTGCCCGGTTATTGTCCGTCGACAATTTTCAGCTCCTCCAGGTTCTTTTTGATTTCATGGATACGATTGAGAAATTTCTTGCGGTAGAGCCATAAGATTAATCCCAATCCTCCTCCCCATAGCAGAATGAAAAATAGAATCATTCCTGTCCCGTATTGCCATATTTGCCAGTAGACAAATGAGAGGATAGCTAATACCAGAAGAAAAGCGGTGGCAATCAGCCGTTCTCTGATAGTCCATTGATGGATACGGTTGACCCGGCTGATGACTTCGACCAAAGGCATCTCATCTATCTGGGTGCGCTGGAGGTAGCGAGTGGTGACGATATCCCAGCAAAGTGCGGGAGTCCATGCCAGAAGGATGATGATATAGATAGGATTCAATTTGTCATGCAGTATGACTTCCGCCAAGAACAAAATCAATACCGGCAAGGATATCATAAGTAACCTGATGTTCAGACTGGCAATGGCATGGATACCTTTATCGGCATGTTTTATCAGCTTTTCAATCTCTTCCTCTTTGATAAGCTCCTTATCCTTCAAATGTTCGTCCAAAGCATTCCATGATTTTTTCAGTTCTTCCAGTTCCATATATTTTATTCCTCCTTCTTCATTTTTTTTAGTTTATCTTTAATACGGCTCAGTTTAGTGGCTACATTCGTTACTGTTAAACCGGTAATTTCTGCAATCTCTTCATAACTTTTGTCTTCAAGGTAGAGTAAGATGATTGATTTGTCGAGTTGTCCCAGTTGGTTAATCATCTGGTAAAGCTGCCTTAACATCTCATTGACCGGGTCATGTGCCTCTATCGTCCAATCGATATCTTTGGTGAGGCTGATAATTTCCGGAATGTTTTTTTCTTTGCGATAAAAGCTGATACAAGTATTCAAGGCGATGCGGTAAATCCATGTGGATATTTTGCATTCTTTCCTGAACTTCGGGTAAGATTTCCAAAGATTCAGTATCACATCCTGATAGAGGTCATTGAGCGGAGCATTGGGGTTGGTGTATAAATAGCATACTTTGTAGATAACCCGTTCATATTCGCGGATGACCGACAAAAACTCTTGCTCGACGGATTTACTTGCCTCGGTGGTTTGTTCTCTCATGGATTTTAGAGTTGCTTTCCGGTTTAGTTAGTCGTGGAAAAATAAGGAAAATCACGGAAAATGAAAACTATTGTAAATTGGCCGCCAGGAATTTACGCATTTCTTTAACGCTTTTTCCCCGACGACTGGCATAGTCTTCAAGTTGGTCTTCCCCGATTTTTCCGACAGAAAAATACTCGGATGCCGGATGTGAGAACATAAGTCCGCAAACTGAAGCGTGGGGATACATGGCTCCGTTTTCAGTCAGTGAGATTCCTATTTGTTTCATGTCCAGCAATTCATCCAACAAAAAGTTGACAGATTGGTCCGGCAAAGACGGATAGCCGACAGCGGGACGGATGCCTTGGTATTTTTCAATCAACAAGTCTGCTATGCTTAGATTTTCATCTTTGGCATATCCCCATATCTCTTTTCGCACCTGTTCGTGCATTTTTTCCGTTGCCGCTTCTGCAAGGCGGTCGGAAAGAGTTTGCACGAGCAGATGCTTGTAAGGGTCTTGTTCGTACAATCCTTCCATATCAGCATCGATGGAAGAGGCAAAAGCGCCGATGGTATCCGCAATGCCCGATGAAAGCGGACGGATAAAATCACTCAGGCAGAGAAAAGGACTGCCGTCTTTTTTAGGCGTTTGCTGGCGTAATAAAGGTAAAGTAACAAATTGCCCTTTTTCTTTTTCAATCACTATATTGTCCCCGTCAGAATTTGCCCGGCATAGCTTGACAATTGTTTTGACTTCATAATCCCGGTCGAGCCGGTCCAGCATCCGGTTTGCCTCTTTGAACAGTTGCATGGCCTCGGAAGCTTTTTGACGTTCTTCCTCAGGAAAAGTCGTCAACCATGAAGCACGGCAAACATCACATCCGTGAATATTGGCGATAGCTGCAAAACGCGGTTGGAACCCCCATGCGTGGAAAAAGTAAATCCAGTTTATATAAGGGGCGACGGTATGTATTTTGTATGATGAAATGATGCTCATAGGTTTGAATAAAACGAATTACTGTTTATCTGAATCTCAGTTCCTTTCCGCGGTAAGTATCGTCTATTTCTCCGTTGTCATACAATAAATGGCCGTTTACAAATGTTTTTTCTATTTTCCAGTTAAAGACATGACCTTCTAACGGGCTCCATTTGCATTTGCTTAAAATACAATCCGTTGTTACCGTCCATCTGGAGTCGGGACGCACTAACACGAGGTCTGCCTGATAACCTTTATGAATGAATCCGCGATTTTGTATTTCATATAACCGGGCGGGACTGTGAGACATTTTCTCTACTATTTTTTCAATGGAAAAGATACCTTCATCTGCTAATTCCAGCATGCTGACAAGAGAAAACTGTATCATCGGCATTCCGGACATAGCTTTTAGGGCTCCTCCTTCTTTTTCACTCAGGAGGTGCGGAGCATGGTCCGTTGCAATGGTGTCAATCAGGCCGTTGTTGACCGCCTCTTGCAGTGCCTTTCTGTCTTCTGCGGTTTTGACGGCAGGATTGCATTTGATACGTGCACCTAATATCGGGTAATCTTCTTCCGTGAAAAGCAAATGAGAAACACAAGCTTCCGCCGTAATCTTCTTTTTCATTAAGGGAGCCTGTGAAAACAAACTTAATTCCTTGGCTGTGGAAATGTGCATGATGTGCAGACGGGCGTCCGCTTCTTTTGCAAGTTGTACGGCAAGTTCGGAAGACCGGTAACAAGCCTCATTTGAACGGATGGCAGGATGGAAAGACAAAGGAATGTCATCCCCGTATTCTGTCTTATATTTGTCCGTGTTTTCTTTGATAATTCCCTGGTCCTCGCAATGGGCGGCAATCAACAGGTCAGTTCCCCCGAAAATATTACGCAGGCTTGCCATACGGTCTACCAGCATATTGCCGGTACTTGAACCCATAAACAGTTTCACACCGCATACACGGTGTTTGTCCAGTTGGGCGAACAAAGGATAGTTGTTGTTGGTTGCCCCGAAATAGCAGGAATAATTAACGGCAGATTTCTCCGCCAGCAAAGCGAATTTTTCGTTCAGGGCTTCCAGAGTCGTTGTCTGCGGATTCGTATTCGGCATATCCATGACGGAGGTGACCCCTCCGGCTGCTGCTGCACGGCTTTCCGTTTCGATATCCGCCTTATGCGTCAGTCCCGGCTCACGGAAATGTACGTGTTCGTCGATTACGCCCGGTAAGAGATAACATCCGGTTGCATCTATGATTTCGTCACAGGGGATGGCGGCTGTTTCTCCGTTAACCGATATTTCGGCAATCTTTTCACCTTCAATGACAACCGAACCCGATACTTTTTTTCCTTCGTTGACAATAACTGCGTTTTGAATCAATATACGTTTCATGCTCTTTGCGGGAATTTATGGAACCAACTGTTAATCTTTAATTTTATCACTCCGAATACGGCTTCTCCGAAAATGCTGCTGTTCATTTTGGAAGTTCCCAGTTCACGGTTGATGAAAATGACGGGGACTTCGATAATTTTGAAACCGCATTTGTAAGCGGTGAACTTCATTTCGATTTGGAAAGCGTATCCTTTGAACCGGATATGGTCCAGATCAATCGTTTCCAGAACCTGCCGGCGGTAGCAGACAAACCCGGCGGTAGTATCGTGTATTGGGATTCCGGTGACGAACCGTACATATTTGGAGGCAAAATACGACATTAATACCCGTCCCATAGGCCAGTTGACTACATTTACCCCACTCACGTAGCGGGAACCGACGGATACGTCTCCTCTTTCCGCACATGCCTGATACAGTCGGGGCAAGTCGTTCGGATTGTGGCTGAAATCGGCGTCCATCTCAAAAATATACTCGTATGAATGTGCCAGTGCCCATTTAAATCCGGCGATATAGGCAGTACCTAATCCTAATTTACCTTTCCGTTCGAGCATAAACAGACGTTCGGGGAATTCTTGCTGCAAATTTTTCACAATGTTTGCAGTTCCGTCCGGAGAGCCGTCTTCTATTACCAGAATATGGAAAAGTTGGGGAAGTCCGAAAACGGCACGAATGATATTTTCTATGTTTTCCCGTTCGTTATAGGTAGGGATGATTACGAGGCTATCCGATGTTTGCATATAAATATTATAATTTTAGAAACAAAAATAGTTCTTTTCCTTTAGTTATGGACCGACTAAGGATTATTTAACGTGTGTAACGGCCGGGGGAAACGATACGATGGAATAGCCACGGCATATACGTTTTCTTTTCTAACGGCTTTTAATATCTTGTTCCCGCTTTTTTTGTACTTTTGCGATGAAATTTTATCGATATATGACAATAACAGAACTGCAACAACAATATGCCGCCCACCCCAATACGGCGGTCATGAAGCGTTTGTTGAAAGACACTTCTATTCAGACAATTTTTTGTGGAGGACTGTGCGCGTCTGCTGCTTCGCTTTTTTCTTCCGTGTTGGTACGGGAGAGCGGATATCCGTTTGTTTTTATTTTGGGCGACCTTGAAGAAGCCGGTTATTTTTACCATGACCTGACACAAGTGTTGGGGGCGGAAACCGTATTGTTCTTCCCGTCCTCCTTCCGGCGTTCGGTTAAATACGGGCAAAAAGATGCGGCAAATGAAATTTTGCGTACGGAAGTGCTGAGCCGTTTGCAAAAAGGAGAAAAGGGGTTGTGTATCGTTACTTATCCGGATGCGTTGGCGGAGAAGGTCGTATCCCGCAAAGAGTTGAGCGATAAAACCCTGAAACTGAGTGTAGGGGAGAAGGTGGATACGGTTTTTATCACGGATGTGTTGCACAGTTATGGGTTTGAATATGTCGATTATGTGTATGAGCCGGGACAATATGCTGTTCGTGGCAGTATTATCGACGTTTTTTCTTTTGCTTCGGAATATCCCTACCGCATTGATTTTTTTGGTGATGAAGTAGAGAGTATCCGTACTTTCGAGGTTGATTCGCAATTGTCCAGAGAAAAGAAAGGCGGTGTATCTATTGTCCCTGATTTGGCAGTGACGGGAGCGGCCACCACTTCTTTTCTGGATTTTATTCCAGAAGAGACCGTTCTGGCGATGCGTGATTTTCTTTGGTTGCGTGAGCGTATTCAGGCAGTGCATGACGAGGCGTTGACTCCGCAGGCAATCGCCGTACAGGAAGCCGAAGAGAATGGAGGCATTACTCTGGAAGGCAAATTGATAGACAGCGGCGAGTTTACGGTACGGGCGCTTGATTTCCGTCGGATGGAGTTTGGCAATAAACCGACAGGTACGCCGAATGCCAGTGTGATGTTCGATACTTCCGCCCAGCCTATTTTCCATAAGAATTTTGATTTGGTAGCCGGCTCATTCAAAGATTACCTGCAGAAAGGATATACGCTCTATATCTGTAGTGACAGTGTGAAGCAGACAGACCGGATTAAAGCTATTTTCGAGGACCGGGGAGACAAGATTCGGTTTGTTCCGGTAGAGCGTACCGTACATGAAGGTTTTGTTGATAATACGTTACGTCTTTGCATTTTCACAGACCATCAATTGTTCGACCGTTTTCACAAATATAACCTGAAAAGCGATAAAGCGCGTTCGGGAAAAGTCGCCCTGTCTTTAAAAGAATTGAACCAGTTTACTCCGGGTGATTATGTGGTGCATACAGACCACGGCATCGGGCGTTTTTCCGGACTGGTACGTATACCGAACGGGGATACTACACAGGAAGTCTTGAAACTGGTCTTTCAAAATGATGATGTCGTGTTTGTCTCGATTCATTCTTTGCATAAGGTCTCCAAATATAAGGGAAAAGAGGGAGAAGCGCCTCGTTTGAATAAACTGGGAACAGGTGCATGGGAAAAGTTGAAAGAACGTACCAAGACCAAAATCAAAGACATTGCCCGTGATTTGATTAAATTGTATTCACAGCGGCGTCAGGAAAAAGGGTTTGCCTATAGTCCCGATAGTTTTTTGCAACATGAGCTGGAAGCCTCTTTCATTTATGAAGACACCCCCGACCAGAGCAAGGCTACTATTGACGTAAAAAACGATATGGAAAGCGATCGTCCGATGGACCGTCTGGTCTGCGGAGATGTGGGCTTCGGAAAAACGGAAGTTGCTATCCGTGCCGCTTTCAAAGCAGTGGCCGATAATAAGCAGGTCGCCGTATTGGTTCCGACAACAGTTTTGGCCTATCAGCATTTCCAGACATTCCGCGAACGGTTGAAGGGATTGCCTTGCCGGGTGGAATATTTAAGCCGTGCGCGTACGGCCACACAGGCCAAGGCTGTTTTGAAAGGATTGAGAGAAGGTGATGTCAATATTCTCATAGGTACTCATCGCATTTTGGGGAAAGATGTTCAGTTCAAAGATTTGGGTTTGCTGATTGTGGATGAAGAACAGAAATTCGGGGTTTCCGTTAAAGAGAAGCTGCGGCAACTGAAAGTGAATGTGGATACATTGACTATGACTGCCACCCCGATTCCCCGTACTCTTCAGTTTTCCTTGATGGGAGCCCGTGACCTGAGCGTTATCTCCACCCCGCCGCCTAACCGTTATCCGATTCAGACCGAAGTACATACATTCAATGAAGAAGTCATTACGGATGCCATTAATTTTGAAATGAGCCGTAACGGACAGGTTTTCTTTGTAAACAACCGGATAGCGAATTTACCGGAATTAAAGGCGATGGTTGAGCGGCATATCCCCGATTGCCGTGTGGCAATCGGGCACGGGCAGATGGAACCCGCCCAACTGGAAAAGATTATACTGGATTTTGTCAATTACGATTATGACGTGCTTTTGGCGACTACCATTATTGAAAGCGGGATTGATATTCCGAATGCCAATACGATTATCATTAACCAGGCTCAGAATTTCGGGTTAAGCGATTTGCATCAGATGCGTGGACGAGTGGGACGCAGTAATAAGAAAGCCTTTTGTTATTTGCTGGCTCCTCCGTTAAGTACTCTGACGGCAGAGGGACGCCGCCGTTTGCAAGCTATTGAAAATTTCAGCGACTTGGGCAGTGGCATCCATATCGCTATGCAGGATTTGGACATTCGTGGTGCGGGCAATTTGCTTGGAGCGGAACAAAGCGGTTTTATCGCAGATTTGGGATATGAAACCTATCAGAAAATTCTCTCCGAGGCTGTCCACGAGTTGAAAAACGATGAGTTTGCGGAGTTGTATGCGGATGAAATCAAAGAAGAGGGGCAGATTAGCGGAGAAGGATTTGTAGATGAATGTCAGGTGGAAAGTGACCTCGAACTGTTATTGCCGGCAAACTATGTCACCGGCAGCAGTGAACGGATGTTGCTTTATCGCGAACTGGACGGCCTGACTTTAGACAAAGATGTGGAAGCTTTCCGCTCCCGTTTGGAAGACCGTTTCGGACCTGTTCCTCCGGAAACGGAAGAACTGCTTCGTATCGTTCCCCTGCGCCGTTTGGCAGCGCGCCTGGGGGCGGAGAAAATCTTCTTGAAAGGTGGCCGTATGACTTTGTTCTTCGTATCCAATCCGGATAGCCCGTTCTATCAAAGTCAAGCTTTCGGTAAAGTGATTGACTATATGATGAAATATACCCGCCGTTGTGATTTGCGGGAACAGAACGGCAAGCGAAGCATGTTGATTAAGGACGTCACCAATGTAGAAACGGCGGTCAGCGTATTGAGGGAAATTGTAGCGTTACCGGTGAAGGAATGACATACTTCATCGGATTGCATAAAAGAGGTAAAGTTCCGACGGACCGTTTCCCTGTCCATTCCCGTTTGAAGCAAGAGCCTTTTATCTCGACTACTGATATATGTGCGTTCTGTTATTGGCAAACGGGAAGTGCTGAATTTGCCGTATATTTCCTGTTCTTTCTATCTATTTTATTTATGAAATAGCCACAAACACCATTGCTTCGGCGAAGAACCTTAATGTTTAATCGCCGTCGCGCATGCTAAAAACGTATTCCGTAACTCACTCATAAGAATTCCTGTGTCTTATGGGGAGGAAAAAATCACTTCTTTTTTCCGTATAGCCTGTCTATCAGGTCAGAACGGCCGATACGTCTCAATTCATTGATGATGTTTTTCCGTTCTTCCGGTTTATACCAGAAAAAGAACTGGCGCTGGGCAAGTTTTTCCCGTTGGGTTTTCGCACTGAATATAGGTTCCAGAGTGTACGGATGAAATCCGGTGTACCAAGCTTCGGTAGCTACTGTCATCGGGGTGGGAGTGAAGTCCTGTACCTGTTCCAGATGGAAATCCAGGCGTTTGGTGATAACGGCAAGTTCTGCCATGTCTTCCTCTTTACATCCGGGATGTGACGAAATGAAATACGGAATCAATTGCTGGCGCATATTCTCTTCCCTGTTAATACGGTCGAATATTTTTTTGAATGTTTCGAACTGTTCGAAAGGCGGTTTGCGCATCACAGACAATACCCGGTCGCTAGTGTGCTCCGGAGCTACTTTCAACCGGCCGCTGACATGGTTGATGATTAATTCGCGGGTGTACTCGGCAGCACTACGGTTAACCGCTTCATCTTTACTCCGATGAAGCAGCAGGTCATAACGTACTCCGCTACCGATGAAAGACTTCTTGATTCCGGGCAATTGGTCTACCGTATGGTAAATGTCCAGTAAAGGACGGTGGTCCGAATTTAAATTCGGACAAACCTTCGGATGGATGCACGACGGACGTTTACACTTTCTGCAAACAGTTTCGTCTTTTCCTTTCATCTGATACATATTGGCGGAAGGACCTCCCAAATCGCTTAGATATCCCTTGAAGTCCGGTAATTCCATTACTTTTTTCACCTCCTGTAGAATCGATTCTTTGCTGCGGCTGACGATAAATTTCCCCTGATGTGCGGAAATGGTGCAAAAAGCGCAACCACCGAAACACCCTCTGTGGATATTGATGGAAAATTTAATCATGTCGTATGCCGGAATCCTTTTGCCTTTGTATTTAGGATGAGGGAGGCGGGTATAGGGCAGGTCAAACGAATGGTCCAGTTCTTTCTGACTCATCGGGGGATAAGGAGGATTAACCACCACCACTTTATTCCCCACTGCCTGCGTGATGCGGGAAGCGGCATATTTGTTCGATTCTTCTTCAATATGCCGGAAATTGCTAGCCTGTTTCTTTTTGTCGGACAAACACTCTTCGTGCGAATAAAGCTGTATGTCGTCGGGGGCAGGCGTCCATTCTGACGCACGACGGAGATAAGCTATCTGAGGAATATCATAAACAGTTAGCGGCAGGCGGGAATTACCACAAGCCATTACCGCCCTGCTTAATTCTACCACGGGTTTTTCTCCCATACCGTAAATAAGCAAATCGGCTCCACTGTCGCATAATATACTTTTCTGCACCTTGTCTTGCCAATAATCGTAATGGCTTAAACGTCTTAAACTAGCCTCGATGCCTCCCAATACGACAGGAACGTCCGGATAAAGCCTTTTCAGAATCCGGCTGTAAACGATGGACGGATATTCCGGACGCATATCCGGGCGTCCGTCCGGAGTATATGCGTCTTCGCTGCGTAAACGCTTGTTGGCAGTGTATTTGTTGACCATCGAGTCCATGCAACCGGCGGAAATGCCGAAGAATAACCGCGGACGCCCCAGCTTTTTGAAGTCACGCAGGTCATCACGCCAGTTGGGTTGGGGGACGATGGCAACCTTTAAACCTTCCGCTTCAAGGATACGCCCGATAACGGCAGCCCCGAAAGAAGGATGGTCTACATAGGCGTCACCGCTGAAAAGAATGACATCCAGCTCATTCCATCCGCGAAGCTCCACTTCCTTTTTAGTTGTAGGTAACCAGTCGGTCAGTCGATATTCTTTCATGCCGCAAAGATACGGATAATAAAAAACATCCCAATGATTTTTTTATTCATTGGAATGTCCGATTTCGATTATTAGAATAATTTATTTCAATTATTCAGGTGATTTATTGAATCTTTGTTATTGACAGTAAACTGTAACGTCATTCGTTCTCCTTCGTAAATTTCACGAAAGCCGATATTTTGTTCCGACAGATATTCTTTTAAATCCTGAAACGCACCGGCATGATTCATCACGATTTCTATCGTTTCGCCGGGAACGGCATTGCATATCGCTTTGATTGCAGGAATCAACGGACTGTATGCCGTTGTTCCGCAGGTGTCTATTCTCGTCATTCTTCCTCCTCTTCCGCTTCAGGGCTGGAAAGCCAGGTGAGGTAAAGCTTGATAAGTTGTTGCAGTCCGAATGCCTTCATATTATTGTGGTAAATCACATCAATGCAAAGGTCCAGCAAATCCTTGCTGTCCTCTTCCTGGCTGGCTATGAGAGAACGGATATTCAATTTTAATTTATCCAATACAGCTTCATCTACAATACCCGTGCTGTCGATGAGATGACGGAACAGGGAGTATTTTTCTATTGTTCTTAGGTTTTCGGTAGATACTTCTATGCTGCGTGTACCGCTGGGATTTGCTTGTATAATATACATTATTCTTTAATTTTAAAGTTATTGTTTCCTGCAAAGATAGAATTTAAAATGAGAAACAGATAAAAAAAGAAAATATTTTTTGTTTTGTCCCGAGCAATGCCGGGTAACATGGATGTTCACGGGGGAAAGCATATCTGTGTTACCCTTATTGTCTTGTGGCGATTATCTTATTTCCGTATAAAAAAATCCAATATGCTAGCCATTATGTTTGCCCGGTGCGCTTCCGATTGGATGCTTTCGAACGGGAAACCCAGTACAAAAGTCCGGTAATCACCCTTGTAGGCAATACCGGCATTCCGGTTGCCGGGGACATAGGTAAATACAGGGAAAGCGGTATCTACCGGAACGATGCAATCCGGGGCGGGCACGGCATAACTGTTCTCATTGGGCAGCCGTGGAATAGTGAACGTCTGTCCGAGCCCGTTGATTCGACTAGAGCTTTTATCTGTCAGGCTACCCTGGTAACCGTATTTCAAAATCCTCTGGGTAAACTCTCTGTTTCCTTGCGTACCGTTCATGTCACTTCCTATATATGCACCGCTGACAAATATGTTACCCCCGGATTGGCAATAACTGGTGATGATGCGCTGCATGGCTGAAGAAAATGTTTTGTAGTAAGCCAGTTTTTGGGATGTATCTTCTTTTTCGAGTCCCAGAATATAGTCTACAATCTTATAATCTTCCAGGGTGACAATCCCGTTTTCTACAGCTTCGTCACTGCAGGATGTAAAACTGTATTTTCCCGCAGCCTGGATTGCTTTTCCATGAATAAAAGGATAATCAAATGTATTTCCCGCAATTTTTATTCCTTCCAGTTCATTCTCGCTGTATCCCAGACTTCCTTTCCCCTCTTTTCCGGCTTGTGTACGGTCAAATCCGGTCTGTGTGCCGCAGAATGAGATATTTGACAAATAAGGCACACCGGGGTCACGGTCTAAATCGAATCCGGCTTTATCGAAGGTATTGACGGCTGCCGGACCGCTGACCCTGTCGAAACCGTTGATTATTAAAACCTTTTCACGTTCCCGTTTCGCTTTGTAAGCCGAGAGAATTTCGGAAGGGAAACTTTCACCTCCCCGGTTCACAGCCGTTACTTTAAACGAATACACCAGGCCCGGTTCTATTTTCACAGTGTAGGCAGGTTTGCTCACTAAAGTCCCGTTGTCGAAACCGCCGTATCCGATTCGTGTATATACGACATATTCCCGCGGGTGCGCCGTCGGTTCCTGCGGGTCGTCTTCTCCTTTCCATGACAATTCCAGCGTATTTTTCTTTTTACCGAAACGGATTGCGAAATTACTTACGGGGAGAGGTTGGACTACATACTCTTTGTCGTGTTGGCTGGTAATGAATCGTAGGATTCCTTTATATATGGCACGTCCCACTGTAAATTTGAAGTTAGGATCATGCCCTAACCGCATATCCGCAAAATTCTGATGCGAAAGCAGCTCGATGATTGTAGAAGGGACGGCCGGAAGCCGGGTCTCACTGTAATTCCGGTTCCACATGCTGCGGCGTGTCCAGGAAAGATTGTAGCTGGAACGAATGTCCTTCTGTATCTGAGTAAGCAATAGATCCGACAAATCTCGTGAAGCGTAACGGTCTGTCCCTGCATGTAGCTTCCCATCGTTAAAGCCGGTTGTGTAGATACCGAGCGAACCGATTAATTCGTCAGTTTTACTGCATCCGGCATCGCTGTGCAATGCCATAGTCATTTCCAACGGTATTCCTAATCCCGGCTGTTTCGGATTGTAGACAGACCCCCCTGATAAATAATTAATTGTGTTGGAACGTGTGTTGATATCGTCTACATAGTCGTTTTCCCCTTTCCGTCCGGCATATACCCTGTAGGGCATTCCCGCCCATTGGGCGAAATAGCGCGCTCCTTCCAGGTAACGGGGAAGCCCGCTGATTTTTCCTCCGCGGGAGATATTTCCCATTCCTCCTCCGAAACGTACCGCATCGGCACATACGACCCCGTGTTCGTTACTTTCATTGCTTAATACCACCATGCCATAGTCATTATTTTCCTTGTCAAAATCGAAAGTACCGAGATATACCCAAGTCCCTCCGCCTATTTTCTGGTTTACTTTAAATTCGGTGACTCCTCCGTTGTGGAAAACAAGATATTTGGCGTCGCTTACACTATTGGGCAATGTCTGGTAAGAAACATAAACGGCATATTTACCGCTTGCAGGCAAGGTCGGAACCCATTCGGCAAAAGCCTGGGCTTTCTTCTTCTTTTTCTCTGTAGGTATGATTCGGCAGGTTCCGTCCGTAAACGGATTTTCGCCGTCATTGTAAACCGTTTTTCTTTGGGCAAACCCTTTGGCCGCGGCAGTAGTCCAATGAGCCTTTTTACTTCCCACTTCCAGATAAAGCGAAGCGTTGGGAGTATCGTTGTCTACGATAATCTCATTTTTTTGTGTATCCCGTTCTCTGGGAGTATAAACAATTGCACCCGCATTTTCCAACATGGGAATTACGTAAGGAAGAACAAAAGACTGGGTGAACAAATCTTCGGTTGTACAAAACAGGCGGGGACGTTGCCATCCCCATTCGTCCTTGTCATTCTTGAAATAACTGCCGTGGCTTTGCCAGACTGCTATATGGCGATTTTGCAGCCCGCGTGAAATATCATAGGGACGTGAAACGTTTTTTATCCAGGGAGTTCCTTTATATTCCGCATTTAACGGCATTCGGCTTTTGTCTTTTTTCTTGCCCCGGTAAAAATTAGGAACCAGTTCTTCAATAGGCTTTCCGTCCGTATAGATTGTGAGGCGGTAATAGTGCACCGGACCGGGGAGCAAATCCCTGATTTGGTTATATATCCGTTCTACGGTTTCCGGACGGAATGGCTGGCATGCAAAACTTTCCGAGGCATGAACCGTAATCGTCTTATGTTCATAGTCAATATCGAAACCATCCAGTTTGGGAGTACTTATCCGGGCCGTTGAAACATAATTGCCGAAATAATCGGTTAACCGTTCTTTTATATTTCTTTCAATGTCCTGGGCAAAGAGGAAATTTATCCCCGTTATCAGGTATATGAAAAACACGATTATCTTTTTCATCGTTTAATGTTTTTAGGTTTTATCACTGCGAGATTACATGAAAAATCCCTGAATCCTCCTTGATAATCAGTATCAGTTTACAGAATCAGGATAAATTCCCCTGCAAAAATAAACAAAAAAGAGTGAGAAGTATCGAAACCTCCCACTCTTCTTTCATTGTTTTATGTTCTCTTAATTAAGAATCTTTTTTATAACGGAATATATTCAACGAATGCTTCCATTGCTTCGTATGAAGCCAGTCCTAACTGGTCGTATAGAATAGCCGTACCGCGGTTACGGTCTTCACTACGCTGCCAGAACAACCGTTCGTCATTGCCCAGGAAAGGAGCGCTTTCCATTTGTGACTGATGTTTCAGGATAGAATTGCGTTTTGCCCGAAGTTCTTCCGGACTGATAGGTACAGCCATTTCGATGTTTTCGATTTCCCATTCGGCCCATGCGCCGCGGTACATCCAGATACGGCAGTCTTTCAACCATTTGGCGCCTTCTTCCTTCTCCAGGTCGATGGCTGCAAATACGGCATCCGTACATACCCGGTGTGTTCCGTGCGGGTCTGCCAGGTCGCCTGCGACGAAAACCTGGTGAGGTTTAATTTCACGGAGAAGGTTACGCACGATTTCCACGTCTGCCTCGCTAATCGGGTTTTTCTGTATCTTACCTGTTTCATAAAACGGCAAATCAAGGAAATGGCAGCGCTCCAGCGGTATATTGTTATATGTGCAGGCAGTGCGGGCCTCCCCTCTGCGAATCAGTCCTTTGATAGTTAAGATATCGCGGCTATCCATATCGCCGTCTTTCTTTTCTTTCAGGAAGTTACGTATTTCCGCGTACTTCTCATTGATAATCTTGTCTTCGCTATTATTGAAGATTTGGTTAAAGCCATTGATAAAATGCATAAAACGTACCACTTCCTCATCGCCTACAGCTATATTTCCGGAAGTTTCATAAGCTACATGCACTTCATGTTTCTGTTCCACCAGCCGGCGAAGCGTTCCTCCCATGGAAATAACGTCGTCGTCCGGGTGAGGAGAGAAAATTATGGCACGTTTCGGATATGGTTTGGCGCGTTCGGGACGGTAAGTGTCGTCCGCGTTGGGTTTACCGCCCGGCCATCCGGTAATGGTATGCTGCAAATCGTTAAAGATTTTAATGTTTACGTTGTATGCGGAACCGTAAAGCGCCAGAAGTTCGCTTAACCCGTTTTCATTATAATCTTTGTTAGTCAGTTTCAGGATAGGTTTTCCTGTCAACTGGCATAACCAGACAATTGCACTGCGGATTAATTTATCGTTCCATTCGCAGGAGGTAACCAGCCAGGGACGTTGGATACGGGTCAGATTCATGGCAGCCGAAAGGTCGAGCGCCACGTGTGCATTATTATGGGTCTGCAGGTAAGATGCGGGAATCGTATCGGAAATCGGCCCTTCTACACATTCTTTAATCATAGCCGCCTTATTCTCTCCCCATGCGAGCAGATAAACCTTTTTCGCTCCGAGGATAGTAGATACTCCCATAGTGATAGAGCTGATAGGCGTATTGTCAATCGTACCGAATATCTTGGATGCTTCGTTGCGTGAAGCATTATCGAGCAAAATCAGGCGAGTGGTGGAGTTCAGGCGGGAACCCGGCTCGTTGAATGCGATATTACCTACGCGGCCGATACCCAACAAAGCGATGTCGATACCGCCGAAACTTTCGATGCGTTGTTCATACAAACGGCAATATTCGAAGATTGTATCTTTGGCGATTGTCCCGTCAGGAGTAAACACATTCTGTTTGTCTATATCGACATGATTCAACAGCATGTTTTTCAAAGCATTGAAGTTGCTGTTTACGGCCTCGGACGACAGAGGATAATATTCGTACATATTAAATACGATTACATTGCGGAAACTGAGTCCTTCTTCTTTGTGCATGCGAATCAGTTCCGTATATACGTGGCTGGGAGAATTTCCACCCGGAAGCGCCAGTACGCAGAAACGGCCTGCCTTTTGTTTTTCGCGGATGGTCTGTGCTATTTCGCGAGCAATATAAGTAGCTCCTTCTTCTACAGATTCGTAGATGTCCGTAGGAATTTTTTCAAGTCTCGTCAAGACTGATTTTTCAAATGCATTCTCCGGTCTGTAATATCTGGGGGAGACCCGATGGAGACTGATTTGAGAACTGAGATTTGTTTTCATAAAGTTGTCAATTAAGTTATGTAAGATTAGCGTCTTTGCGACTGTATTTCCACGACAAAGATACAAAAGAAGTCTTTATAAATAACTACTAATTTCTAGGTATTGTTGCTCTATCAATCTGTTTTTAACATTTGTTTTATAGCAAATGTTACAGTTGAAATCCGTCCGCATCTTTCCATGCCGGAAATTTTTCTCTGAATTGCCTGAGGGCAGACAATGTAAGGGGAGCCGTCCTTATTCCTTCCTCTTCATCCGGTAGTGAAGCGATTTCCGTTCCGAGTGCAGAATAAATTTTACTTCCCCCGTTGTAACTGAGATGATGTCCGTCCGTACCTACTCTGTTGACGCCGCATACATAACATTGATTTTCCAGTGCCCGCGCCCGGAGCAGGGTGTCCCAGGCCAAACGCCGGGAAGCCGGCCAGTTTGCCACATATATCAGCAGGTCGTATTCATTGTTGATGTTCCGGCTCCAGACAGGAAAACGGAGGTCGTAACATATAAGTAGGCAAATGTTCCATCCCAGATAGGAAATAACGGTCCGTTTGTTGCCGGCTGAGAAATATTCGGCCTCACGTCCCATGCGGAACAAATGGCGCTTGTCATAAAAAAACTCTTCTCCTTCAGGAGTCAGGAAAAAAGCCCGGTTGTAAAAGCATCCGTTATCTGTTGCTATGTAACTTCCGCAAATAGCCATTTGAAATTGAGAAGCCCATTGTTTTAAAACAGTAACGGTTATGCCGGAGTTTGGCTCCGCCAGCTCGCTGCTTTGCATACTGAATCCCGTTGAGAACATCTCCGGTAAAACGGCAATCTCCGTCGTTCCGCGGAGGCTTTGCAACTTTTTCTCTTGTAAAAGGAGATTCTCCTGCTTGTTTTCCCAGATAATATCGGTCTGTATGATAGAAATCCGAAGTGAATCCATGAAGAAGTTAAATTGCTGTTTTTTTATTTACCGCAAGCTGCACCGATTGTCATAAACCGGTTGGTACAAATCCCTCTGTGCAACTTGCGGTAAGCTTATAATTCGCCGAGAACAAAATTTTCGGGATGTTTTCCTTTGAAATTCTTGAAATAAAGTTTGATTTCCCGCATATCCTTAGCAACATCTCCCGACGGCATAATAGCTTTGGTTGCCGAAATAGTCTTTTTTTCGTAGTCGATACCAATCAGTACGATAGGCACCTGCGCTTTGAGGGCGATATAATAAAACCCTTTTTTCCAGTTCGGATTCGCCTTGCGCGTCCCTTCCGGAGTAATGGCCAGATGGAATTTTTTGCATTCGTTGAAATGCCGGACCATCTGGTCTACCAATGAAGTCTTTCGGCTACGGTCTACAGGAATTCCTCCAACCGCTTTAAAAAAAATGCCGAGTGGAAAAAAGAACCATTCTTTTTTCATCATGAAGCTTGTTTTACGTCCTAAGGCCCCGTAAAACAGTTTTCCGATAAATAAGTCGAAGTTTGTTGTGTGTGGAGCGGCACATATTACGCATTTGTCATAATTAGGTACCGTGACATGAGTCTTCCACCCTAACAGGCGGTAATAGATAAAGCTATAAATTGCTTTCTTCATTCTGTTTTTAATTCAATTTTCCGATAGCTTCAATAATCTCATTCACCTTTGCATTGAAGTCAGCTTGGAATTTCCTATAAAAACCTTTCACATTACCCGGTTCCGTATGACTGATACGGGTGACGAATTCATCCTGCATCTTCAATATTTCAGCCATCACTTCATCCGTTTTCGCTTTGTCGACACCGGGAATAAGCATACTGTTAACCAAACATTCGGTAAATAATTCTCCTGCAATATAATTTACATTCTTTTTGAGTTCTCTTCTACTTGCCATAATCTTTACATTTAATGGTGAATACTAAAAATACTTGGGGTAAAGATAGGGACTTTCTTTGATTCCAGCGAATAATACGGGGAAAAAATGAAATGGGAAAGGTTTTAATGCCTTTTTATACGTATATAAACATTTGTTCGCTGTAGCGTGCGGAACTGGTATCCGGAACTGGCGGGTTGTCCTGTTTATAGGACGTTTACAGGATAAGAGACGGTATAAAAAGAGAAAAGGCCAATCGCCTTTTTGAACAGCCGACCGGTCTTTTCAATAATATCCGTTTGAAGTTATTAGGGTTGCGGAGTGCCGAAAGCCGTAAATTCATAAATACCGTCGGCCCATGTAGCCGAATTGCCTTTGTGCACATTCACAATTCCATAGATACGCAAGCGCAAATACCTATAGAATGCCGGGTCTTCGATAGTCAGAATAAGGAATCCCACTTGCCAGTTTTGTCTGCCGTTGACAAGTGTCTTATAACTTTTTCCGTCCAGACTTCCTTCAATTGTATATTTGTAAGCGGCTTCCGACCCGTTGACAAGTTTGGTTGAAAAATTTATTTCCGAAATTTGCGCCTTTTTTTGCATGTCTATGACAAACATGTATGGAGTACCGACTTTTGCATTGGAACTTTTCTGAAAATAAATGGAAGAGTCCAAATCGGCGCCGTCTGTGATGCAACCGGCATTCACCCCTTTTACTCCCGGCACTGTCGCTGTCACCGGCATGTTTAAGGTGAGGTTCTTTCCGTTTTGCACGGGGATGAGCCCATACCGGTCATTGAATTCGACAAACCTGTAATAATCCATTGATGCGTATCCTCTGTTAAATGCAGCGATGGAAATTCTAGGGAAATTGCCGTCGGGAGTTTGGTATTTCCGTTGCGCCCCCCAATGATAACTCCATACCCCACAGGTGTTTTTCACTGTACTGATTCTGTTAAACTGAGCGTCAAAAGTCGTATTGTTGCCTATTTCTCTTACAGGCGACCATTCACCGTCCAGTTTGCCGGCCGACGTATATACCGTTTGGCTTGGATACCATCCGGAAGCTTTTGAACTGAAAAAGTAATATTTTCCGTCTTTTTTGATAATCGCAGGAGTCTCCCTATGCAATCCTTTGCATATTGTATTGACTAGGGCAACAGGCTTGGTCCACGATTTATCCAATTTGTAAATGTTTATGTCGCTGTTCATGTTGGTGGCGGAAAGGAGATAAGCCGTGTTGTCATCGTCGATGAACAGTGATTGGTCCCGTGAGTCGTATCCTAACGGCCGTTCCATTGTTCCTACCTCAAGTCGGCCTTTCGGAGTAATCTGCGCCAGATAGATTTTTGCAGCGGTATATCCCTTTTCGTCTTCATAATGTGAAGACAACACCACCTTTCCTGTTTGGGGATTGTACCGGAAAGCGTTGCCTTCGAATTTTACGTTCGGGTAGAAGGCCAATTCCCTGGGAACGCTCCAACTCCCGTCAAGCCCGGTTTTGGAATAACTCTCGGTAACCAGCCAACCTTTCGTTTTCTGTCCGTCTGCCTCTTTTTCCGTATTTTCTATCTTGTATGAAAAATAAAGGTCTCCGATTTTCATACCTTGCGGTTTGCCGGAACGTTCTTCGGTAATATACTTGCCGTTTAAATTATCATAAATTCTCCCTTCGCCAATGGGGGTGAAAGTTGTCGCTTGTTGAGAAATCGCCGTAGCTACTTTCCTGCCGTCTTTAAACGCTTCCACATGATAAGTAAAAGTTTTGCCGACAGCCAAGCCGTAATCGTCGTAAGTATCGCCTTTAGCTTCTCCTATCAGGTCTCCGTTCCGATATATTTTATAAAGTTCGGCATCCTCCCGTTGCATCCAATTGAGCTTCACATTCCTTACTTCCTTTTCTCCGGCAAGCCTGAAGACCGTGGCCGTGACAGCCCAGTCACTGTTACTCTCCGTTTGGATGCCGGAAGAAAGAGTACCGGCGGAAAAGACAGGTTGGCTGCATATCCACATAAAAATGAACAAACATATATTTTTGATAATATTCATCATACACTGAATTATTTTTGATAATCTGAATGAATAGGGGAGGCCTTTTATCATTAAAAAATAATTTAAAGTATAAGTGTCTCCCCCGGATTTGCAAATACAACAAACATCTGAAAATTACACACGAAAAAATTATTTAGCCTCTATTTGCTTTCGGTTATCAGCCCTGTAACTTACGGAAAATATATCCGCTTCCTCATATTTATATTTGTAAGAGTCAAAATAAACAGCGAAGTCCTGCATTGATTTTTTAGAATATTCGGTAAGATACAAGTTTGTCCCGTTGAATGTGTTTGAACCGGAAACGGTTATATATTTCTTGTCTTTGGCATTTTGTATTCGGTAATAACCGTCTTCCTGCAAATTGAATATCCAGCATTGGGCTATGTCGTTTTTCTTTTCAGGATTCAGGCGCAAAGTACCGAATAGCGATTCCAGAAATCTTCCGGTTTTGGTATCTTTTAGTTTATAAGTACCAGGCGTATCGGTTTTAATGAATTCAAAACCGATGTTTATTTCATCATTGTCGTCGGCTATGCAAAAGCCGTTGGTCGGTTTCGAGACCAAGCGGTCCGACACCTTTTCCAACAATGAATAAATATTGTTGGAAACAATGCTCGCCGCCCGTTTATAACGGTACATGTCATCGAAAATCGTTAAATCCCATTGAGCGTACCATTTTACTACCGGGTATCCTGAACGCATGCTGATTGGCAACCATACATGGTGAGACTTTTCCACATTTTTTGAATTCCAGCGGTCACCCATATAAATATAAGCATTTTCTTTGTCCGGGACTTTGAATACATAACAACTTTGTGAGTTGTATGTCAAGTGTTTAAGTTTGTCTACGGCAAAATTGGCTCCCGTATTCCATTTCCCTAATATGTCAGTGCTGTAAGCTGTTCTGCCGGGGTTAGGCGTCCATCCCGTGCAACCGGAGAATAATCCGTAGTAGATATCGCCGACTTTAAAAATAGCCGGCGCTTCATATTTAAGCCCTTTTAATATTTTTGTTTCTGTGGAGGTCGGTTCTAAATAATCGTCTCTAAGAAGCGATATGTTCATGTTGGTATTCATGTCCGTTGAACAGAAATGGTATGCTTTTCCATCCGTATCGATAAAAACGGTCTGGTCGCGCGATTCGTTATTGTTCGGGCGAAAAGTCTTATATAAAGTATAAGGACCTTCAACTTTGTCACTGGTCGCTACGCAAACCCGTGCGGCTCCATATCCCTTGCCGCTTTCCCAATGGCTCCACATTACCCACTTGTTTGTTCGGGGATTGTAGATGACTTTGGGACGTTCAAACAAACGGCCTTGTGATATGTCGTTCATATCCTCCCTGGCTTCACCTGTTGTTTTTAAAGAAAGCCCCAGACGTTTCCAGTTATACAGGTCTTTGGATTGATAACAACTGACCCCGTTGGAAATGAACCCAGTACGGTCTTCTCCGAACCAATAGTAGTAACCTTTGGTAAAAACCACGCATCCGCCGTGTGCATTTATTTGTTCCCCGTTTGTATCATTCCACAGCTCCCCCGGGCTAATCCGGGTATTTTGTGAAAAAGCCGTATTGAATGAGAGTACAAAACAAATTAATAGAATAATCTTCATCTTTTTGTTATTTATTCTGTAATATTGATTGTAATTTCAGGTTGTTCCGGAGCATAAGCGCCGCTTAAATCGTAAGTGAAATATTCTATTTCGGCATTATTGTTCTCGAAACCGATTTTGGGAGAATAAACTCTGGATACTCCGGTAAGTTTAACGTTGTCTACATCTAGGGGAGAGATATTAGCCCCCCATTTACCGGCTTGAATTTGAAAGATTACACGTATCTGTTTGCAAGTGGGCGATGTCGTGAAATCCAGAGAATACGTTTCCCAAGTATCACTGGCTATTTCCGCCTCTACTTTCTTTTCACGGTCTTCCACTTCCTGGATAAACATTTTGGCGGTTAGCGTGCCTTTTTTCTTGTCTAATCCCCCTTTAGCCAGTGCGGATAATGTATATGTTTCGTTAGGGGCGACATCAACAGTCTGGTTGATATTGCCGTTTCCCCAGCCGCCTGCCCATTTGTAAGGCTTAATGCGGAAAATATGATTGTTAAAGTCCTGTTCGTTGTCGATTTCTTGAGGAAGGATGAACTGTTCGCTGTTCCACCGGTCAAGGATGGCAATATTCCATCCTTCCACGGCTTTTACTAATTTCCCTCCGTCCATATAATTGTATTCCCCTTCGAATCCGGGATTCTTTAAGAGGTTTTCTTTAGGTTCCCCGTTTGCAACGGCAAAATCAGGTTGGTTACCGTAATCGGCCAGACGTATTGTGTCGATAGGGAATCCGTCGCGATAGACGAAAGCTCTGTTGTCCGGCGTGATTGCATAACGGTAAGTATGCATACGGTTATCATTGTTGTAAAACTTGCCTAGTCCTCCTTCTGTTTTAGTCAAAGGATTGCTGAACCCTTTTTGACTGTTGGAATTATAAACCCCCATTGCGGTTGAGGCGACAAACCCTTTCATGCCATATCCTTTTCCGTCTACCATATAAGGATGGAATTCATCTCCTTCCTCATTTATTTTTACTCTAAATTCAACAGTGTACCCTTTTTCCCCCGGCTTGAATTCGGTATTCTCAAAAGTTTTGTCCTTTCCTCCTTTGTAGATGGGAGATTTGGCTATTTCTTTAGTTGGAAGCGGAGTGCCGATACCCTGGACTCTGACGTAGGCTCTGCTGTCTCCGCTTCGGAGAACGATGATTCCTTTGGTAACTTTTTGGGTACTGTTTAAAGTGACTGTAATTTTAGCGTTTTTAGTATTTGCCGGTATGCTTTCCGGGCTTATGCTGAATCCGTTCGGGGTAGTTATCAACACCGGCTGGTCTTTTTGCAGATTCCCGGTGTTAATTGTAAATGTCGCGGACTTTCCGGTTCCGTTTACGACCAGTAAAGGAGCGTCATTTCTCTCGTTGACGTTATTTTCGTCGTCAGAGGCTTCTTTTTCCTTATCGTCTTTAGCCTGGTTAATTTCCGGTATGTGAGAAGATACTGGCGAAAACATTGCCGAGACATTGTTCGTGACGATACTCATTGACAATGTGAAGAAAATGGTTTTGAGATAAATTGCTTTCATGATATAAAAATATAAATGATTATTCTGTTTTTCTCGTATGCAAAGTTGCAGAAACTATTTATTATAAAAGTCCTTGAATTAATCAAATACGTATAATTTTAAATTAGCCGTTTTTATTGGTATTTTAGGAGGTCTGAAAATCATTCAAAAGGTTTGAAAATCGTTCATAAACATCGTTTCATTTCAATTTAATCTTAAATGGCTTGCTTGAAAATATATTTTGCTTTAATATTGTACTAAAAATTATGGGATACTATGGAAATAAAGAAAAGGAGTATTATATTTCTGTTTTTATATTTAATATGGAGCTTCGTTACTGCCCAGGAATTGTCCGTTGATGTACTTCCTTTGAGCGGTCAGTTGCCTTCCAATTCCGTCCAGAGGATTTTTCAGGATCGCGAAGGTTTTATGTGGTTCGGCACACGCGAAGGGTTGTCCCGTTACGACGGATACCGCGTGTTGACTTTCCGGTCCGGAAAAACGACTCCGAACCTTTTGACGGACAACCAGATTACGAGCCTTGCGGATTCGTGGGAACGTGTATTGATTGGAACAAAGAAAGGATTGAATATCCTGAATAAGAAAACCTATGAAATTTATCACATAGATAATGAAGAATTGAAGGATCAGGAGATTCGTTCAATTCTTTTTGATTCAAGAGGATATATCTGGGTAGGGACTTATATTGCTTTATATAGATGTTCCAGTGATTTCTCTGTATGTAAAAGATATGACAGCTCTTTACCGGTTACCAGTGTGAATTCCATTTATGAAGATTCGGATAATAATATTTGGGTGACTTTCTGGAGAAAAGGAATCTTTCGTTATGACCGGACAAAAGATACATTTGTTAAATATCCGAAGTTAGGGAAGGAAAACAATCCGTTTTGCGTGTTTCAGGATGATAAAAAACAACATTGGATAGGTACTTGGGGAGAGGGCCTTTACAGATTTTATCCGGAAGAAAAAGATGAGCAGGTTTATATACCGGTGAAGAGCGTTAAACCGGGAGAATTATCCTCAAACGGCACTTTTTTCAGTATTCAGCAGGATGATAAGTACGGATATCTGTGGTTAGTCAGTTCTCGCGGACTTTATGCAATCCGGAAAAGAGTCGATAATTCGGTGGAAATGATTGATATCAGCAATATCTCCTCAAAACTGAATAATATCTTTAGTGAAATATGTAAAGACAAGGCAGGTAATCTATGGATTGCCTCTTTTAATGAAGGAGTAGCTTATATCAATATGGACAAGCCGGTTATTCAGAATTATCCTTTAGCCTCTATTAAGAAAACAATAGGGTTAACGACTAATATCCAGGCCATTTATAAAGATAAGGAAGATGACATCTGGATCAACCAGAATCGTTTAGGGTTGGGAATTTATAAAAAAAACAGCGATGAGATTGTGTGGTATAAGGACATACCGGGCTTGAGCGGTTTGTTGGGGATGGAGACCGTCAATTATATCGGATATTCCTCTTTGGACGATGAAATATGGATTGGACCTTCCTATCAGCCGGTTATTTATACTTTGAAAAAAGAGAAAGGGCAGATACGGCTTGTTTCTACCATAAACCTGCAGGAATATGTAAAGGGTGCGGGAAATAATCCGCAATTTTTTTATGAAGACAGAAAATGCAATATCTGGATTGTAACATCGCTGGGATTGTTTGTAAAACCGGCCGGCAGTCACGGAATATTAAAAGAAACAGGTTTCCTTCAAAAAGAGATAACAGGTTTGGTGGAAGATGATTCGGGACATATCTGGGTTAGTACCAGGCGTAATGGCGTATTTTGTTTGACCGTGTCTGAAGATTTTAGGGTTAAGAAAGAGAATATCGTCAAATTTGATACGGCGTCGGGACACTTGATAAGTGATAATATTGAAGATTTATGTACGGATACGGAAGGACGGATCTGGATGGGAAGCCAGGAAGGTTACGTCTTTTTGTACAATCAAAAAAACAAGGAAATTGAAGATTATTCGGATGTATTCCCGACTTTAACCGAAGGTGTACAGGATATGGTGACGGACGATACGGGGCATCTTTGGATTTCTACAAACAAGAGGATTATTGAGTATGACCCTAAGACCGGAGGGCAGATTACTTATCTGGCAGGTGAGGATATCGTTGTAAATTCTTTCCCGAAGCATTCCTGTTTTAAAAGCCCGGCAGGAGAAATGTTTTATGGAGGGAACAGGGGTATTGCCGTATTTGTTCCGTACAAGCAATTGGCCGATGAGCCGAAGAGGATACGGACACATATTGTAGATGTAAAAATGGGAGATGAATCATTATTGACAGGAAAGCCCAATGAACGCTTTAATTTGCTCAAACAGACATTAAGTCTGAATGCAGAAGACCAGAATATTGAAATAGACTTCTCTTCTTTGAACTACAGTTTTCCGGCCAAGATTCAATATGCCTATAAAATGGAAGGCGTAGATAAAGATTGGGTATATATAAAGGATGGACGCCAGTTCGCTTATTATAACCGGCTTCCCAAAGGAGAACGTTCCTTTTGTGTAAAAGCCACGGATGTAAATGGGTTATGGAGTAGCCTTGTAACCAAAATAAAGGTAAAGAAAGCTCCGGCCTTCTACGAAACCTGGTGGGCTTATACAGCTTATTTTATATTTGTCTTATTGCTCTGTTATTCTTTCTATTACAGAACGAAGCGGCGGATGCAACTGCGTCACGAATTGAGAATCGTTCAAATAGAAAAGGAAAAATCGGAAGAATTGGTTCAGGCAAAATTGCGCTATTTTACGAATATTTCTCATGACCTTCTTACTCCGCTTACTATTATCACTTGTTTAATTGACGATGCGGAAATTACATACAAGAATAAGATTCCACAGTTTGAAATGATTCGCGCCAATGTGAACCGATTGAAAAGGCTGTTGCAGCAAATTCTTGATTTCCGTAAGGTCGAGAGTGGAAACATGAAACTGAAAGTCGCTGCGGGAGATGTGGTCTCTTTGGTACGTAGTGTTTGCAATTCCAATTTTATGCCATTGATTCAGAAGAAGAAAATAGCCTTCGCCTTTGAGCCGGAAGAGGACACGGTACAGGGATATTTTGACGCGGACAAGATAGACAAAGTAGTCTCTAACCTTTTATCCAATGCATATAAATATACGGAAGAAGGCGGGAAAATAAAAATAGCTTTATCTACTTTCTCACAAGAATGCCATACCTATCTGTCTATTATAGTCAGCGACACCGGGCGGGGAATCGCTGCGGAAGATTTGGATAAGATATTTACGAGGTTTTATACAAGCCGGCATTGGAGGACAAGTGAAACCAACGGCATCGGCCTTTCGCTTGCAAAAGATTTGCTAGAGTTGCATCATGGAACGATTGACGTGGAAAGTGAAGTCGGAAAAGGAACCTCATTTACGGTAATTATTCCGATTGATAAAGACAGTTATACGGAAAATGAAATAGAGTCATCCCAAGAACAGATAAATGAAAATGGAACCTGCGATGTGAATGCGGAGAGTAATATTCTGGATTGGGAACAGATGGAAGGAGAAATGGCAGATGCCGCCGTAAGCGATATTCGGCTTCTGCTGGTCGAAGACAATGAAGAACTGTTATATTTAATGGAACGTATTTTGTCCAGGCACTATCATGTGGTGATGGCTAAGAATGGCGTGGAAGCTTTGGAACTGATGAATGATAATGAAGTCGATATCATTATAAGCGACATTATGATGCCGGAGATGGACGGTCTGGAATTATGCCGCATCATCAAGGGGAATTTGGAAACAAGCCATATACCTATTATTCTGCTAACTGCGAAAAATACGGCGGAAGACCGTATTGAATGTTATAATGCCGGAGCTAATGCATACATCTCGAAACCTTTTGAATTAAAGGTGCTTGAAGCGCGCATTGATAATTTCCTGACAGATAAGAAGAGCAAGCAGGAAGAGTTCCGTACCGATATAGAAGAGATAAACTTCAATTTGTTGGATACCACTGATATTGATAAGGAATTTTTGAGAAAAGTGATAGAAGCCATACAGGAAAATTTGTCTTCGCCCACATTCGATGTTGTCCAGTTGGCCGATGCTCTGGCAATGTCTAAATCTTCTCTTTACCGGAAGACAAAAGCTATCGTGGGGTTGTCTCCGGTGGAATTTATCCGGAATGTCCGTTTGAAACAAGGAGTGAAAATGTTGAAAAATAAATCGGTTTCCGTTTCGGAAGTGGCATACGCTTGCGGATTTTCCAATCCGAAATATTTTTCGACTTGTTTCAAAGAGGAGTTTGGAGTAACTCCTAAAGAGTATCAGAAAGTCGATACTAAAAAATAAATGAATCTAAAATTGTATGGTTTGCTTCGGATATCAGTTATATGGATAAAATATAACTGGTATTTATCGTGTTCTACAGACATGCCGGTTACTTGATTAAGAATTGAAATATTATTGTTTTTCGGACTTTATGAATGATTTTCAGACTAACGGCGATAGGTTGGATAGATTATTTGACTGTTGCTTTAATTTTAAACTCATTTGGTTGATTCTTGTACTCCGTTTCTTTTAAAAAATCTCAATTTTGTCTTTGGATATACGAGTACGAATCTTAATTTTATAGTAAATGGAAAAACGATTGATTATATTGAGTATATGTATGGCTTTTATTTCTGTTCTAAAAGCAGCTCAATATACAGAGAGCCCGTTGATAATTTCTACGGTTGAAGATTTGAAAGCCTTTGCCAAATCGGTAAATAGCGGAAATTCATATCGGGGAAAAGTAGTAAGACTGTCTGCAGATATCTGGCTGAATGATACGACCGGATGGCAGAAATGGAACCGGCAGACAAAAATGAAGTCATGGATTCCGGTTGGAACGTTAAAGACACCTTTCGAGGGAACTTTTGATGGCAACGGGCATACTATTTCCGGGTTATTCATAAAAACAGGTTCCGAAACTTTTCATCAAGGTCTTTTTGGGTGCTTGAAGAGAGCAACGGTAAAAAACATCCATATCCGTTATTCCCATATCATTGCTTATAATTACGTTGGCGCCCTTGCAGGTTATATCTCGTGCAATACTCAAATTCTGAATTGTTCAAATGGAGCTGTTATTGAGAGTGAACGTAATTTCACGGGAGGGCTTATCGGTTTTTCTTTCGGTCAGAATCGTATAGTCGGATGTAGTAACTACGGCAAAATCTACGGTCATCGTTGTGTGGGAGGGCTGATTGGTTATTTTGAGGGTGGTTCCGTTTATAATTCTTTCAATAGAGGAGAAGTTATCGGGCGTTATGAGCATGTAGGAGGTATCATAGGCGAGTTTACCGAACCTTATCAGAAGTCTGTAGAAAATACGGGATTGAAAGAACTTCCTAATGATACCGTGGCTAATTGCTATAATACGGGAAAGATTATGGCAAGAGATGTGGCGGGCGGCATTGCCGGACACATAAGCCTGCATCCCATCCAGATTTCCACATGGAAAGTCGTATTTGCCAATAATTATAGTTCCGGAAAGATTCATACCGAATATCCTGTTGTGACTGACGGATTGGTAGGAGTATATGCGTATTTTGCCAATCCGGAAAAAATAACCATACCGACAATAGACCGTATCGAGCGCGACGGCGCCGCTTGTTACTGGAGTGAGGAATCCTGTAATCTGACCGATATAAAGCGGCCCCGTTTTGAAGGAAGTAAAATCCGTTCGGATGTATGGAGTAAAATTATGTATGGAACAATGAAGATACCTGAGTCTTTCAGATATTTCAGTGATGCCGAGATGAAACAGGAAGAATTCGTAGAATTGTTAAATCAGTGGGCAGACAGAAAAGATGTGTTTTCCCGATGGAGCCGGGACAAAAAAGGAGTGAATAACGGATTCCCTGTTTTTGTAAACCAAACGAATGATATATAATGAAAAGAATTTGTTTTTTGTTGATAATGAGCCTGGCTGTGACAGGCGCAATAAAAGGATACAGCCAAACGGAAAAGTTCGATAAAGATTCTCTGGTGAATCGTTTTGTGACGCAACTGAGTATATTCCCACAAGAAAAAGTGTATTTACATACTGACAAAGGAACATATATGGCTGGGGATACAGTGTGGTTCAGATCTTATATTGTCGATGCTGCATTGCATACGCCTTTGCATGGCAAATACATATACGTGGAACTGGCAAATCCTTTGGATTCTGTTGTATCGCAGGCGTTAATAGGTCCTGATAACGGAATTTACCACGGTTATCTTTCTTTAGCCAAAGAGTTGCCTGACGGCGATTATACGTTACGCGCATATTCCCGTTATATGTTAAAAAACGGGAACGAATGTATTTTCAGACGTCCTGTAAGAGTTATCTCCATTTCATGGAATAAAGTGAATATGAGGGCCTTGTCAGAACGTGACGGTAAGACGCAAAACATGACGTTAACGTTTGCTTCCGGAGATAAGCCGCTGCAACTTTGCCGGGCTGATATGTCGGTAAAGAATAAGCCGGCTGTAAAATTGGAATTGACGGAAATGAAAGACGGGGTGGAAGTCAAGTGGGGGAAAAACGATTGGAAAAGCAATTCCTCATGGCTCTTATCCATGAAAGATACCGTAGGCAACAGCTATAGTCGGTTTCTTCCGGTAAGTACCCGAAATGAGGATTATGATGTAACGTTCTATCCGGAAGGAGGGTATTTGTTGGCGGGCCAAGCCTGCCGTGTCGCTTTTAAGGCAATGGGGCATACCGGAAATGCTGTGGATGTCAGTATGGATATTTTGGATGAATCCGGTGAAGTGCTCGCTTCGGCCCGTACCCTTCACGAAGGGATGGGAACATTTGTTTTAACTCCGGAAGCAGGCAAATCCTATACGGTTAAGTGTACGGATGCTTTAGGAAAAAGCAAAGAATTTCAGTTACCTTCTGTTGATTCAAAGGCGTTATACGGTTTGAGGGTTGATACGCAACGCGAGAATTTCAGAGTCTCTTTATTATCGGTAGAGAAGTCACCGGTCGAACCCCTTTATCTGGTAGCCCATGTTCGCGGAATTGTCGTTGTATCGGAAGAATGGAAAGACCCCCAGAAAAAATACTTGTTTCCTAAGCAATATTTTCCGGCCGGCGTTGTCCAATTTTTATTGCTGAACCAAGAAGGACGGATATTAAGTGAGCGCCTGGCCTTTTCCGATTCCTATCTTCCTACGGTTTGTGATTTGTCCGTAGCCGGTTCTCCGACACAGAAACGGGAAGCAATTTCAGTGAATGTCAATCTTCGGGATTTTAACGGGCAACCTTTAAAAGGAGTCTATTCGGTATCGGTGGTTGACGGCAAGTTTGCGGCAGTTGATTCCTGCTATGATATTTTTTCTCATTTATTGCTGACATCCGAACTGAAAGGAACCATAAAATCTCCCGGATTCTATTTTAGAAAAGGAAATTCTGCAGCCAGGACCAGCCTGGACTTACTTATGTTGACACAAGGATGGCGACGGTATGAACTGCCGGAAGTTATCCAAGGCAAATATAAAATGCCTGTGTTGGAAAAACACACGGAAATGGCGATACGGGGGCGCGCGGTCGCTGCCGGAGGTTTTTTGTCGAAGTCGAATGACGAACATCTTGTTTCCATTTCCGGAACAGGCAAGCTGAAAGGATTCCGCCGGTTTGTTTCAACCGACAAAGACGGATATTTCTGTTTTGACAGCATTGCTTATGCCGAAGGCAGCGGCTTCCATATTAATGCCGTTCAACTGCAAGCAAAAAGAACAGGAAAAATAGAACTCTTTGACAGAGACTATCCCCGGAACATGCCTCTTTATCCCCAAACTCCGTTGGACGACGATTCCGTGCACAGCGTATTGAAAGAAGACATGGAATTAATCACCCGTTTAGACAATTTGCATTTTATGTTGCAGGATATTGTTGTCAAAGCTCCCATGTGGGGAAGCCGTGATTATCATATGCTCACGGACAAAGAGACAGTCCGCTATAAAGATATGCGTACATTGCTGAAATCGCAAGGACTGACGGTTTCCACATTGGCGGAAGATACGGAAGCGATGCAGGCGCGGTTGGAGGCGGATGCGTTGCTGGCAGTCCAAGATACCTCATTGCTTAGCGGATATGAATCAGATGCGATAGAAAGCAGTTCCTCCCGGACTTCGCAGTTGGTGGAAGAAATGGTCTATTACGGCAACCAGAGGATATTATTGTTTGTGGATGACAATTTCTGTAAACCGGATATCCTGGTCAATTGGATTACTCCCGGAGATATTGAGAATATGGTCCTGGTAAAAGATGTCGGGCGGGATAAGGCGAACGCCTTGCTAAGAGGAACATTGAAATGGAGTGAAAAATACTATTTGAATACCGGGCGTGATTTATGCCAGGCTTATTGTCATATTCCCCGGAAGCAGGAAACAGTTGCGATTCTGAACGTAACGACAAAAGACGGTTTTGATTCCCGTTGTTTGGGATGGTGGTCAAAATATTATGATGATATCCGGCAGCGGAATATGAGTAATGCCACGTTCTATCCTTTGGGATATCAGCAACCGGTGGAGTTCTATTCACCCAAGTATGGTGCGCCGGTCGGGAAAAGCAGTGAAATTCCGGATTTGCGTACAACTCTTTATTGGAGTCCGAGGTTGGCGGCGGACGAACGGGGTGATGCATCTTTCTCTTTTTATACTTCCGACCAGCCGGGCAATTATTTTCTAATAATGGAAGGAATAGCGGAAAATGGCGAGTTTGTCCATGTGGCAAAAGCGTTGATGCAATGATGAAACGAGGACAAAGAATCGTTCTGCAGCCGGAGGGGTTTAATGGTCCTGAATCATATTTATACCTTTTTGAATGATTTTTAGCCATAGGAAGTTTAAAACATCGTTTGGTTTGAATTTGTACCTTTTTGAATCAAATTCGGGCGTAGTTTAATGATATTTTATTTTCATTTGCAATCGTCTGATACGTCTATGAATAAATGTTTAATAATATATTAAAGTCTAATCAACAGATGAAAAATGCGATAATTCGTTTTTGTGCTATTGTAGCTTTGTTGGGATTCGGAAGCGAGATGAGAGCGATTCGGAGTGGCGGATATCTCCTCGCCAAGGATAGTATTTTGCCGGATGAGAATGCCGGGCAACCGATTGGAAAAACAGATTCTGTTTGCAGGGTAGAAAATGTAAATTTTTACCAGTTTAAAGACACGCTTGATTTGTGGAATTTATCCCGTTCTTCCTACATCTCCGTACAGCAATATTTGAAAGGGACACTGCCGGGCGTATATGTACAAGAGACGACCGGCGAACCGGGCAGCATTCAAAATATATTAATCCGCGGGTTGTCTACTCCTGTATTTTCGAGAGGAGACATGTCTTCCGCGCAACCGGTCGTTTATCTCAATGGCATCCCTTTGCTGACGAATGATGCATTTGTATATGGGATTAAGTCGACTGAAGTGAATCCGGTTGGAACGGCTACCAATATATTGTCAGGGTTGAATTTGGATAACGTAGCCTCTATAGAAGTCGTGAAAGATGCCGCCCGTTTGGCAAAGTTAGGACCGCTTGCTGTCAATGGCGCCATTCTGGTCAACCTGAAAGACGGCTATTATGGAGGCAGCAACATGTTTATCCATGCCAATGGAGGAATAGCCATTCCGCCGCCGGAAGTAAAAATGACAAATGCAGCCAACGATTACGCTTTTCGAATGCGTTTTACCGATTATTGCGCTACCGATGCCCAGCGTATTGCCTATTTAAACAAGATGCCGGCATGGATGAAAGATGTGCGCGACATGAATTTTTTCGGTGAACCGGGGTGGGCAGACGATTATTACAGCATGGCTCCTCTTTACAAATTCAGCGCTTCTATGGGAAGCGGAGGACGTTTTTCTAATTATATGTTCATGCTCGGTTATACGGGCAATAACGGAGTGGCTGATGAGACCGGTTTTGATAAGCTGACAGCTAGCTTCGCGTTAAATATAAAACTGCTGGAACAGTTGGGAATGTCCTGTTTGATTAACGCCTCACGTGTTTCACGCGACGGTAACCGTAATTTGCGCGACCGTTATGCCGAGATTGAATATTTGCCGGATCTGACGACCCCTCTTTCACCTGTACCTTCTGTTTACCGTTCATATCTCGATGTTTACGAAGAGTATAAAAAGAATGACAACCAGAACAATCTGTTAAACGGATACCTGGCGGTGAACTATGATTGGAAAGGATTATACGTAGACACTCGTTTATTGCTGGACTACAATACGAATGTCCGGCATGTGTTTTGGCCGAAAGCCCTGATGGAATCCGTAAACTATGTTTCCAACTATTCCGGATATAACCGCCGGTTGATTTGGCAGTCGTCCGCCGACTATAAGTTCGACATTCGGAACACCCATTTCCTGAAAGTCGGGCTGCAGGAGATTATCATGAAAAGCCTGCAACATTATAACTATACGCAAGCCTATGACGGAGACGATGACACAAAGCCCTCTACCAATAGTGGAGGATTCCAATATATGAAACGTTTTGTAGATAAGATGCAAAATAATATGGTGAGTACACTGTTCTCAGTTGACTATCGCTATCGTAACCTGATTGACGCCCAGCTCGTTTTGCGTGCGGACGGTTCGTCCAACGTCCAAAAGGATAACCGGTGGCTGTTTACACCGGCAGCCAGCCTGACAGTGAATCTGAAAGATTACCTGTTGAAAAATGTCGTTTCCGTATCAGACTGGTCGGTGCGCGGAGCATGGGCGAGGATAGGGCGTTATCAGGATAACAACCGGTTTGCGGCCGGCCCGCAATATACGGGAGAAGAGCTGACCGGTATCGGGCAACCGGTGATGTCTTCCTACTACGGATACGCTACAGTCGCCCGTCCCTATAATACGGGGTGGGTAGGCTACGGGCTCGGATGGCCTTATGCCGATAAATGGAATGCGGGGATGAACATTTCATTTTTCAACCGGCGTTTGACGTTGGATGTTGAGTATTATAACAATACGGACTGCGATTTGATTACAACGATTCCTGTCAGCCGGGAATACGGGTATCAGTATAAATATGCCAACGGCATGAAAATCCGGAATTCGGGAATCGAAATATCACTTTCGGGAAAGCCCTTCCATAATCCGGACGGTTTTTCATGGGATGCTTCATTCTCGTTAGCCTATAATAAAAATGAATTGTTGGAACTGCCTGAAAATCTGGACGAGCTGGTAATCGGCAACCGCAAACTGAAGGTAGGGCATGCCATAGACCAATTTTGGCTTTACCGGAATGAAGGAGTCTATGCTTCCGATGCGGAAGTTCCCGTGCAAAACGGCGAAAGGCTTTCGATGAATTCCGTCTTGTTTGCTAAAAATGACCCGAAGTGGAAAGATATGAACGGCGATAATGTGATTAATGACGATGATAAAGTCCTGACAGGACACAGCCTTCCCCCTGTGACGGGAAGTTTCATTAATAACTTTAAACTGGGCCGGTTTGATTTAGGGATAAATCTCTTCTTTGCCTTAGGGCATGACGCCGTAAATTACCGTTCGTCGCAACGTTACAATTTCCTGGCTCTGGAGAATACGCCCTCTCTGGAAAGCTTGCGTGAAATCTTTTTCTGGCAGAATACGAACGATAAAGATGATTACCCTTTATATAACCAGATGAGCGGCCTCACGCCTTACCGTGCGGAACAAGACATGTTCCTGGAAAAACTTTCTTACCTGAAATTGCGTTCGTTGACGTTAGGCTATACATTGCCCGTCAAAAAGAAAGCTTATAAAGGCGGCGGCAAAAAAAAGGAAAACTCCAAAAGCAAGCTGGATAATATCTATTTTTATGTTACAGGCAGTAATTTGTTCACAGTCACCGGTTTTAGCGGGGACGACCCGGAACTGGTGGATATTGACGGATACTATAGAGGATACGGCCAGCCGCTGTCCCGTTCGGTGATTGTCGGATTGAGGTTTAATTTTTAATCTAATACATTTATAATATATGAATCAAATGATATGGCTCAAAAAAATGATGAAGCCCTGGGCGATTGCTTCCATCCTGTTCTTTTCTTCATGCAGCGACTTGTTAGAGAATGATGATGCTTTTTTCCATGTGGCCACTCAAGAGCAGCAATGGAACTCGTTGACAGATACCCGTTCCGCTTTGTTTGGAATTTATGGCCTGATGCGTACGGCTTTGGGAGAAAATAACGCTTTTTGGGCGGCGGGAGATTTGAGGATGGGAGACTTTACAGTGCGTGTACGCGATGATTTGCAGGCCATCCGCGACAACAGGCTGGACGCTCCTTATGAGAATATCCGCCAGATATCCGATTGGAGGCGTTTTTATAAAGTGATTAATGCCGCCTGCGTATTTATAGAGAATGCAGGTAAAGTAGTAGAAAAGGACAAAGCCTATTCCGAGACCAATTACACCTATGACGTAGCGCAGGCGCGCGCCCTTCGTGCGTTGGCATATTTCTATATGGTGCAGATGTGGGGAGACGTGCCTTTGGTAACACAGTCTTATGATAATGGCTCATTTCCGGAAATCGCCCGTACAGATGCACAGACTGTATTGGAATATGTAAGGGGAGAATTGCTTGAAGTTTCCCGATTGCTGCCTTTGCAACTCGGCTCGTCGTCCGATAAATACTATGAAGGCGATGGCAATACATGGAGCGGATTGCTCATCAACCGCCTTTCGGTCTATGCCTTGTTAGCTTACGTGGAAGCTTGGATTGGCAATTATGTAAATACGGAAGCCTATGCGGGCTATGTGATTGATAATATAGGTACTTATATTAAAGGAACTCCCTATTATGTGTCGACAGAAAACCTGACTAGCCAAACAGGTTTGTTCAGTTCCAAATGCAGTAATGACTATAAGGCAGGGCGTCTGGTCGCTTTCGGTTATCTGTATAGTGGTACTGAAGTGAATGAAACCGGCGTTGACGGTCATCTAGAGTCATGGACATTGGCGGAACCGATTGTACGTAAGCAGCTTCCGGACATTTATTTGTCGGTAGATACGTTGAGGAACATCTTCATGAACAAGTTTACGTCGGACAACCGTTTCGGTATTGACGAATCAGCGTCGCCGGTACAATACTTTACCAATTATGTGACAGGGTTGAATCTGGAATATCCGTTATTTTCCAAGATACAAGTGGTACGGGACGGAGAAGACGACTCGAATAATTTAGGAGCATACAGTTCATTTATTATTTTTTCCCGGTTGGAAGACATCCTGTTACTTCGTGCTGAGGCATTGGCTATGTTGAATCGTCCGGACGATGCGGTAACCTGCATGAATGAACTCCGTACGTTGCGTAATGTGCGCAATCTGTCTTATAGTAAAGATATGGATAGCAATGTGAAGAATTTATTGAAAGAAATATTCCAGGAACGGCGTCGGGAACTGATGGGTGAAGGACACCGGTGGTTCGACCGTATCAGAGAGGCGCGTATTGTGGGTGATGATATGAAAATGGTGGAATTGCTGAATAACGGCGGAATCTACTGGCCTGTGGCTGAAAAAGTGATAAAGGAGAATCCGGCTATCGTACAAAATGCGTATTGGAAATAAAAGATAGGATGCTATGAATAAATTATTAACTGTTGTATGCGGATGGGGAGGACTTTTACTTTCCTCGTGTATGGATGTTTCTGTTGTAAATAGCGATATTCAAGAACTGCAACCGCAAGGAACGAGCCGGTTTGACGGTACTATTTATGAATATCTGCAACAAGGTGATCCGGGTTTGGGAATCACTTATGACTCATTGTTATATTTGATGGATTATACCGATGAAGACAGTCCTGTAAAGTTGAAATTTGCAGAATTGAAAGAGTGTTTACAGGATGAGAGCGGTCAATATACCTTTATGGCTGTTCCCGATAGCTGTTTCCGTTATGCCTTGCAGTCCTTGAATGATTTTCGCCGGCTGAACGATTTGGTTGTGGACGCCGGTGACTTTACCGATGAAACGTCAGAAACGGAGAAATATGCGGCAGGCGGGCTTACATTGGAGAAGCTTCTGAACTATTGCAAAGAAATAGAACGGACAGATGAAAAAACGGAAGAGAAATATACGGATATTTATATCTATAAAGACCGGATTGATTCGTTAGTATGCCGTTATATGTTTCCGGGCATATACGATACGGAAGCATTGGCATCCGTATCTTCATCCGAGGGAAAAATAGTACAGGACTTGCATGAATACAGGATGAATCTGACTTATAGCAGATTGCCGGCCAGCGGTTTTGTAGGCGGCGGGCCGAAAGACATTACTTTTTACGATATGCGCAACACGCTGGAGAAAAGCAGGTGGGAACCGACTAAAGTATTATGGACGGACATATATGCCGTGAATGGAGTGATTCATGTCCTTATTCCGAGGCATGAGTTCGGTTTTGGGCAGTTTATTCATTATTTTAAAAATGTAGGTCATGAAAAATAAGAACAAGGATAACGGCAGCATAAAAACAGGCAGTATAACTTTACTTGCCGTTTTATTGGTAATGAATACCGGTTGTGTGAACAATTTCCTGCCGGAAGAAAAAGATGCGTTTGACCGTGACGTGACATTCACGCAAACTTCTTTCGAGCCGGTGATGGGACATACCACATTTTATACGGATATATGCAATACAAGTAATTCTACATTGCCGCTTACGTTTGAAATCACCGATATGATGCATACCGACGGGACGCCTGCGCCTGAACTGGAAGAATACTATCCGGTGCGTGTGTGGAAGAAACCCTATCTTGGGACGGAAAAGTCCATAGCTGAAATAAATGCTAAACGGGGAACCGAATATCGGCGGTTGTTTGATGTTGTCAAGCATAGCGGTGAGATAGTCATGTGGAGTGAGGCAAATTCCGAGATTTTGCGTTGCCAGCCCGATTCCGGTTATGTCTTTAATATGAAAGTGTCGAATTCGGGAGGATATAAAATCATCAAGCGGATGCGCCTCAGGCCTAAGCGTGAGGTCGATTTTGAACCTTCCATTTATGATTCGGAAACAGGACTGGCAATAGCCGAATACGTTTCTCCGGAGACTTCGACAATGCTTTATGAAGAAAAGCAGAGCTCTTCGAGCGGCAGCCATACAAGCATCTCTTACATGATAGAACCGGAAGACATACATATCTATTTTAGAGAGAATAAAGACAGGCAAGAGGACAATACTACCTTGTCCATATCTTTCTATGGCCCTTCATGGGAACGCATCGACCCGCGGCGTTTTAATGAAACCAATTGGAACAATTTGTTTCAGGCAGGTTTCTTAAAGCATGTAGACGATAAAGAAGTATTCTATGATATGGCATATCCGTTGCCCCTTTTTACAGGCAGCAGCATTTATACCGATTCAAAAGGGGAAAAAGCCAGTGTGAAATTTACGACGAGTTATATGTACGGGATTTCTTCCACATACAGGCGGCGTACTTCTTTTGTATTCGATTTTGCTATCTATAAAGAGGCTCATTGGGAGATACTGGTTCATTTTGCTAAAGGAAAACCTCGTTTGGGTGATATAAAAGAGGTTACTGTCGACAATTAATCTTAAATCATGATAAAGATGAAAAATAGATATACATTATTGTTGTTTTTATTATTTTCGCTTGTTGCCGGTGTCGGGGCACAGGAAGTAGTAATTAGCGGTACAGTGTACGATAAGGCCGGGAATAATGAAACGTTTCCGGGAGTAAATATTCGGTGTCGTACTGCTGACACGAAAAAGACAATTCGCGGAACGGCGTCGGATTTGGAAGGACGGTTTACAATCAAAGCCCCGGTCGGTTCAGAGTTGGTTTTCAGTTATGTCTCTTACCGGCCGACGATTATAAAGGTGAAAAAGGCTGTTTCAGGCATGAATGTGTATTTGGAAGAAGATGTTACCCAGATAGAAGAAACCGTGATTGTCGGTAACCGGAGAGTGAATAAGGCGAGTGTGACATCTGCCAACACGGTTATTAAAACGGAAGAATTGGCGGAAACACCTGTATCTAACATCATGACACTTCTGCAGGGGCGTGTGGCCGGTATGGACATCCAGTTGAACAACGGACTTCCCGGAGCGCAGGGTACATTCAATATCCGGGGTGTCTCGGATATTTCGATTGTAGGAAATGCAGATGATAATAATTGGGATTTGGCATCATCCGCGCCGCTTTTTGTCGTTGACGGCATTCCTCAGGACGATGTAAGCGATTATGACGCCAACGGTCTGGTCAGCGGTTCGGGAGTGAGCCCTATTTCTACGATTCCTTTTGAAGATATAGCCAATATCCAGATTTTGAAGGATGCCGCCGCTACTTCCCTCTATGGTTCGAAAGGAGCCTATGGAGTGATTCTGATTGAAACGAAAAAGGGAAATTCGCCCAAACCTAAAGTGACTTATTCCGGTAACTTCACAATTTCCACTCCACCCAGGCTTCGTGACGTGGTTCTTGGAAACATGGAGCGTAATTTGTTGAAATGGCAGATATTGGAGAATGATACCTCACAGCTTTATCACGGCTTTTGGGATGTCATGTTCATGCCTGCCATATCAGATAGCCTGAACCCTTATTTTAATAATCATACGAATTGGCAGGAACAGTTCTACCGGGTTACTTACAATCATTCCCATAATATAAGTTTTTCCGGAGGTAATGAACAGTTTAACTACAAAGTCAACGGCAACTATTATACGGAAAAAGGTATCGTGAAGAATACCGACTTCAATAGATATGCTTTGACCGGAAATATGAACTATACGTCTCCGAATTCCAAATTCACCATCGGGGTAGATATGAAAGTCAGTTTTACGGATAATAGTACCGGTAGCGGTAATGCGGTATCGCAGTCGGGAGTGGCGAGCGGCGCCAGCGCTTCGTCATTGTTGCCTCCTCCTTCTCTCTATTCGGCTTCCGTGGATGCCTTGCAAGTGTTCGGCGTGACCAATTCGACCGTGCAGTCCGGCTATTCCACCACGTTGAATTTAGGATACCGGTTGCCGTTTAATATCAAATGGGCGGGTACGTTCAATTATTCTTATAATACGAGCGAAACGGAAAAAATGACACCTGCAATCTTGAGCAATGCGGACAACAAGTATCAGGCCATTGCGGAAAATGTCAGCAATAATTCTTCAAAGATATATATAAATACGTATTTTCAGCGTACGTTCGATTTGAAATATGCCAATATGGGGTTGACGGCAGGTATCCGTTATGAAGACAAGTCAAGCACGGGAAATAGCATTACCATGGTTGGACTGCCCAATGATAATATCATAGGGCCTGTGGGACACGGCAGGTCGAAAGGAACGGCTAAGGTCTCCGAAAACCAGAATACTTTCTCGGTTATTTTCACTCCGAACTTCTCCATTAAAAATATCGGTTCTTTTAAGGCGGGAGGTGACCGGTATGTGTTTGAGCCTACATTAAGCCCGGAGTTGAATTCGGTGTACGGCAAACGGACAAAATGGAACTTCAATCCTTCGTTGGGGTTCCGGTGGAATCTGGGATATGAAAAATTCATGCAACGTTTCGCAAATCTCGACAGGATGGGTATTCGTGTAACCTGGGGGCAGGTTGTGAAATACAAAGCCACCCGTTACGATGTGTACGGAACTTATGATGTCAAAGACTCATACACTTATAACGGCGAATCATACATCCCCATTAACTTTGACAAATTGCCCAATGTGCAGCTTGACCCGGTACGTACCACTACATGGAATTTAGGTTACGAGTTCTCGATGTTTAATGGCAGGCTGGGAGCCGATATCGACGCATATTATCGCCAGATTGACAATCAAATCAGTAGCGTTAAGTTGCCGGACCATTCAGGGTTCGATAAGGTGACAAGTACGGATGTCAGCCTGGTGAACTACGGTTTGGAAGTGTCATTGACCGGAAAACCTCTTCCTTTACAGAGCAAGTGGGGGCTTAGCGTGGGATTAAACTTTGCCCTAAACAGGGACATCATCACCAAGTTGCCGAATGAGGCCCGTCAGATACTTGATAGAGACGCCTGGGTAGCCAACCGTCTGGGAGCTAATACGACTTCGATGTTGCTTTATATCAATAAAGGAGTATATGCTACGGACGAGGATGTACCGGTGAACCCCGCAACCGGAAAACGCCTTAAAGTAAAAGGAAATGATAGTGAAGAAGCCTATTTTAAAGCTGGAGACCCTATCTGGGTGGACATCAACGGCGACTATGTGATTGACGAGAATGACAGGGTGGTAGCGGGCAATGCCCGTCCTCTAATGACCGGAGGACTTTATTTCAATTTGTCATATAAAGGATTCAGCATGCATGTGAACACCTCTTTTACATTCAAGCGTGACGCAATCAACACAGTACTGGCAAATACCCTCGATGCATATACGAGCCCGGTACGGAAAGAAATCGAGAAACTGCGCAAAGATGCGGCGTTGGCTCCTATAGAGCGTTACAACTTCTGGACGGAAGACAACCGTTATGGCGCCAAATATCCTAATCCTTATGACTATCACCATAATAAAGTAATCGACCCTTTCCGCGAAAATCAGACACTCTTTTTGGAAGACGGTTCTTTTTTCAAGATTAATACGGTTTCCCTTTCTTACCGTTTGCCCAAAAAATGGCTGGACTATTTGCGGGTGGATGCCGTTACTCTGAAGGCGTCGGTCAACAATATCTGGACTTTCTCCAATTATTCCGGCATCAGTCCTGAAAGCATAAACGGTCTGGGACGGGATACGTCGGGCGGTTACCCTAACAGCCGCACATGGACAGTCGGTGTAGTATTAGGTTTATAATCAAATATTTTAAAAAGAGAAGATTATGTTGAAATATATAACAATAGGTTTGCTTTTAATCTTTACATCCACTTTCTGCGGATGTAATCTGGATACTGATGATGACGATAAACTGCCGGGAGATAAGTTCTGGTATGGCGAAAAAGCCAATGCGGAAGCTTTTATGCTTAGTATTTACCAGCATTTCCGGAAAGCTACTACCGATAACGGATTCTTCCTTTATGCCGGAGACATACGTTGTGCGCCGATTCTTGACCAGAATGCAAACAATTATCTATATCTGCTCCAGAACGACATGAGGAGTTATAAAGACAAAAAAGACGGGAGCAATAAGGGAGAGTCGTCCGATTTTGGAGCTATTTATAATTGGAAGAACATGTACAAAGTAGTGCAGAGCGCCAATATTATGATTCAGGAGATAGCCAATATCCAGGGAATTACAGATGTGGAACGCGAACGTTACAGGGCGGAATGCCGTTTCATGCGTAGTCTTGCCTATTTTTTCATGGTGCGGTTGTTCGGTGATGTCCCTTATTATACGGAGGCATTTTTTGCCCAGCCGTTGCCGCGTACAGACAAGTCGGTGGTACTCAAGAATTGTTTGGCGGATTTACAGTCGGTATTGGACAGCGATCCGGAAGGGAACATCCTGCGGTGGCGTAACGGTAACGGAAGTTTGCGCGCCAACCGCGGGGCTGTGCTCACATTGATGATGCATATCAATATGTGGCTGGTATTCTTTGAACCGGACAATGCCCAGACCTATTATGAGGAAGTCAAGCGATTGGCTGAATCAGACTCTTGGGTAGACGGAACCTATTATTCATTGCAGCCGATGTCTCAGATGGGTGACGTCTTTAAAGGTGATTCCAATGAAGGATTATTTGAAATAGCGCAGAATATTACAACGGGTGAAATCTTTAAGACCGACCATATGTGGTGTACTAAAGTAGTATATGAAGTCCGGAATAAGACGAAGCCGGATTTCCGCTACAGCGAGGTCTTCCTGCAGAAGTTATATCCCCAGGAAACGGAAGACGGACGAAAGTCCTCTTGGTTTAAGAACCTGTATTTCTCGGATGAGGAGAACCCGGGAAGTTCGTCTTCCGATACGTATGTGGAAATCGTTAAGATGTTGAATGCCGATCATTACGGAAGCACATTGATTCCCAATTCAGGCAATTATATTGTATTCCGTCTTGCCGATGCGATTTTGCTTTATGCGGAAGCGCTTAATAAGTTAGGCGAGTCAGACAAAGCGCTGGAGGAAGTGAACCGTATTCGCCAGCGGGCGGGAGCTCCGGATTTTGAGGCCGGTACGGATTTGGACGCGGATATTTACTGGGAACGTGTACGCGAACTGATGGGAGAAGGACAGTACTTTTATGATTTGGTGAGAACGGAGAAAATCACCGATTCCAGTTTCTCGACCTTTGCAGACGAGAGCGGCTATCGCGAAACGACCGCTAACCTGAAACAAGGTGCATGGACATGGCCTATTTTTAAAGGTGCGCTGGACAATAACCCTTATATGACTAAAAACACTTATTGGGAATAATGTATGAACAGGATAATCACAATGGATATAATGATGGGAATAATGAAAAATATAGGAAAAACAGTTTGCGGATTATGCGCGATATTGCTGTCCGTGTTTTCGATGGCCGGTTGCAATGATGATTATGCGATAGACGGAGGCGTCAGCAATCCTTATTTTGACGGTAATGTGATGCAGTATCTTGAGTCCCGTCCCGACCTTTTCGAAGATTTGGTTAAAGTAATCAAGATGACGAAATGGAACGATATATTAAGCAATGAAGAGGTGACTTTCTTCGCTCCCACGGATTTTTCCATCGATCGGAGTGTAGATTATATGAATGACTATTTATATAATTATGACGGTAAAGAGAAGGTGACAGACCTTTCGCAAGTAGATAAAAGCGTATGGGAAGATATTATCGGAATGTATGTCATGCAAGGAAAATATCGTTTGAATGACATTGCCCAGATAGATACGGCGGCAATAAGCACCTATCCGGGACAGACGAACTTTACCTACGATAAAAGTTATAAGATGACTATGGGAGTATGTTACGGTGAGGCCAACGGCATCAAATATGCCGGATACAGGCAAATCATGTATGCCTATTCCGGTTATGGATATCCGTTGTACGCTTATGTGGCATCCTGCAATATAGAGCCGGACAACGGCATCGTACATGTTATCCGGCTTGACCACAGATTGGGATTTTCTCCGTCGGTTCTCTATCAGAAAGCCGTTCAGGCAGGCATTACCTATCCGTCTGCCAAGCGCGCCGCTGTATGGAAAAAAGAGAAAGAGTATGAAAAACATATATTAAATGCAAAGAACGATGAATAGGAAGATAATGACTGTCACAGTTTGTTTTTGCAGGACAGCGGTTGCGTTGTGTTTAGTTGTCCTGACGCTGGCTTTTGCCGGATGCAATGCCAATGAAGAAGATTCCATTAAGGAAGATCCCTATGCCGGCGGCCGTGAGCCTCTGGCTGTGAAACTGTTGTCGGAAACTCCCGACCCGGAAACCGCAGGACCGGGGGAAGAAGTCGTTTTCCGTACGGAAGGACTAGCCAAATATATCCATCGGGAAGGAGATACATATTCATACGATTTCCAGTTTTACATCTCTGATGAGATTTGTGAGATAGCTGCCGCTACCGATACCACTCTGACAGCGGTAATTCCCCAGAATGTAAGTTCGGGCTCTACCTATATGGTGTTGGAAAACCAGATTTTTTACGGGCCCTACTTCAATGTTTCCGGAAGTGTTTCGATTGACGAGGGATTTGAATATTATAAGACCGGACCTTATATGGGAGTTATTCTTTCTTGTGTTCCGTGGTCGAAGAATACCAGTCAGGTTACTGAATTTTATCTTTGTGGCGATTTCTATAAAGCCAGCAATAGCAAAAATTATGGCGGACTTGCCATGGTTAGCAGTGAAACAGGGGCGATAAGTTATGGAACAGCCGATAAGTTCAAAGTCAATAACGGGATATACGCAGGCTCTTATTATGTGGAAAATATGGGTGAGTTCCTGTATTGTAAGGTAAACGGGTTAGATTATTGGAAAGAAGATAATGAAGAAACAGCGCCGCGGGTGATAATGTACGGTTTGTTTTCCGATTATGAAAAATATTATACGAATCTGGGAGGACAGTTTACTTGCAAGAATTTGCTTCTGCTCAATAGCGATTTGTCTGTAAAAACAGAGAAGAAGAAATTTTCCGATTCCAACGGAACCTTGCAGGAGATAAATGTTCCGGTATTTGTAGGAGGCACGGGGCTGGGCTATGAGATTGTGCGCGCTTTTGCCGTTCAAGGAAAAAAGATAATTGCAGTAGGGAATTTCGATTCTCATTGCAAAACGGATTACGATAATTCTACTTGCAATGTGGACAAGGATAAGCTCATTGCCTCAGACGTATATACGGAAGCCAAGTCCGTGATGCGTATGGATGAAAACGGCGAGTTGGATATGACCTACCGGCGTGACGCGGCCTCTCCGGAGACGAAATCGAAAGAAGGCGCTGTCGGCCATATCAACGACGCCTGCCTGCTGAAAGACGAGTCGGTAATCATGGTGGGGGAAATTACGCAGTTCGACGGGCAGACAGTTCATAATCTGGTGAAAATCGATGCGCAGGGCAATATAGAGCCGGCCTTTCTTGCAAATGTGAATGCCGGAACCGATTCTGAAATTAGTAAAATCACCCATACCGTCTATACCGATGTAAACGGAGAGGAACAGGAACGTATCGTTATAACCGGTAATTTTACTTCTTTCAATGGGCAGAAGGTCAGCGGGCTTGTCGTTCTGAACCCCGACGGCACGCTTGACCCGGATTTTGTGCTTCACAAAGAAGACGGACAACCCAGGCTGGAAGGAGGGATGGCCAACTTCGCGAAAATAGTGGACCTTACTCCCTATTCGGCACAACACAGTCCGTATTTGGTCGTTACCGGAACGTTCGACAAATATGACGGAGTTACCCGGCAAGGATTCCTTATCCTTGATATGGAAGGCAATGCCATTCAGAAATTCAATGTACCGGGCAGGTTTTCCGGACAGTTGCATGATGCGCAATATTCATTGACTTCCGACAATGCCAATGGTTTGCTGTTGACGGGAAATTTTTTCTCTTTTGACGGAAAGGAAATGAATAATATCGTGATGCTGAAGATCGAATTACAGAATGTGGTAGAAGAAACGGAAGGAGAATAACCTTAAATGAGTAGAAATGATATGAAAACAGGATATGATAAAATCGGGAAAGGTTTGCTGAAAGGCTGTGCCGTTACGATGCTGGTGTTTGCAATGACGGCATGTAATGATACGATAGAGGATTCTTTGAAATATGATTATCCGGAGTCGGGTTCACACTATAAGTCAAACCATGTGATGCTGGTGGTGATGGACGGTGCGGCGGGCAAGTCGGTTCAGACGGTCCGGAATGCCAATATGGCGCCGAATTTGAAAGCTATGATTTCCCATGCCATGTACACCGATGCCGGATTGGGAGACGGGACTCTCCGCATAAGGGAAGAAGAGGACGAACAACTGACTAATGGCCGCGGTTGGGCAAATTTGATGGTCGGCAACACCACCCACGGCATCAAGTCGGATGAAGAACTGGAATCGAAAGGGTTTATGGAGAATTTTGCATCCCGTCTGGCCGATTCGGGGGCTGCCGTCAGCATGTATGCGGCAAACGACGTTTTCCGGCAGACTTTTGCTTCGGAAAAGATAAATGCTCCGGAAGATGTGAATACGGACATGGAGGTGAAAGAGCGGGTGCTGGAAGAGTTGCAGCTTTCAGTTGTCCCGGATTTGATTGTGGCGCAGTTTAAAGGAGTCGTTGAAGCGGCGGGAGGTGTTGACGGAACATATTATACGGATTATACGGAAACGGCGGAACCAGCCAATTCCGTAAAAGAAGCCATCCGGACGTTAGACGGTTATATCGGTGAAATATGGGATGCGTTGAAGAGCCGTCCTAATTATGCGGCTGAAAACTGGATGATTGTAGTCACCTCCAATTATGGCGGATACTGGGTCTATGAGACGGAAGAAAGACCGGATACGCATTATAAGGACCGGACAAGGAATACTTTCACGATGATATATAACGTGAATCTGATGCCGGAAGTCCAGGTCGCTCCCGGAGACATGGATTTGTCCTATTCATACAATACGCCTATGTATGCTTATGACTATAAGGTGGATAATCCGACAACTTACGTAAAGTCCGCCCGGTTGGGGAATACGGAAACGGGTGAATTGCGTTTTGACGAGGAAGGAAAGATAGTCCCGATTACGATTCAGTTCTTTCTGAAATCGAGCGTCAGTCAAGACAACAGGAAATATGTAATCTTGTCGAAAAGCGCCAACATGAATGAGAACTCAAAAATAGGGAGCGGCTGGTTTTTCCATTTTAATAGCGACAACAGCGGACGGCGCATCTGTTTCGGTTCCGGCGGTAAACGCTGGCTGTTACAGACGCAAAATGAGGACAAGCTCAATCTAGACTGGGCACAATGGCATGTGCTTACGGTGACGCTTGCCCCCCATCCGGATAAAAGCGGACGGACCCAGATTATCTTTTATTTGGACGGAGAAGAGAACAATAAGACGGATTATAGCAACAGCGACATGAAAAAGTACAATGCCCAGAATTCATCCTATCCTTCTACGACGGCGCCGTTGCGTATCGGGGAAACAGAGGATGCAGAGTCACAAAAAACGCAGAGGAATACGAAAAACGTGTCGTTCAAGAATTACTTTTATGTATCCAACCTACAGCTTTATGACAAAGCGTTGACAGCGGAAGAAGTAAAGTCGTCCGCGGGTATTCCTAATTTGCATAAGTTGGGTGAGGATTTTATACTTTGGGAACATCTGGTCGGTTATTGGCCGTGTGATTTGGAAGACGAGATGATGGGGAAAGTAATGAAAAACTATGCGAAAGGAGCGTTAGATGACGAGTCGGATGATTTTATAATAGACCGTGGCTCTTATGGCGCCTGGACTTCCGGCAATGAACAGTCGCCTGCCCTCCATCCTTCACCTGATGCAGACCCCAATTATTACAGTAAGACATTCAATACGGTAGATATCTCCCGTCAGATATTCTTGTGGCTGGGAAAGTTTGTACAGTGGGATTGGAATATGGAAGGAAAGGCATGGGAATTTACCTATAAAAACTTTTCGAACGAGAATAACTGAAACGCCTTAATTTTTGATTACGATGAAAAAGAAATTGATTTATATGCTCTTTGTTGCCGGATTGGCATGGGGGGCAGTCGCATGTGAAGATAAAGACTTCGAAGGAATTGTTTCGGCTACCGATGATTATGTAGAGGAGACGGGAGGCGATTATTATGAAGGAGAAGGAATTGACGTCAGCCTTTACAGCCGTGCGCGTATATTTCCCGGTTTGGTAGATACGTTGACGGAGGAACGTAAAGCGGAAGTAATGTTTCCCGTAGAGATGTCGCGCCTTTCGGTAGACGCATCCAGCGTAAACTTAAAAATTACTCCTTCTCCCATCTATAGTACAGGACTGTATGCGGGTGCGGGCGAGAAAGTGACGATTGTCCTGGATGATGATATAAAAGGGCTGACGGCGCAGATAGGAATACATACTACTGATTTGTCCGATTTGTCGGGAAACACGTATTTGGAACGTGACCCGAAAGTTACGACGATGGTCCCGCTTTTTAAAGGCATTAATGAGTTGCGCAACCCTTATGGAGGATATCTCTGGATTAAACGTTCCGGAAATGGTGAAGCAGACGGGCAGACGGTAACCCTAAGGATACAAAACGTCTATGAGGCCCCGGATTTCGTGCTGGATGAAACGGAGCCGGGCGAATGGATGGAAAAAATAAAAAAGACAACGGTTCCTTGGATAGAATTAAGAGGTACGAACATCGCTTTCTCCGTACCCCTCAATCTCCTGAAGTTAAAAGTGGAATCGGAAGGAATCGCATTTGTTAATAAGATGAAAGAAGCCCTGGATTTGTGGGACGATTGGGTAGAGTGTTATAACCAGTTCTACGGCCTGGACGGGGCGGACAGCAATTTCCCGAAACTGGGATTCCCTTTGCGGGCGGTGATGGACGTGCATCTTATCACCGAACGGTATTCATACTATAACAATACCAATATCGAATTGCTGTCTTCGCAGGAAATGTTTGATGTGATTACTGACCCCGAACGGGTGAAGTCCGGTGATGAATATACCGTTCATGTGATTGGATGGCTGTTCCTGGAGATGTATGAGCAGTCTTATGTCCCTTCGGGGGAAAATACTCCGAATAGTTTTTCTACCATTTATAAAGTATTGCCCAATTTTTATTTCCTGTATAAAAATAAGTGGATGTCCGGGGCCAACAAACAGGTTCCTTCTTATAAAGTTACGGGATGGGGAGCATCTTATGTAATGAATTTCTCTTCCATTTACGTGATGGAGGAGGCTGGTTTTGATGAGGCTATCCGGTTTGCATCTCAGGATTCCTGTAAGGTTTATAACCCGGATGCTAAAATGAAAATGTCGGAAATCCCGACAAAAAACGATCCTGCTTTCTCGCAAGCCTTGTTTGCTTTGTTTTCTTCCATTATCGGTTATGAACAACAAGAGGCCGACGCTTCGGGGACGAAGAAAGACGGCTGGAAGTTTTTTGGCTATTTTAATCGCTTTTTGGCGGAGGAAAGTCAGAAAAGTGTTGTAAATCGGCTGAGTATGACGGATGCCCTTCTTACCGCATTGACTGAATATTTCGACCGGGATTTTATGCCGGTTTTTGACCGTTGGGGATTAACGGTGTCAGACGATGTGAAAAATAAATCGATAGAAAAGGCTCATTTGGAAAAACAGATATGGAAGTATAATCCGTTGGCATATAACGAGGTAGACGATTATGACGGCAAGGTGTTTTATACGCATTCCGGTAAAACTCCGTTCCTGCATGTTCGTAAAGGGTGGGAAGCGGCCGCTTATTCAGGGGAAGGCGACGGCTTAAAGTCCGGAAATTATAAATATCTTGATGAAAATAAGACTTTCAGTCCGGCGGCAAAGGACGGAACGCCTTTCAATCTGTTTGACGGTGATATTTCCACGATGTGGATATCTTATCATGATGATTACAAATCTTATAAGACCGATGACGGCGAAGAGCATTTCCCTTATAAGAAAGACAGCCTTTACTATAAAGCTACTACTCCCCGGTTCCCCTATACGGTGGTTATCAAGCCAGGTACGGCAAGTCTCGATATAGACGGCGTGTATTTCGGTTTCGGGGATTCGAAAGAAGAAGGCATTTATAATAAAGACTGGAAAAATTACGACAATTTTACATTTACGCCTAAGCATGTGATAGTGGAAGTTACTTCTGCTTCTCTGGAATATAATGATGTGGATTCCGTTTTTGTCAATTATCCGCAAATGGAAACTTCCGGATGGACAACAATCTATGATTCGGACCGGGATTTGGAATATGTGGGACAGAAACAGTATTGGCCTGACCGTAAGAACCTGTTTTATATCGATCTTCCCTCCACGATATCCGGTGTACGCGGCATACGTTTGCGGTTTGACCGTGTGAGCCATGTGGCTAAAGACCGGCCGGCGGGATTTCCTGTAGAGGAGAAGCCGAACCGTCCGGAAAAGGCCAATAAAGAGTTGGACAGAATACAGAAAATCGCAGAATTTGGAACCTATTATTATTAAAATGAAGACAGAGATGAAGACACGAATGATAACGAAATGGGTTTTTCTGGCAATGTTGTTGGGGAACCTGCTGCCCGCATGCACTAAGTATGATACGCCTATATCGGTAGAAGAAGGACTTGACGACGTGGGAGGCCGTGCTGAAACGAAGAATTATGTCCTTTGGATTAATCTGGAAGGTGCAGGCGGAGGGGATTTGGCGAAAAATGCATTTCCGGATGACGGAACCGTGAAAGGATTGTTGTCCCATAGCTATTACGCCTGGAGCGGATTGGAGGCAGAGCATAAAGATGACAATTATCGTCCGTCGGCCGGAGAAGAGAATGCGGTTGCCTGTGCGTCGATGTTGACGGGGAACATTCCGATGCGTCACGGCATCCAGGATAACGACTATCTCACCAACCAGATTTTTGACCCGGATTTTGATGAGTCCATCAAGGCATATCCCGGCTTCTTCCAGTATATTACCGATTATGACAAATCCATGCATACGTTGGCTGTTACGCCGTGGAAGATACAGAATGAGAAGTTGTTGGATAAAGCTACGACTAATGTCACCACCGCTTCCGACGAGGAGACGCTGGCAACTGCGCTGCAACAGATTGACGAAGAAAGTAACCGTGTCATCTATCTCTCTTTCCGCGGCGTGCTGGATGCTGCGGTCAGTGGCGGAGGGTGGAATGAAAGCAATGGCGGCTATAAAGAAGCGATGAAAAAAATGGATGGTTATATCGGGCAGTTGCTTGAGGCAGTCAGGGCGCGGACTAATTATTATTATGAGGACTGGCTGATTATCATTACTTCCAACCACGGAGGCACGGCCGACGGGCAATATGGCGGAAACAGCCTGGAAGAACGTAATATGTTCGGTATTTTCCATTACGAGCATTTTTCAGTATCCAAGGAAATGAATCCGGGATTGATAGAAGATGAGGTATTATGGTTCGATAAATCATATAAGGGAATTGTCGTTGATTCCATCACCCGGACTTCTGACTTGAAAGGAGTGAAAACCATGCGCCAGATTTATTCGATTGATACATTGAATAATGGGATGACAGTGGAATATATCATGGCGGCCCGTCCTTCTGCGAGTTGCAGTTATGTACCTTCCAACCAGGACGGACTGGAATTCCTTTCTAAGTCATCCTGGAAAATGAGGACCGACCATACTTATGCATCGGCTACCGGCAACTTCTGGGGAGTGGATGACGGAACTTCGAATGTCCAATGGTCGAACTTCCTTAATCCGATGATTCATACGTTGACGTCTACCATGAAATTTTATGATTCGGAATTGTTCCAGAATGAGGTGACGGTCGACGAGAAAGAAGACGAGTGGGGGAATGTGACTCCGGCAAGCCGGAAAAAAGAATATCGGGTAAGGGGCAAACTCGCCAGTTATACCTATTATGACGGATTGAGGAAGACCTCGTCAAAGAAAGTCACGGATACCGACATTGACAAAAAGACCGCCGACTGCATTGATAATACGAATTTGGTACTTAGCAACAAATTAAGAAATGCGGGACGTTACATTCTGGAATTACGGATATGGAACAAGACCATGACGGACGATGAGGTAAAAGCGTATAGTAACCGGTTGAATTTGTCGGCAGAAGAACATCCGAACCTGATAGGTTATTGGAAATTCTATAAGGGGCAGTTGGAAGAGACGGTAGACGAACTCGGCAATCCTGTTACAATCGTGAAAAACCAGGTAAAGAAAGTGAAAAAATACGTATTGGATGAAGAAGGTAACCGGGTAGAACGGGAATTGCCTACGGAAGGACTTCAAATCTGTACAGTGGAAACTGTAAATGAAAACGGCAAAAATGTGGAGAAGCAGCAACAGGTTCTTCTAAGTGAGATGAAATACACGACTTTATGCAATACTTGCTATCAGACAATGGAAAATGAAGGGAGAATGATGGAGAGTGTACTTCCTGTGCCTGCTCTTCTTCAATGGTTGGGAATCAGTTTTCCTCTGGAATCTACTCGTGACCAGGGAGCCAGTGCTTTTAAGACTTCTAAATTGGACGGAGTTGCATATACGCTGGACGGGGAAACGAATTCAAAAGTATGGCGCGGCATGATTTTGGGTGACTACTCGCGTGATTTGGAATGGCGTGACCGTGAGTAGCTCCGGGAAAGTTATAATATAATAGCAGCCCTTCACCTTTGCTCTGATATCCCTTGTTGACGGGAGATAGCAGGTGAAGGGCTGTTCTTTCACCAGGGGCTTCATTCAAATAATTATCCTATTTCTTATCCTTGTATTTGACATCCGTGGAAACTCTGTAATTGCCCGGCACTGGCGTGTAAATAGGTTGATGGGTAGTCCCTTTGTTTTGGAGTTTCTTTTCCGCAATCAGTCTTTTTATGTGGCGGTATGCGGTAATCTGTGTCATTCCGCAGAGATGCTGGAAGTCTTTCCGGGTGATAATCTGATTCTCTGCAAAGTATTTCGTCAGCTCCATATCTATCTCTATTTCGGAAAGCCCGGCGGAGTGCGGCTTGTATTTCGAACGTTGGAAATGCATGTCGGAGAGTTCCGCTTTAAGTTCTTTGTCAGCCTTGAACTTGACGGCTTTCAGTTTGACTTTGTGCACCCGTTTGGCTTTGGGGTCGCGTATTTCCTCTTCGCAACTAAGGGTGACTTGCAGGTATCCCAGTCCGTCAATATGTACTTTCTTTCCCTCTTTGAGGCATTGGGCTACTTCATATTTCAATTCTTCCAGCGTGGCTATGATGTCCGACGGGCTCAGCGAACACCGGCTATGAATCCGGTAAATCAAATCTTCTGTGTCTACCGTTTCGTAACTGATAGGGCGCGCATGGTATCTCACCTTGTTTTTTCTCTCCTTCGGCATGGGAGTTTTGTATAATTCGAATTTTACTGACATGGCCTTTCTTTTTTCTTTAGATGTTTATAGATTATCTTCCTGATGTTTCTTGATTTTCTTCCGGACATTTATTATTTATCATTATAATGATAAACAATTATCATTGCAATGAAACTATTTTATCACAGTTATGATAATATCTTATCATAACTGTGATAACTCATAAATATCAGCATCAAAGATAAAGTTTAATTAGGAGAAAAACAAGAAACAACCGGATAAAACGATAAGTTTATTTTTATGAAAATGAGGAGGTTAAAAGCTTGCAAATCCCATCTGCCGGATATTATATTCGCACCTGTTAAATACTAAAAACGAAAAAGTATGAAAATGAAAAATGTGTTGACGGCATTGTGGCGGAAATTTGTAAATCACTGTCGTAAAGGTGGAAAGAGCAAGGCGTTGATGATGTGTGCGCCGGAGTCTTCGGTAAGTCCGATAAAAGCCGGGGAAGGTAAAAGAAAGGATGTTTCATCCAAAATGAAAGATTTGACGGCGGGTGTGGAAGATTTCTTGAAGTCTCGTTATGATTTCCGTTATAATATGCTGACGGAAGAGACGGAGTTCCGTCTGCTAGGCAGAACGAATAACGGTTTTCAACCTGTAAATCAGCGTGTATTGAATACAATCTGTCTGGAGGCGCATGAATCAGGGATTGCTTGCTGGGACCGTGATTTGTCGCGTTGCATTTATTCCACCCGTATTGCGGAGTATCATCCTTTCAGGCTTTATCTGGATGAATTGCCGGAATGGGATGGCATGGACCGTGTGTCTGCCTTGGCACGACGGGTTTCGGAAACCCCGTTGTGGGAAAAAGGATTCCGTATTTGGATGTTGGGGATGACGGCACAATGGATGGGGGTAATGGGCAACCATGCGAATAGTGTAGCTCCCTTGCTCATTAGTACAGAACAGGGATATTTTAAATCTACCTTTTGTAAGTCTTTACTCCCTCCTGTACTTCGGCGTTATTATATGGATAAGGTGGATTTGACAAGTCAGGGAAATGTGGAACGCAGACTGGCGGAGATGGGACTTCTCAATTTGGATGAATTTGATAAATATGCTCCGTCGAAAATGCCGTTATTGAAGAATCTGATGCAGATGTCTTCATTGAGCCTATGCAAAGCTTATCAGAAAAACTACCGCCCCTTGCCTCGTATTGCTTCTTTTATCGGTACGTCTAACAGGAAAGATTTGCTTACTGACCCGACTGGTAGCCGCAGGTTTATTTGCGTGGAAGTAGAGCGTCCTATTGATTGTGAAGCGATTGAATATGAACAACTTTATGCACAATTGAAAGCGGCAATCTTGTCCGGTCAACGTTATTGGTTTACGAAAGAAGAAGAACAGGAATTGCAAAGGGGCAATATGGCATTTTACCGTCAAGGACCAGTGGAAGATGTGCTGCGTGCTTGTTATCGATTGGCAGAAAGAGAGGAGGAGTGTGAACTTCTTTCTGCGGCTGATATATTTCAATGTTTAAAGAAGAGGAATCCTGCAGCTATGCGTGGAGCGAATCCAGCAAGTTTGGCGCAGATATTGATAGCGGCAGGGATTGAACGAAAGCATACAAAGTATGGAAATGTATATCGGGTGGTAAAAATGGGGTAGGAAAGAACTGATTTGGATGACGACTTGAGTGACAGCTTGGGTGAAGGATGCCCCCTTCACCCGCTATCGCCTTGTGGTAGCGGGTTGTGAAGGGGAAGGAGAATTTGATTGTTTCTGAATCTGTATGTGTTATTTTCCGGAAAGAATGATTTCGGCTGCTTCCAATCCTTCTGAAATTGCTTTTAACGTGGACATCCCTTTGGGCTCATCGTATTTATCTTTTGAGCAAATATACAATGATATAGAATGGAATAAAATACAACCACGGATATAAAAAGTCTATTAAAATAATATCTATTCTATAATAAGAAATAATTATCAGTGGCATAATTATCTGGAATATAGAGAAACACAAGGTAATACGTTTGTATTGTGTGTCTTGAACTTATTAACAAAAACTAAATATAGATAGAAATATAAGGTGGTAAATGCTGAAAGAAATGATATTAGGTCTATAAAAATATTATCATTTTCTTTAATATTCACTATATATTTATTTCTAAAACCTATTTGTTCGAGTAAATTGACTAATAATATATTTATAATAGGTGATAGCCAAAATAATGCGCTTTTCATTTTTTTACTTAGATTATTTGTTTATATTCTTCATAGATTTTAGTTCATCATTTATTTGCTTTCAAATAAGTTAGATAAATGTAACATCCTAACACACCTATATAACTGGTTGCTAGAATAAAAAACATCCATAAAATGATCATTCCTATAGGAATACGATTTTTTCTTAACAGAAAAAATCCCCAAAATAACGGGAGTATCCAAACGCCCGATAATAAAGTGATATTCACTAGCCAATATACCATACTAATAATTATAATTTAATTACACATATAAATTGCAACAAAACGAAAGTCTACTATTCTCTAACGTTTTTTTTCCATGTAGTCTTTCCGGTGCTTAAGAAAGTGGTTATAAGATCAGACAAATATGGTTCTTGCCTTTGGTATTTTGAAATGATTCCTATTGAACGGTACATTTTTCCTTTATAGCACCAATCTAAGTCTACATAAACAATCGGTTCTCGGTCATTGAGAATTGATTGTTTAGCTATTTGTTTCAGAGTTGACAAAGAATCCGCTGTCACCTTACCTGTGCTCAACAACTTGCTCATTGAGAGGATCTCAAATTTTGGATATCGATTTTCTGTAATAATGGTATCGGTCTTCGTGACCACAGTATCTCGTTCAAACACAGTTGTTGAGAAACTGAAAGGAGATTGATCCGAAAAGATTGCTTCTACAAGGGCCAATTTTTCTTTTGGGGACGTAGCTGTTCCTTTATAAGCATAATCTACCAATTTCAATTGACTCAAATCGCCTACGCTATCAAACGGCGTGTGATTTTTATAATTCTCCAACATCTTTTGCAATTCAGGTCGTAGACCTCCTGTGCAATTGATATGGATAAATAGGAACAACACAGCCAAGAATAATGACACTTGTTTCAAATAAATACGATGTATACTCATTGTTTCAAATTATTTTTTGTTGTTAGTTTATTTATTTTGAAGGAATCTCTTTTGACTTCTCATAGGCTTTATGCCATATCGTATCTTTATCTTGCTTTGAATCGTTATCATTCTTTTTTCCAAATAGGTCCAATAACTTTTGGATATCATCCTCCCCTTCGTCTTTTTTAGGTTCAAGAGAGATTTTTCCATAAACAATGGAAAATCCTAATTCATGAAGTTCCTTCAAAAATTGTTTTTTAGAGGCCACACTTTCTATTTGTTTGCTGTTCTTACAGCTAACCAGAAATACTAGGAATGCAGAAGTGATAACTATCTTTCCTAATAAAGAGTGTCTTTTCATTTCCTATCTTTTTTCATTTCTACTTTTCATATTATTAAAATCTATCTTCATTTTATATCAGAGTTTAAGAGAAAAGGTTTTAGTAAAAGTTTCTCCATGATATTCATGTCTTTCGTCGCAATATTGTAATGTTCCGCTGCAACTCCCTATCAGTTCATTCGTCTCTTTTAAGAACGAGAAATGAAGATTACCGAGAAAACGGCTGAACGCCAAAGGAGAAGAGGTTTCATATTTTATGATGTATACCTCTTTGTTCAGTGAATTATATATGTACCAAACTATACATTCCAAATATACAGTCTTTTTTTGTACACTTTGATATATTATGGCCTTTTGCTTACAATACCGAATATGTTCATCTATCTGAATAGTTTCCTCATTTCGCCAATTGAGTGTTGTATCAGTACGTGGTATTAACTGCACAACGAACAATCCACCTTTATATTTCGCATATTTTCCTGCTTCTATAGAATCGCAAATAACCCTTATGTCATCATAAAGGTTCTGTCGTTTTTCTTTAGATATAGTTTCATTCAAAAAAGAATAATTTATCTTGTATATTCTGCTCATTGTCATCCATAACTGGTATTCTTCTGGCGTTGTTTTAGTTTTTATCCATTCCGGTACGGAATGTAAGGGTGCAAAAGAGTCTTTTTGTATGTTTGCCTCTTGGGCTACAGTATTTACAGATATATTTACTATTATAGTAATAAGTATATATTTAAAAAATAGTCTCATATTTAAAAATATTATGGTCTCTATTAGCGGGACGGTTAAAACAATTATTTTAAAATTCGATGATCAAATCTACAATTTGGCATTATAAAGCTCATTCTATTTCTTCTTCATATCTATACCCCCTTTTCTTTCAATTAATTCGTTTTATCACAATACAAACGCATTTCTCTTTTAATAGCTCTGACAATATCCGAGTCTACCTTCACCGGCTTCTCTATAATGAGATGTGCCAGTCTGCTTGCTTCCTTTTCATTTTTCATTTTTTTATAAACATAATGCAATCTATAAAGCGGAACGAATCGTACGGGACACATCTTCGCGGCTTTCTCCAGATAGTGCTTGGCCTTTTCATATTGTTCTAAGCCAATCAGTGCTTCAGCCTGCAACAGTTCCAAATCATAATCCGCCCAATACTTTCGGCAGGCAGAAACCGTTTTTTGACAATCATCATAACGCTTGGCAATGCAAAGCTCGGCGGCATAGTTGTACAAGAAGTAAGGTTCTTTACCTAAAGTCGCCAACAGATGTTGATAATGTGGAAGCATACTGTATGTTTGTCCACGGAGTGATAAACGTGATATTCTTTTCCATTTCATTTCAGCCTTTATTCTGTTTCCGACAGTAAAAAGCAGAAAAACACTTGCGACCAGCAAACAGATCGCAATGGCTTTCTTCATCATGTTCATTTGTGAGAAACGAAGATTTCCATAACCTTTCCCTATTAACACGCCAATGCCCAATACAGTAATAATCCAAGGAAAAGGATACGTGAAGGGGTAAGAAAATGAGGAAAAAACAGCGACCGATACTAAAGCCAACAAAGAAACATATCCTTCCTGTGATGGATGCCGCCTATAACAATAGACTAAGAATATCATCAAAGCCAGCAAGCATCCCCAACCTATTACTCCAAACTATACGCCGATAGAAAGAAATTCATTGAACGGATGCTTCACATTGTCCGCTAACATGGTAAACTGACTGTTCGGATGCTCTTCGAAATACTTTGCCTGATAATCCATATAGTGAGCTTTGAATGCTCCGATGCCATGTCCCGTGATAGGTTTGTCTTTTATCATTTCCCATGTACACTTCCATATCAGTAGTCGCCCGTCTGCAGAATCTTTCTTCCATTGATAGATGACATTGAAAAGAAGAATGGCACTGACAAGAAAAAGCATCAGACTGAAACAAAATCCTATAATAGCTTTTCTTCCATGAAGCTTTTTCACATTGTAATAAACGAAATGAACAATTGAGACAATAGCAATACAAAGTAATCCTGTGCGGGATTCAGACATCAAAATACCGATGGAGATAATAAGCATCGCAAACCAACTGCTCCATCGTATACTTTTAGTATTTGTGTCAAGTAAGAAATAGACCGTGAAAGGTAGTCCTGCACACAAACATCCTGCAAATCCGGCGGGATTATCGAAACTACCGGTCACTTTATATGTGTCAGAGGAAGGAGGTAAGATATTGCAAAATTGCAAGATTCCATATCCAGCCTGAAGAACGCATAAAATGATAATCATCGCATTTAGAACTTTCATATTGCAGGCATATTTTTTCCCAGCCAATAGCATAACTGAAAAAACAAGCCCTATTATTCCTAATCCTATAAATGCGAAAAGCCATTTAGGAAGAATTTGATTGTCAGTAAAGGCAGATGTATTTACGAATAAAGTACCCGCGCACAATATACAAAACGAAGCTATCAATAGATAATTCATTATTTCTTCTTATTGCTAACATAAATATAGTATCCCAATACACCTATATAATTTGTAATCAGAATGATAATTCATCCATATCCACTTTTCAGGAATAGATGCTTTATTCTTAAGAAATAAATACCAGCCCAATGTTATTGGAATCACTATATATATAGCAAGGACTAGGATAATAGGGATTATTTGTACCATATTGTTTATTTTAATTTTATCTGAAATAATTTTCCACGCAATACAAACGCTACGATATAGAACGGCATGAAGTAAAGCATTGAATAAATAAATTCACCTATAGGAAACGCATTGTTATTACATATATACAGGTCATACGTAGTGGTTGTTACAAATGCAATGACACCAAAATGTATCAGAGTTTGGAGAAAAGCTGATACAATTGTAATTATTAAAACTGCCTGTTTGGTAAAATCACGGGAACTGCATATCCATAGATAAAGATATAGCCATATAATAAGCAATAAATTGCCAATTACATATACATTCCAATATAAGGGTGGATGCTTAGCACTATTTACATTATTAAGAGATTCAATCCAATCTATAAATATACAGAATAGATAATTCAAAATTGGCAAGAGTCGCCATAGGGTCTTATATATAAGTGTTTTACTCATTGAATTGCACCTTTATTCTGTTTCTTGCTTACTAATTCTATTTTCTTGAATAAATAAAATGCCAACAAATAGAAAGGGATGAAATATAATAAAGAATGGAAAAACCAAAAAGCATTGATATATAGAGCATATTCTCTATGGTCATTGTAGTCTATGAAAGACGTATAGACATACATGGTAATATGTAAAGCGGTCTGTATCATCATCCATGAAATGGTTACTAATTTAATTGGTTTTCCATGACGTATTCGTATGTAGCAAACCAATAGATACGAATACAAGAGTATAATAAGTAATATACTTCCTATTATATGCGCCGTGGCGTAAATGGGTGGTTCCTCCTTAATTTGCTGAGCAATATAATCAAAAGGCAAATTGGGCATCATATCTAAAATGATACTCCATAAATAATTAATAATGGGGAGTACACATAATAAGCTATATGTAAGACGTTTCATTGCTTTTTGAATTTTAGTTTACTATAAATTTTTATTCAATGCTTGTAATTCGTAAGAAACAAAAATCGAATTCCAATATTTGGGTATGACCCCGATATCATTACTTATCCATTTAGCTGTTTAATGAATATCCGTAATCGCCACCTTTCGCTTGTCATTTGTCAGAACGAATAGTCATCGGCTTGCCCTCGATAATTCCTTAGAAAGGGAGGATTACTGATATTCATATTCCCAAATTTATACTTTCATCATTCACTATTTGGCTTTACGTCTTTTATATGATTTAATAATTATATAAAAAACACAGCCAATAATAGGGAAAGAAAGAATTATAAAGATATTCAATATCTTATTCCATACATTGACTTTATCAGTTATTGCAAAACCTACTGCTATTAGTGAGAAAGTATATATTATGCAAGAAATAGCATCCCAATTTTCTAGTATGAAGCCTAAATCATTTTTCATAAATTTATACTTGTTCAGTTCCATTTATAGTAAAAGATTGTCGAGTCAACTCAATCCACTGCAATTCTAAAATAGCATACCATTTAATAGTTCCTGTTATTGCATAGGAGATGCTTGAAGACCCTAACCAACTTGCTGCTGCACTATCTTGAGTCCAAGAAGAAAAATACCAAGTGTCATAATTTTTGCTGGAAACAGAAATATCTCCTTTACCTTTTTGGGCGTAGGTAAGATCAATAATTATTTGATATTCTCCATTAGCGTCCAATTCAGCAGTGAAAGATTTTGATCCAGCTTGCCCTTTATCTGTATCATCGGTGTTATCGCTATCGTCAGTATCGCCGCCAGTACTACCTCCTCCAGTGCTACTACCACCTTCGGTCCTAGTTTTTATTCTTATAATATTTCCTTTGATGGAAGGGGAGTCATTAAATTTTATACTGTTTATCTCTTTTATAAATTCATCCAGTTCTGTTTTATCTTTAAGGATTAATGGACGTATCCCTTTGGGGATATCTGTACTTGAAATAACTTTTACTGTAATATCACCGATAGCATCGTTTGTAAAAGATGTAGACTCAATATATTCCTCCTCGCTACAACTACCAAGCCCTATTAATAATGTAAAAAAAGCCACTGCCCAAATAAGTTTTTGTAATTTCATATTTTAAATGTATTATAATTAATTAAATGTTACAACGCGTCTTTAAAATCAAAAGACTATTATTCAAAAAATGTTTTCTCTGTTTTCTTTTTTCCCTTCTTTTCCCTTTTTATCCAACTCCTGCAAAACTGCAGGTTTATGATCCTTCACATCGCACAGTTTGAATAGGTTTTCTTGCGATCGTTCAATGTTCACCCATTCTTGTGCTACTCCGAGTTTCAACTCATAATCGGTTAACTCTTTCAATATGTCCTTCCGATTTGAATTGTTGACCAATTCATATTTTTCCAATACCGGTATTCGTTTCAATGCGTTTTTCTCCGCCTGTATCCTTCGTTTAGCAACCAACAATTTGTCAATGCGTTCCATTGTAAGAATGGGGACGATCAACTTGCATTCCAGCCCCCTGTCAGAAAACTTTTCTTTCTTCGCCTTCTTTTGTTGACGGACTTGCAGGTAAGTGTTGTATGTTGCCAGCAATGTATCCAATGTGTTCTCGTCCAAATTCAGACTTAGCGTATCCCGTTTCAGGATGACTTCGCGAATCATGGACCATGACGGGAGCTGCTTATAAATTTCCACCCTTTGCACATCTCGAGGTTTCAGAGCCTCGTAATGAGCTTGTGCTTCTTTTATTTTTTCCTTATCTCCATAGTCTTTCCAATAGCTGATGATAGCCTGTTGTTCGCTTTCAAACCGGAATAATGGCTGATAGAGTTTTGCGCTGTCCATATCCGCACGCATCAAGTAGTTTCTTTTCAAGTCTGTGAGCCATTTCTTTACAGTTTTTGATGTTTTTTCCTGATTCTCCAGTTCATAATAAGTCAGGTATTTGGCATGAGTCAAAATGCTGTCGGCTTTACGTTGTTCAATGGCGCGGATGTCTTCTTTCTTTTGTTCTTTCATACGTTCCAAGCAGTCACTTTCTTTCAATAAATGATCTACTTGTTTAGGAGTCAGATGCAAGGCATCTTTTTGAAGTACGACCTTTCGCAGGCGTGAAGAACTTCGTGGCATCATTTTCAATTTGTAGGCATTGAATTCCAGGGATGAAAGAATACTACGCAATTCTTCAACTGATGTGCGGAAATAGACGCCGAGTGTGTCGGACAATCCTGTTTGATGCAGGGCTAATGCAGCCAAACTGTCTTGCTGCATAAAGTGCGTGCCCAGTTTCATTTGGGTTACTTCACTGACAGGTGTAATGGAAATGACCTCGTGGATTCGTTGCACGATGTGTACAGGAAAGTGGTTTATTGCAGATTTGCTGACTTGCCCCATTGCAACTATGGAAATGAATTGGAAAATACTAAACCCCAATATATACTTTAATTTTTTATTCATTTTTTATTCTTTGATTTTGAGGTTCAATACATGACAATGGAATTTTAAATCCCCACATATTAGTTATATCAAATACTTTTAGAGTTTTAGGATTGATAAAGATATAGCACGTATATGGCACAAGGTTTACTGTACAAACTATCTCATAAATTTCATCTCCTATATGAGTATTTACTGCATAAGAAGCCATTTCCTTAGCACAACTTATGTCTAAACAGTATTTCTTGTCTATATTTAAAGATATCTTGCCCTTCTTCATACTGTTTTCCGAAGGAACTTCTGCGTATATTATCCATTTAGGTAGATCTAATAAATTATGAATAAGCATTCTTTTACAATGCTTGTTTTTTTTGACGATTCCAATATATTTGTAAGACTTCAACTGTATCCAGTCAACATTATCAAACAAATAGGTGAAATTTGAAAATAAATTTTCTAAGCACATTTTAGTGGATACCGGGACGTCTCCGTATGTATATAAAGTAGTAAACTGCTTAGATGAGGCTTGTCCTTGAACATTATTTATACATGAAATTAGAAAAATAATCCATATATATTTTTTTGTTTTAAATAATTTGATATTTCTATTCATGGTTTTTCTATTGGTATAGTTAAATGTTCAGGAATAACGTATTTCCCTCCAGTTTTACCACGTGCACCACCTGGTATTGTAAATCCACTTCCATTCCAAGATAAAGTCAAATCGACGGAATTTCCGACCAAAACTCCAAATTTATAATCACAATGTCCATTTTCTCCAGTTTCAAAAGACAGATATTTAACTTCTGACGTTGCAGAAAAGCCATCCTTAGCATTAAAATAACATTTTTCATCTTTTGTCTTTATACTAATTTTCCCATCTTTCTTTTCACCTTTTACACGGACTACGCAAGATGCCCTAGCTCTTATTTGGCCTAGCCAATCTGTTGCTGTATATTCTCCACTATCATATTCATATTGAAACCATTCGCTCTTGGACTCACTAGAATCACCAGAACCTCCACCACTCCAACTACCTTCTTCAAGTGACTTTGTTCTGGGAAAATAAGTCATTTGCTCTCTATTATCATTTACTGTTACATATCTAAAGTTTGACAAAATATCATCATATACAACACATGTATCGCATACAATGCATCGAGTAGTAAATAGTCTTTCCTGAACTGACCAATGCAATTCAATAACCGACAATTGAGAGAAGCGTTTTAATATTTTCTTTTTCTTATCAATAAGAATATTTGATATTTCATTATATTTCTCTTTGATATTTTGGTATGTCATTAATTGAAAATGATTTATATCATTTGAATCGTTATACAATGGGAAGCAATCATCATTCATAATGTCATAATCGTTCTTTACAGGTGGGGATGTGAGTACATCATAGTACAATAATTCCAAATTTTGTAAAACTAGCAGTTTACTTCCTTCTCCTGCAACAATGTAGTCTAATTGTTTTTTCCAAGTGCTAGATGTATCGGTAATAAGGCTATTGTCCATAAAATCGTCTTGTGAACATGAATACATTCCAACAAACAGAAATAACATAATTAAAAAATAACAGTTCTTCATTTCTAAATTTTTTATTGATTAATAATAGGATTATATTGTCTAATTTAATCTATTCTAATTACCACCAGTACCGTGTCCCGTCTTGCATAATGATGAACGGTCGTTCCTTATCTACGGAATACTCCGGAATCAACCGGAACAGGACATTGCCGGGAGCATTTTCGAAGAAGATGGATGTTTTGCCCTCTTCAGCAATCTGTGTTCCTAATGATTTCCAGACTTTGTCCCAGTAAAAAAGTTCATACTCCTTGCCGGGGCGGAAGATAAGGTATCCGTCTTGTTGCTTGATTTCTACCGTACGCCGATGAACGGTGTCGGGAGTCAATTGCAATTCGTGGTTGTAGGCATGCACTTGTGGATATCCCGCTTGAACCACTCGCCCATGTTTGTAATAGACAGGCAAAATGACGATTCCTTTCGGCATATTGGAAAAAGTGACTGAATCGCCTCTTACTTCGCCCCACCATGCGGGACGCCATCTGCCCCAATTGAAGACGTATGCATAAGCAATATCCGCTTTGGGTACATCGGGAGACAGTCCGACAGTTACATCGGAGGATTCCCACCATTGGGGAGTAACATCTTTATAATTGAGTGTACGCAAATGACAAGGAGGAATATCTTGCCAGCCCACTTTGGCCGCGAGGACATCCGGCTGCTTGGAATAAGTGGTACGAAGCACCTTCGCCGGTTCACGGTTCATGTTACGATTGACAACGGTATTGTTTGTTACATCCAGTCTGACAGGCTGCATCCGTTTGTCGAATACAGTGTTGACAAAATGGGATCCCATCGAAGTGGCCCACCACGGGACTACATCGTATGCCGCAGGGATACCTTGTGAACGGAGACTGAATACTTGCAGAGCAGCAATATCTTCGCATGCTCCCCGTTTACGGAAGAGCAGTTGCAGGGCAGAAAGGCGGGAAAGCGGTTCATCCTCAATCAGTGGTTTTCGTCCGTAAGAAGAGGTGAACCACAAATGGTAGTCCATGCCGGCATACTCAAGTACACGCTCCAATGGCTTATTCTGTAAGCTGTCGGTCATCCATCGGTATTTCTGCCGGTACGTTTCGCGCCAGGCTTCCAAGGGTTCTACCGTGACACGATAGGGCAGGATGTATTCGCAGAAGTCTTCAAAAGGAATTTCTTTGAACTGGGAGCTACGCCACGCCTCGAAAGCCTGATTGACATTATCAATAAGGTATTCTCCCTTCAAAGATTTTAGGTCTTCTATAATTGTATCCTTAAATACCAATCCGCCATAAAAAGCACGCATCGAGTCTATAGCTGCTACAGCCGAAGCAATGTCAGGATAATCAAATTCACGGAAGGGGATGTTATTGCCTAGCGTGTCTTTCAGTACGTAAGTTTCGGTGTAATGAATGTCCATATTACTTATAAGGAAATACAGGGCTTGCAGCATTTGTTGGTCATCTTTTTCTATAAAGTAGCGGAGAGCTTTTTCTAATTCTGCACGGTTAACGCCTGCCTTGTTTAATGCAGTTTCTACTTCGGCAGGATATTTGACATTGCTCCGGAACGTCCACCCGGTTAAGGTACAGGAGATTACAACAACGAAAGTAAGAAATGAAAAGTTTTTCATCATATTTTTTAATATAATAAGAAACGAATTAGTCATATTTGTGCGTTTAATTAATATAAAATTGGAAATGAAAATGTTCTATAACTGAATTGTGCTGACAAAAGTAGGCTTCTTTTGCTTAAGTAAGGTCTGTAATTCGTTCAAAAAGGTTCAAATATGAATAGAATATGTTTGTCGAAGAAGGAAAGTACAAGAATCATTCAAAAAGGTATAAAAGACTTCGTTTTTTATTTTGTTCGTAAGTATAAGCTGATTCATCACCTGCTCGTCCGGCAGAAATAAGCAAGGTAATGGGAGAATACTATAACTATAGCTACGGCAGATGTTGTTTATGTCGTATTGATGTCGGTTGAAAATCTAGTGAAGCTGTATGCCGGTTTAAAAATCAGGATGGATGGACGTGCATTGTAGCTACTGAAATGTGAAAAAGGCGAAATGAGAGGAATCGGATATCTGTGAGAAAATTACATGCGGAGTAATATGGTGAATGCCTGGAATATAATGATATATAGATAATTGTCTGGTAAAGGGAGGTTCAGGTGTGATTTATTTTTGAACCTTTTTGAATGATTGTCGAACTTTATATAAAGTCGTATATTAGAGATTTGGAACTTTTTGAATGATTAGAGTACCCGTTTATTTATTATTTTTATGAACTTTGTCACTGTGAATTATCGAGATGATTTGCAGGATGTAATTATAAGAATTAATAATAAAAAAGAAGAATAGACATGAATTACACAAAAATGAAATTTGATTTGAAAAAGGGGATATTAGGTGTGTGTATCCTGGGAGTGACGCTGTTGCTTGCTAATACGCTTTCAGCACAGGAAAACGGAAAGTCTGGTAAAGGATTGTACGAATTATTCAGTACTAAATTACCGGGTGGAACTCAATGGATAAAAGATAATAAATATGTCCGTGACGGGGGATATTCCAAGAAAACAGAAAATTATATATATGTAAGCGCTTCCAAAAGCCCTGCCGAACTAACCGGGCTGTCTATTCCCATTCGGGAGAATCCCGGACCGGGTGAATACCGTTACATCACTTTTGCGTGGGTGAAATGGGGAGGAGAACAGATTGGGCTGAAATTCCATGTTTCTGAAAAATCCGCTAACCAGAAAGGAAAGAAATATGATTTTACCTATATTGCCGGAGAACCGAAAGATTTGATTAACCGGCTGACCGGTCTGAACCTGGGTGATAAGCCGGGACATTGGATGGTGATGACACGCGACCTTTGGAAAGATTTCGGTAATGTCACTTTAACCGGAATGTCATTTATCTGTCCGGAGAGGCGTGATGCGGGGTTTGACGAGATTTTCCTGGCAAAGACGCAGGATGATATAAAAAATGCTCCCAAGGTGCTTCCTAGTGAAATCGCTACTGCTGTGCCTGCGGAGGAGAGTGATGACGCCTTGACATATGACGAGGTTGCTGCAGATAGCATCGCGGCTGCTCAAGGGGTACAGATAGACTGGGGGGCACAGATTAAAGCCGGCGGTTCGATGATGTATCCTCTGTATTTGTTGGGATTGATTGCTCTTGTGATTGCCATCCAACGCTTGATTACTTCCCGTCAAAGCCGTCTGGCTCCCAAACCTTTGTGTAAGAGCGTCAAGGAGTGTTTGGCAAATGATGATTTGAAGGGGGCCCTTGCCGCTTGTGACAAGTATCCTTCTACGTTGGCTAATTCGTTGCGTTTCATATTCGAACATGTGAAGTCAGGACGTGAAGCTGTCAGCCAAACGGCGGGTGATATGGCTGCCCGTGACATACGTACGCATCTGGCGCGTATTTATCCTCTTTCCGTCATTGCTTCGCTGGCGCCGTTGATTGGTCTGCTGGGAACTGTTGTCGGTATGATTGAAGCGTTCGGCCTGGTCGCTTTGTATGGTGATGAAGGCGGTGCGTCTATTTTGTCCGATTCTATCTCCAAGGCATTGATTACGACTGCTGCCGGTTTGATTATAGCTGCTCCCGCCATTGCTTTGTATTTTATCATCAAGAACCGTATTATGCGTATGGCTTCATTGGTTGAGGTAGAGGTGGAAGAGGTGATTACCAAATTGTATTTGGACAACGGGGAGGAAAAGCATGAGACTGAATTATGATGAAGAAGATAAGGTGGAGGTACAGATGTCTCCTTTGATAGACTGTGTGTTTTTGTTGCTTATTTTTTTCCTGGTGACTACGATGATGAAAAAATGGGAGATGCAGATTCCGCTGACTCTTCCTACGATGACTTCGAGCCTTTCCACTACGCGGGCGGGCGAAGAGGCAGTGATTATCGCAGTGGATGAGGAGAAGAATGTGTATCAGGTGGTAGGACATGACGCCTATTCGGGAGAAAGTGCTTACTTGCCTGTGAAAGATTTGAGTGCGTTTCTTTCCGATTTGCGTAACAGCCGGGGAGTGGAAACTCATATTGATGTGACGGCTTATCGCACTGTGCCGGTAAGCACGGTGATAGAGATATTCGACCAATGTCAAATACAGGGGTTCACGCATACGCGGGTACGCCTTGGAAGCAAACCTTATTGAGCCTATGAGATTGTCATTATTTAATAACGAAGACGAGCCGGAAGTCTCGATGTCTCCTTTGATAGACTGCGTGTTTTTGCTGCTCATTTTCTTTTTGGTGTCTACCATGACGAAAGTGAAGAACAGGGATATTCCTGTGGACTTGCCTACCTCGCAATCGGCCGTAAAATTGAAACCGGACGACAAACAGGCTATTGTGGGATTGGATGCTGACGGTAACTTTTATTGGGACGGGCAACCTTGCTCTACCAATTTTATGATGGAACAATTGCGGCAGACGTGTATCACCGATCCGGGAAAGCGTATCCGTATCGATATGGACAGGCATACTCCGTTCGGGCGTTTTGTGGAGGTGATGGATGCTTGCCAGTTTTATAACTTAACTAATATAGGAATCAGGACGTATGACGAGAACTACAACAGGGAGTAGCCGTCTGACGGTTATCCTATCATGGGTGATATCACTGGTTTGTTTTGCGGGAGGTGCTCTTTATATTTGGATGATGCCGTCTCCAAATCAGGAAACGGTGGAATTGCAGATAAAGCAGCAGAAAAATCAGAAGTCCCGGAAGAGTTTGATGGAGAAGGTGAAACAGGAACAGGCACAACGGACATTGCCTGCCGATTATGCCAGGCAGTTGGTGAAGCAGTCGGAAATCCTGGTGAAGAAAAATTTGGAAGAGCAGGTGAGGAAGTTCCGGACTATGGCCGAGACAATGAGACGGCGGAAGGATGATATGTTGACGAAGGTGGAAAAAAGGAAATTGCCGTGGGGGGCGCCTGCTGATGCGAATGATACGTCGAAAGCAAGGGCGGTTCCCAAAGCCGGCAACCCGCCCGCCAATGCTTCCGTAGAGGAACTTTATGCTGCGTTGCGTGATTATGAGGCTGAGATTCAGCAGAATCATTTGGCTGTGAGCGCTGCCAAGCAGTCATTGTCTAAGGGGCAGTCGTTTCCTGAGGTGTACAGTTCTTTGAAGGCGGGTAATTCACGGATGCCGAGCTTTGACGAATTGATAAGAATGCAGTTGAGGGGAGAAGAATGGGCTACCTCGGCGGGCAGTAATGCCAGCGGGGGATTGCAGATAAAGAGTACTGCCGATTTGAATAATTATCGCGGGTTGCTGGGACAGGCTACCCGGCAGGCAGGATTGGCGCAATCTCGTTTGGAGGGTTTATTCGGAGCGGTCCGGCAGGCTGGAAAACCCGGAGCGGGTATGGGACAGGGAGACGGCAGACCTGGTAATGGAGGTCCCGGAGGCAATGGAAACGGAACCGGTACGGGGATGGGAGGTTCCGGAGAAGTGACAGCTCCCGGAGGCGGAAAGGGGACGTTCAGCGCTTATTCCGGTTCGAAGTTGAGTAAAGAGATGGTGAAGGCGCAAGCGTTGCCCGGACGGCGTTTCTCCAGAAATGCGGAACGCAAGGGATGGCTTTATATCAATACGTGGTATATGATTGGACCGTGGGAGAGCTTTGGACGGGAGGATTTCTCCATTGTTCATCCGCCTGAAATTTCAATTGACTTCGATGCTGTTTATACCGACGGGCAGGTAGGGACAGGGATTGCGGAAACGGATTCCGACCCGTTGAAGGTTATCGGGGATGAGGTACAGCTTGACGGAACGCTTCGTTGGAAATTTATGCAGAGTGAATCTATGCATAATGTTCCGCCTGTGACTACCGGGCATTCTACTTATTATGCTTATACGGAGCTTTATTTTGACGAGGCTACTACGATGCTGGTGGCTATCGGTACGGATGACAGCGGCCGGGTCTGGATTAACGGTAAGGATGTGTGGCGCGATTACGGGACCAGTTGGTATAATATTGATGAACATATCGCTCCTTTTCAGTTCCGGCAAGGGTGGAACAAGGTCTTGGTGCGGTTGGAAAACGGTGGAGGCGGCCCGTGCGGGTTCAGTTTTTTGATTATTCCTCAGGATAAGTGAATCGGATTTCTTTCCCGAAATTATCAGGATATTTGAACAAAAGTCATTAGTGAGGTGTCCGAGAGCGGATTGTTTCGTTTTGATGGATTGTTAGGAACTAAATTTTAATTAGTATGAAAAGAGAAGCTTTTAAAATGTTTTTAAAACAAGGGTGTGAGGCTGAGTATGAAAAACGCCATAATGAGATTTGGCCGGAACTAAAAAAAATGTTGGCTGACAACGGGGTGTTTGATTATTCTATTTATTGGGATAAAGAGAGTAACTATTTATTTGCATTTCAGAAAACGAAGGGAGGACAGTCTTCCCAAGAGATGGGAATTGAACCTATTGTACAGAGATGGTGGGACTATATGGCAGATATTATGGAGGTGAATCCCGATAATTCACCTGTTACGGTTTCTTTGAAAGAAGTGTTTCACATGGACTGAAAATGAAAATCGAAAAAAGTATGAAATGGGGTTATTTGATTTTGAACGTTTTTTCTTGTTTATTATCGGGCGCGTTACCGGCACGGGCTCAGTTGAATGTTCCGGAGCAGTTGCGATGTGACTTGTTATTACAAACAGATTACCAGTCTTCAAAAGGATTTATCGTTCCGGTAGAATGGAAGTCCGTTATGTCCGGTAAAAATGAAAGTGTGAAGATTTTGTCTAAATTCCCGGCGTTTGGTTGGAACATATCGCATGGAAAATCAGGAGTTACTCAGACGGCATATCAGATTTTGGTAGCCAGCAGTGAAAATAACTTGAATAAAAATACAGGTGATTTATGGGACTCTGGGAAGGTGATGAGTGCGCAGTCTTCCGGGATTGTATATGCCGGCAAGCCTCTTATCGGGAATAAGTTATATTATTGGAAAGTCAAAATCTGGGATGAGGAGGAAATGGAAAGCGGTTATTCTCGAATAGCGACTTTTTTAACAGATAGAGAATTACAGGAACATGCCACTGCCCGATATCCTATTCAGAAAGAACAGGAAATGCCTGTCAATATATGTAATATGGGAGATAATAGGATTGTGGCTGATTTTGGAAAGGCTGCTTTTTGCGGACAATTATATTTGAATTTGACCTCTGAATACGAATGTGATACGATAGTGCTGCATTTGGGTGAAGCGGTGACTTCTGACGGATATGTGAATAAGGACCCGAGATGTAAGATTCGGTATTATGATTACTCTCTCCCTTTGCGTAAAGGAAAACATACCTATCAGGTTGATTTCCGCCGGGGGGGAGGCAGTATCAAAGTCCCTGGATATATCGGGCAAGTCATTCCTTTCCGTTATGTAGAGTTAGAAAATTATTCGGGTGATGCAAATGATATTTTATTAATAAGAAATGCAGCTTATTATCCTTATGATGAGAAGGCTTCTTATTTTGAAAGCCCGGATAGCATCTTAAATAAGGTTTGGGAATTATGTAAGTATAGTGTGAAAGCTACTTCATTTACAGGACAGTTCATTGACGGTGATAGAGAGCGGAAACCTTATGAGGGTGATAATTATATAGGGCAACTTACAGCTTATTGTGTCGATTCGGAATATAATTTACCGCGTTATTCGCATGAATATACAATGCGTAAGGCTACTTGGCCTACTGAATGGATTTTGATATCTGTAATGACTGCATGGAATGATTATCTTTATACGGGTGACTTACGTTCTATTCGTTATTATTATGAAGATTTAAAAGCTAAATGCCTGATGGACTTTGAAACAGAGAAACACTTGATTTCTGTATCCGGAACTGAGTTACGCAAGGATTCGGCTATAATGGCTAAGATTTATCGTAAAGGAGGTATTTCGGATATTATAGATTGGCCATCGCGTGACGGATATGTGGGAGGTACTTATAAATCTGTTATTAATGCGTATTATTACCGTGTTTTAGTATTGATGTCGTATATTGCAGATGCTATTAATAATCAGGAAGACGCTGAGTTTTTCCGTAAAAAAGCTGTTCTGGTAAGGGAAAGTTTCCAAAAAATGTTTTGGGATAAAAAGAATAAACGTTATCGTGACAGTGATAAAACAAATCACGCTTCTTTGCATGCTAATATGTTTCCAATGGCTTTTGGATTGATTGATGAGGATAATAAAGCATCTGTGATGGATTATATCCGCAGTAAGGGAATGGCGTGCAGCGTTTTTGGCGCTCAATTCTTATTGGAGGCTGTCTATGCAGGGGGAGACGGAAAATATGGGCGTTCGTTAATGAATTCGACAGATGAAAAGAGTTGGTATAATATGATTCGTGAAGGTAGTACCATTACGATGGAAGCATGGGGAAATGATTATAAAGGCAATCAGGATTGGAGTCATATATGGGGAGCAGCTCCCGGCAATGTAATTATGCGTGATTTGGTTGGAGTAAAACCGATAGAACCGGGTTGGAATAGATTTCAAATCAAACCACAGTTAGGAGGGCTTGAATGGGTAAAAGCAAAAGTGCCGACCATTAAAGGACCGGTTATTGTAAATTATCGTCAAGGTGCGCGTACATTTATGATGGAAGTCAATATACCAGGTAATACGGAGGCTGTAATTATTCTTCCGAAAAAGAAGAAGAATAGGGTGAAGATTAATAGTAAATCTGTTGATGTGAAGCTGGAAAATGATAATATAATTCTTCCATCGTTGAAAAGCGGTAGTTATGAGATAATATTAGATTAGTTTTTATAGGTAAGAAGATTGTTTAAAGATTGATTATTGGTAGAAGTTATGTGAAGGTTTTATGCACCTTCCATAACTTTCTTTTAGTGAATTTGATTGGAGCATAAGACAGTAGTTCTGATTTTCCCAACTCAGGACCATTACTTGGATTCTTATGTTTACCGGAAGTCTTGGAGTGGAATATTTAGCGGTTATGGATGTTGTTTTGTAATAAATAAGATATTTAATAAACAAAATGATAGAGGTATTGACATTTCTTATTTTATCGGGAATTTTTTCGATAGTTTATTTGCTTTATAAGTATATGTATATCAAAAGAGAGTTGCGGCAATTGAAAAACAAGCGTTGACCGGTTCTCTCCGTGAATGTTAATCCTGCCGGTATTTTTATTGATAAGTACCGGCGGTATTTTTTATTTAAAAAGGACTGAAAAGGCGGTTTAGGATTATTTTTTAGGTGTTTTGAATGATAATTGTACGGTTTTGATTCATATTAGGACCTTTTTCTTCATAAATCCGTGCATCTTTGTGGCTCGAATAATAACCACGAAAAACAGTGTAATCAATGAATCTTAGAAAATTTTCTTTATGGGTATTGGGCTGTGCTGTCAGTGCAGGCATGGCAGGATGTAAATCAGGTAAGGCTAACAATCAGGGTGAGGCTGCTAACGATAGTGTGTGGTCTAAGTCCGAAGTTATCGAAACGATTAAAAAGGTGAACGACTATTGGCAGTCGGAAAATCCCGAACCGGCTTTTGCTTTCTGGCATCCGGCGGCTTATCATACCGGGAATATCGCTGCTTATGAGGTGACCGGCAATGAGGCTTACAAAAAGTATTCGGAAGCATGGGCTGAAAAGAATCAGTGGAAAGGGGCTACTTCGGACGACAAATCCAAATGGAAATACAATTACGGGGAAACAATGGAACATGTGTTGTTCGGAGACTGGCAGATTTGCTTCCAGACTTATATCGATTTGTATAATATGGACAGGGAACCTGAGGAATATAAGATAGCACGCGCCAAAGAAGTCATGGAATATGAAATGTCGACTCCCAATAATGATTATTGGTGGTGGGCGGACGGATTGTATATGGTGATGCCGGTAATGACTAAGCTTTATAAGGTTACGGGGAATCTGCAATATCTGGATAAGCTCTATGAATACTTTACTTATGCTAAAAATCTTATGTATGATGAAGAAAGCGCCCTGTTTTATCGGGATGGAAAATATATCTACCCGAAGCATAAGACAAATCAGGGATTGAAAGATTTCTGGGCGAGAGGCAACGGCTGGGTGTTTGCCGGTCTGGCTAAAGTTCTGCAGGACTTGCCGGAGGATAATGCGAATCGTGCCGAGTATATTGGAATCTACCGGTCGATGGCTGAGTCGTTGGCTGCCGCACAGCAGGATGAAGGGTATTGGACTAGAAGTTTGCTGGACCCTCAACAGGCACCCGGACGCGAGACAAGCGGTACTGCATTTTTTATTTACGGATATCTTTGGGGGGTGAATAACGGTTTTCTGGATAAAGCGACTTATGAACCGGTGATTGGCAGGGGATGGAAATATCTTACGGAAATAGCTTTGCAGCCTGACGGTAAAATCGGTTATGTACAGCCGATTGGCGAAAGGGCGGACCAACATAAGAATGTAGGACCGGAAACGACGGCCGATTTCGGGGTAGGCGCTTTCTTGCTGGCTGCTTCTGAAATGGTGAAATATTTGAATGATAAATAACTCAAGATAACATGAAAAACAAGCTGATTTGGGGATTCATTTTTCTCTTTGTTTTTTCTTCAAGTATTTATGCCGAGAGGGTGAAGGAGGCAAAGGAGGTCGGTGACCGGGAGTATTGGGTACGGATGGCGTATAAAATAGCGGCTCCCGTATTGAGCAATATGAGTAAGGGAGAACTGAAAAAGAATATGCAGGTGGAAATTAGTCCTACCTGGGACGGACGGAGCAAAGACGTTACTTATATGGAGTGTTTTGGGCGTTTGATGTCCGGGATTGCTCCGTGGCTGGCTTTGCCTGACGACGATACGGAAGAGGGCAAGATGCGCAAACAACTTCGCGAATGGGCGTTGAAGAGTTATGTGCATGCGGTTGACCCGGATAGTCCCGATTATCTTTTATGGAGAAATGAAGGACAGCCTTTGGTGGATGCCGCATATATCGCGAGTAGTTTCCTGCGTGCGAAAGAGCAACTGTGGGAACCACTGGATGAGGTGACCAAACAGCGGTATATCAAGGAGTTCCAGCTATTGCGCCGTATTGACCCTCCTTATACCAACTGGCTGTTGTTTTCTGCTATGATAGAGTCTTTTTTGATGGAGGCCGGTGCGCAATATGATTTGTTCCGCATTCATACGGCTGTCCGTAAGGCGGAAGAATGGTATGTGGGGGACGGCTGGTATTCGGACGGGGAGACTTTTGCGTTCGACTATTATAACAGTTACGTGATTCAGCCTATGTTCGTACAGGTGATGCAGACGGTGAATAAGCATAAGGTGGTTTTGCATGACCGTAGTCTGGAAATGCAAAAGAAGACGGAGGAATTGGCAAAGAAACGCATGCAACGTTTCGGTATGATTTTGGAACGTTTTATTTCTCCGGAGGCTTCATTTCCCGTGTTCGGACGTTCCATGACCTATCGTCTGGGAGTTTTCCAACCTTTGTCCATGCTTTGCTGGAAAGAAATGCTGCCTGAGGAGCTTCCGGAGGGACAGGTTCGCAATGCGTTGACTTGTGTCATGAAGCGTTTGTTTTCTGTCGACGGGAATTTCAATGAGAAGGGGTTTTTACAGTTGGGTTTTGCAGGACATCAGACCGGATTGGCTGATTGGTATAGTAATAACGGAAGCATGTATATCACATCCGAAGTGTTTCTTCCTTTAGGACTTCCCGCCGGTCATTCGTTCTGGACATCGGCCTCCCAAGACTGGACTTCCAGGAAAGCGTGGAGTGGCAGGGAGTTTCCGAAAGACCATGCCATACATTACTGATAGTGCGGAAGGAATAAAAGATTGTGTAGATAGCCGGACTTTCGGTTCAGGAGATTGCCTTTGATGGATGTGAAGGAGAATTTTTTTGTTGTAAGTCGCACTAACTGACCTTTATTATAGATGTCAATCCCGTCGATAGTATTAACAACATATTGACGGGATTTTTTTATAATGAATAAAAATTGCTATTAAAAGGCCGGCTTTTGATAATCTTGAATGAATATTGCTCTATTTTGACCGATTTGAAGACCTTTGTATAAGAAGAATATTCCATCTTTGCATCGGTTTTCAATAGGTAATGGTTTGGATTTTCAGGGTAATCGAGTAGGATTGGTTTTTAAATTCACTATCGGTCTGAATAGAGGCATTGGCCGGTAGTGAATTTCTTTGGAATTTTAATGTATCATGAAAACAATAGAATAGATTGAAGATGAAAAGACCTTTATCGTATTTGCTTATTGGGTTGGTAGCTGTATTCAGTGTTTCCTGTTCCCAGTCTTCAAAAGGAACGTTTGAGGTGGGGAATAAGACTTTCCTGCTCAATGGGGAACCGTTTGTAGTAAAAGCGGCGGAGATTCATTATCCCCGTATTCCTAAAGAGTATTGGGAACATCGTATTAAAATGGCTAAGGCTTTGGGCATGAATACCATTTGCCTTTATGTCTTCTGGAATTTCCATGAACCGGAAGAGGGAAAATATGATTTTACCGGTCAAAAGGATATTGCGGCATTCTGCCGTCTTGCACAGGAGAATGGCATGTACGTCATTGTGCGTCCCGGTCCTTATGTTTGTGCGGAATGGGAGATGGGAGGACTGCCCTGGTGGTTGCTCAAGAAGAAAGACATAAAGCTGCGGGAACAGGACCCTTATTATATGGAACGTGTGAAACTGTTCATGAACGAAGTGGGGAAACAATTGGCCGGTCTTCAGATTAACGAAGGCGGAAATATTATTATGGTGCAGGTGGAGAATGAATATGGTTCGTTCGGCATCGACAAGCCTTATATTTCCGCTATCCGCGATATTGTGAGGCAGGCGGGATTTACAGGGGTTCCTTTGTTCCAGTGCGACTGGAATTCTAATTTTGAAAACAATGCGCTGGATGATTTGCTCTGGACCGTCAATTTTGGTACGGGAGCCAATATCGACCAGCAATTTGAACGGCTGAAAGAACTCCGTCCCGATACTCCGCTGATGTGCAGCGAGTTCTGGTCCGGATGGTTCGACCATTGGGGCGCGAAACACGAGACACGCAGTGCGGAGGAACTGGTGAAAGGTATGAAAGAAATGCTCGACCGCAATATTTCGTTCAGTTTGTATATGACTCACGGAGGGACTAGCTTCGGACATTGGGGGGGAGCGAATTTCCCGAATTTCTCGCCGACTTGCACGTCTTATGACTATGATGCGCCTATCAGTGAATCGGGGAGGGTGACTCCCAAATATTTCGAGGTGCGTAAATTGCTGGGCGGTTATCTGCCGGCAGGCGAATCGTTACCGGAGATTCCGGATTCTATTCCGACTATTTCCATTCCGCCGTTCAACCTGGATGAAGTGGCGATATTGTTTGATAATTTGCCGGAACCGAAAGTCAGTGAAGAGATTCAGTCAATGGAGGCGTTTGACCAGGGATGGGGAAGCATCCTGTACCGGACTGTGCTTCCGGCATCTGAAAAGGAACAGGTTTTGACAATCACGGAGGCTCATGACTGGGCGCAGGTGTTCCTGGATGGTAAGAAGCTGGCGACATTGAGCCGTTTGAAAGGGGAAGGTACTGTTGTTCTTCCGCCTGTGAAGGAAGGGGCGCAATTGGATATTCTGGTGGAAGCGATGGGACGCATGAATTTCGGCAAGGGTATTTATGATTGGAAAGGCATTACTGAAAAGGTGGAAGTCCAATCGGAAGGCGGCGATGCCGTTTCATTAAAGAACTGGAAAGTCTATAATATTCCGGTTGATTATGCTTTCGCGCGGGATAAGAAGTTTGTGAAGCAGGATAATCCCCGGAAATATCCCGCTTATTACCGCGGAACGTTTACCCTTGATAAAACCGGTGATACCTTCCTGGATATGACTGGCTGGAGTAAGGGGATGGTGTGGGTGAATGGTTACGCTATCGGGCGGTATTGGGAAATCGGACCGCAACAGACCTTATATGTGCCGGGATGCTGGTTGAAGAAAGGGGAGAATGAGGTGATTGTATTGGATATGGCCGGACCTGTACGCCCGGAAACGGAAGGGTTACGGCAGCCTATTCTCGATAACCTGCGGGTACACGGCGCCGCGTATGCACATCGCAAGGTTGGTGAGAACTTGGATTTGACGGGGGAAACACCTGTTTATGAGGGTTCTTTCAAACCCGGAAACGGTTGGCAACACGTGAAATTCGGCAAGGAGGTGGAGACTCGTTTCTTCTGCCTGGAGGCATTGAATGCCCATGACGGGAAGGATTTCGCCGCCATCGCAGAGCTGGAGTTGTTGGGGGCTGACGGCAAACCGTTGTCCCGCCAGCATTGGAAAGTGGTCTATGCCGACAGTGAAGAGACTGAGGAGGCGAATAATATTGCGACGAATGTGTTCGATTTGCAGGAATCCACTTTCTGGCATACCGGTTATTCTTCGGTGGCTAAGCATAAGTTCCCGCATCAGATTGTGATTAATCTCGGCGAGGATAAGGTTGTCACGGGGTTCTCCTATTTACCGAGGGCGGAAGCCGGCAAGACGGGGATGATTAAGGATTACCGGGTATATCTGAAAATGACGCCGTTCAGGATTTGAGAAAGGAGGCGGTATGTCGGTTCCTTTACGGGACGTATCCGAGGCATTTGATTCGAAGGTTAATTATTAAGTTTGTCTGTTAAGTTATGGCAAGGTAAAAGAGGGGCTTCCGCCGGTGAGTGAGAGCTTTTCTTTTACCTTCTTTTTCAGGGTACGTGAAGGCTGGGCGTTGTTGTCTTTTTCCGTATTTTGAAACATCTTGCCTGGAATATGACAAGGATGGATTTTACCTTGAAGTTAAGTGGCGGCCGGAGGTATCGGGGATATTAGGGAGACATTTGACTACTAATTTAAGTTAATGTGTACAATTGTCTCTTTTATAATGTAAATAAGGCTTATCTTTATCAGCCATAACAACATAACACTAATAAAATGTCATGAGCATAACTATTAGAAACCTCAATAAGATATATCCGAATGGGAATCACGCATTGAAAAATGTCAATCTGGAAATTCCGACCGGGATGTTTGGCTTATTGGGGCCCAATGGCGCCGGCAAATCTACTTTAATGCGCATTCTGGTTGCGTTGATGGAACCGACTTCCGGGCAGGTCGAAATCTGCGGATACGATTTGATGAAACAACGGAAGGAGATTCGCGGCATTTTGGGATATCTTCCTCAGGACTTCCGTTTTTTCGCCAAATATAAAACCTATGAATTTTTGGATTATGCAGCCCGCTTGTCGGGAATGACCCAGAGCAGGCAAAGAAAGCAGGCGGTGGATGAGATGCTTGAAAATGTGGGGTTGTTTGATGTCCGGGAACGATATGCCAACAAATTGTCGGGAGGTATGAAACGTCGGTTGGGCATTGCGCAGGCATTGATACATCACCCGAAGGTAATCATTGTGGATGAACCGACGACCGGGCTTGACCCGGAAGAACGCATCCGTTTCCGTAACCTTCTTTCCGAAGTCAGCGAGAATGACGTGACTATCATCTTATCCACCCATATTGTCGGGGATATTTCCAGTACTTGCAACAATATGGCGTTGATGAACCGGGGGGAAGTCTCTTTCTACGGTTCTCCGCAGGATATGTTGAGGCAGGCGGAGGGGAAGGTCTGGCGAATCAGGGCGGGTGGCGACCAGTTGCATGAGATTGATAAAAAATATCCGGTCATATCTACTATCCCGTCGGGGGCAGCCTGGGAGGTGCAGGTCGTTGCCGACAGCGTGGAGGGCTACGAGGCGGAACCGTTTCCTCCCAATCTTGAACATGCTTATGTGTATTATATGGAGAATCAATTAAATCTTTGGACGAACGACTAAACGTGATATGCTGATATGAACTTTTTATCTAATATTCAATCGGTAGCGAAATATGAAAGCAAGCTGTTAATGAGGAGTTGGTTCTTCAGAGTGTTTACAGTACTCGCCATAGGTGTCGCCGTCTTTTTCAATTTCCTTTTATTCGTATCGGAAGATTCTTTCGGATTTTGGATTGCTACGTCCATTCCGTCGAATATTCCTTACTTGATATTGTTGCTGTTAAATACGGGGCAGGCTGTCATCGCCATCTTCCTGGCTTCCGACTTCCTGAAAAGGGACAAGAAGCTGGATACGTCGGAGGTCTTTTATGTCCGTCCGTTGAGCAATGCCGAATACGTTATCGGAAAAATCTGGGGCAACTTGCGTGTCTTCCTGTTGCTCAATCTTATTATCATGGGTATCACGGTGGCATTTAATCTGACCTCGACGGAGGTGGACTGGATGGCTTATCCGGTTTATTTCTTGCTGATTAGCGTACCTACCTTGCTTTTCATCATCGGTTTGTCTATCTTTCTGATGTTGGTGTTGAAGAATCAGGCGCTTACTTTCGTCATTTTATTAGGGTATATCGGACTGACTGTTTTTTATATTGAGGATAAGTTTTATTACCTTTTCGATTATATGGCTTATAGTCTCCCGTTGGTAAAGTCTACTATTGTGGGCTTTTCCAACGGGGAGGTGATTTTGAACCACCGTGCCGTTTATTTCCTTGCCGGGCTGGCATTTGTCTTTTTCACCATTTCCCTGTTCCGGCGTTTGCCGCATTCGTCACGCAGTAATTATCCGTGGATGTTTCTTTCTGTCTGTACTCTTCTGTTGAGCTTTGCCTGCGGATACCGGCATGTACATTCTATTCTGTACCAGGGCGATATACGGGCTGTATATACACATGTCAATAACCGGTATGTGGATACTCCGAAGATGTTTGTCCATCAATACGACTTTTCGATAGAACAGCGTCCTGACGATTTTGTATCCGAAGTGACTATGGAGGGGGTGGCTCTGGATTCGTCCGCCGTATTTACATTCTGCCTGAATCCGGGATTGGCCGTACGTTCCGTTGGTTCGGGCGGGCGGTCTCTTCAATTTAAACGTGACAGGCAAATCGTGCTGGTGGATTTCGGCACGAATCTGGCGAAAGGCGACACCGCCCTGGTGACATTCAAGTATGACGGGCGGATTGACAACTCGTTTTGTTATCTGGACATTCCTCCCGAAGTGTTGCGGGCTTCCAGGAAGGAGTCTTTATTCAATATTGATAAACAGTATAGTTTCCAGACAAAGGACTATCTGCTGCTTACTCCCGAAACCTACTGGTATCCCCGTGCGGGAACGGGTTACAGCGATGAAAATCCGGATTGGCAACAGACGTATTTCAGTAATTACCGTTTGAAGGTGAAACCTCTCGACGGGTTGATTCCTCTTTCTCAGGGCGAAAGTGAAAGTGACGCGCACGGGGTTTATACGTTTAAGGGGGATTTCCCTTCCCAGACCGTATCGCTGGTTATCGGGAATTTCCGGCAGAAGAGTATCGTTTCGGACAGTGTGTTGTATAGCATCTGGCATCTGGAAGGACATGATTACTTCACGGCGGCGTTCGATTCTATCCATGATACGATTCCTTCGCTTATACGTAATGTCAAGGAACAACTGGCGCGGGAGTATAAGCTGGATTATCCTTTCAAGCGGTTGTCTTTGATAGAAGTGCCGATACAGTTTACCGGCTATGAGCGTGCCTGGTCGCAAGCGCAGGAAACGGTGCAGCCGGAAATGATTTTGTTTCCTGAAAAGGGGGCGTTGTTTGATAACCTGAATGTGGAGCAACAGGTCAAGAACCATATACGCTGGTCGAAGTACGGGAATAATAATGAGATAGGCGTAAAGGAGGCGCAGATGCGCACGTTCAACAATTTTATATGGATGTTCCAGCAATCGGAAGGGAATTATAATTTTTCATCGGGCAGCAGGGGGAAAGGCAATCTTTCGTCAGAATCGAACCCTTATTTCCTTTTTCCGCAGATTTATAATTTCCGTTATAATATTTTCTCGTCGGAATGGTCTGTAGCCAACCGGGTGATTGAGCTGTATCTGCAGAAGAAGTCGGAAGACGGGGGATGGGAACGCCAGGTAAATGGAATCAGCAATAACGAGAAGGCTATCCTATTGTTGGAGAAACGCACATTTAAAGAGTTGCTGGCCGATGTGGAATTGCGCAATTTGCAGAATAACATTGTCGGCCAGGAGGCGAGCCGTCTTTTTGCCCGGTCGGAGATGAATATGGGGGTGGAGGCTTTCAGGGATTCTCTGTATTCGATGTTGAGACGCAATACTTTCCTGAATATAAAATTCGAAAACATGCTTGATACGTTGGGAAGGATAAGCCGCACGGATATCCGCTCCCTGTTGGGGGAATGGGAGAGACCGACGCCTCTTCCTTTCTATTCGCTGGGGGAACCGACATTGACTAAAATCGTCAACAGGGGCGGGGAGGAGCTCTTTGTCCTGAATATGCTGGTAAGCAATAATTCGGATTATGAGGGAATTATCCATATAAATGTCCGCAAGGACGGCTGGTGGAGTGAGCCCATAGAGGACCCCAGGGCTAGAATGAAAATAGAAATGCCTGCCCATACGACGAAAAAGCTGGTATCTGTCTGGGAAGATCAGATTCGTAATATTGAAATCAACACGATGATTTCCGGCAATCTTCCTAATGTGATAAATCAAAATATCGGCAATGTCAAGGTGGAGCGGAATAGAATAGTCAAAGACAGTGTTTATATATTGCCGGAATCGTCATTCGACTTGCCGGGAGAAATCATTGTGGATAATGAAGATTCCACTCTTTTCGTCCTTTCCGCTCCTCCCGTTGTGGGGCTTCTGCCTAAATGGCTGGATGAGGTGGAGGAGACGCCTTTTAAATATTCGGGCATATTCTGGTGGCGTCCTCCTTTGCAATGGACAGCTACTACCAACGAAAAATATTACGGGAAGTATATCCGTTCGGCTTTTGTGATAAAGAGCGGAGACGGCAGCCAGACGGCTACATGGAAGATACCTGTGCCGGAGGCCGGGCAGTATGATTTGTATTATTATGTATTTAAGGATGAGGAGTTCAGATGGAACCGCCATCTTCAAGGAGAATATCGTTTTAAGGTACGGTACGACGGCGGGGAGGAGGAGGCTTACGTTGATTTGAGAAAGGCGAATGAAGGTTGGGAACAACTGGGCAGTTATTACTTTGGTTCCGATACGGTCCGGGTGGTGCTGACTGATGAATGCAAGTTGCGTTCCGTTACGGCCGATGCGGTGAAGATTGTGAAACGATATTAATTAAAAACAGCAAACTATATGCAATTTGACTTACTACTATTGAAAAGAATGCTACTGACAATGGTTGTTTTCATGGGAACCGCCTTGGCTTCGCAAGGGCAAATCCCTTTGACGATTGACAAGGCGATGGAGATTGCGCAGGAGAACAGTCCTTCTTTGCGCCGTTCTTATATGAATCTGGAGAAATACCGGCAGAATCTGGTTGCGCAGAAGGCTTCGTTGAAATCACGGTTTTCGCTGAACCTGAATCCGTTGGATTACAGCAAGAACAGGCGTTTCGACAATCGTCTGTCGCAGTGGTACACCAATGAAACGCTCAACAGCAGCGGTACTTTTCAAATAGAACAGCCTATTTTATGGACGGACGGTACGATTTCCTTAATCAACAAATTCGGATGGCAGGACAATAATTCTGTCCTGGAAGGTAACAAGACCAGTGACCGGGCATTCAGCAACGACCTTTATCTGCAATTGACGCAGCCTATTTTCACTTACAACAAGCGGAAGATGGAACTGAAACAAATAGAATATGATTACGAAAACGCCCATATCAGTTATGCCTTGCAGCGGTTGAATACGGAAAAAAGCATAACGGAACAGTTTTATGCGGTTTACATGGCGCAGAGTAATTTGGAAATCAGCCGTGAGGAGTTGCTTAATGCCCAGCAAAGTTATGATATCATAAAGAATAAGGTGGAGGCGGATTTGGCTGCTAAGGATGAGCTTTTCCAGGCGGAGCTGAATCTTGCGACGGCGCGTTCGTCGGTAGACGAGAACCAGGTGAGCATGGAAAATGCGAAAGACAAGCTGAAACAGACGTTGGGGATGGGGTTGAAGGAGGATATCATGGTGCTTGCCGAAGTCGATATAAAGCCGATTCAGGTTGATTTGGAACAGGCTATCACGCATGGGCTAGGCTCACGTCTGGAACTTCGCCAGCGGGAAATAGAAAGTAAGGAACTGGAATTCGAAATGATTAAGACGAAAGCGTTGAATGAGTTTAAAGGGGATGTGTCTTTGTCTTTCGGGTTGATAGGGGATAATCGCCATTTGAACCGGATGTTTGATAATCCGACACAGAATCCGCGTGTCTCAATCAGTTTTACCGTCCCGATTTTCGATTGGGGGGAAAAGCGGGCGCGAATCAAGGCGCAAAAGATGGCGCAACGGATTAATGAACTCGAATTTTACGAGGAGAAGGTGGATATAGAACTGAATATCCGCCAGGTGTGGCGTAACCTTGAGAATCTGAGGACACAGATAAAGATTGCCGAACAGAATGTGCAGAATGCCCAGTTGACTTATGATTTGAACCAGACCCGTTATCGGGAGGGGGATATCACGGGTATGGAGATGAGTCAGTTCCAGACGCAGCTATCGAATAAAAAGATAACTTATACGCAGGCGTTAATCAATTACAGAATAGAATTACTTAATCTTAAAATCCTTTCATTGTATGACTTCGACAAGAATGTTCCCATTGTCCCGATGAAAGATATAATCGATAAAAAATAAGCAGGCCATGAAACAACATCACATTTTAATTGCATCTTCTTTGTTAGCGACTATAGCATTGGCGGGTTGTGGCGGAAGGCCACAGAATGCACCCAATAACATTGCGACTCCGGTATCTGTCATCGAATTGAAAAAAGGGTCGATTAGCAAATTAATTAATACGACAGGAACGGTGCAGCCCACTTACGGGGTGTCTCTGAATTCTGAAATGAGCGGTTTTTATAAGCTTCAGACCAATCCGAAGACGGGAAAGCCTTTCAAGATGGGCGACAAGGTGAGCAAGGGGACGCTGATTGTCCGACTGGAAGACAAGGAATATGAGAATGGCATTGCGATTGATGCCAAACGGCTTAGCCTCGAAATAGCCGAACAGGAACAATCGAAACAAAAAGCGCTTTACGAGAAGGGCGGGGTGACGATGAGTGAAATGCGGAATACGGAAGTCAAAGTGACGAATGCCCGCTATGATTATGAAAATGCGCAGCTCAGTCTGGAGAAGATGAAGATTAAGGCTCCGTTTGACGGCGTGATTGTCGATTTGCCGCATTATACGGCTGGCATAAGAGTGGAACAGGGCAAACCGGTAGTAAGCCTGATGGCATATGACAGGATGTATATGGATATCAACCTGCCGGAAAGCAGTATCCGTTATGTCAAGGAGGCGCAACCGGTGTATATCACTCATTATACCATACCCGGTGATACTTTGAAAGGGAAAATCAGTGAATTGTCTCCTGCTGTCAGTTCGGAGACACGTACTTTCAAAGGGAAAGTACTGGTGGACAACCAGCGGTTGAAATTACGTCCGGGCATGTTTGTCAAGGCGGATATTGTGGTGGACAGGGCCGACAGTTCCATTATTATTCCTAAAGAGGTGATTTTGTCGAACCGTCGTCGTAAATATGTATATGTCGTTGAAAAGAATACTGCAAAGGTGCGTAATCTGGAGACGGGGCTGGAAGATGAATATAACATTGAAATATTATCCGGGCTCAATGTGAATGACAACTTGGTGGTGAAAGGCTTTGAAACATTGAAGGAAAACGCTAAAGTAAAAATTCAAAAGTAAGCTGTCCGTATTAAGGAATGAACGCACCTTTTGAAAACAGGAAATACTTATGAAGAATATTATCAAATTTGCAGTAGGCAATCCGGTTACGATTTGTATGGTTGTATTGGCCCTTTTATTATTGGGAAAGGTGTCATACGACCAGTTGAGCGTGGACTTGTTGCCTGACCTGAATAATCCCCGCCTGTTTATCGAATTGAAGGCAGGGGAACGTCCTCCTGAAGAGATTGAAAAACAATTTGTGAAGAATATGGAGTCCATGGCTATCCGGCAGAGTGACGTTACGCAGGTTTCTTCCGTGATTAAGGCAGGGACGGCGCGGATTACCGTGGAATATGCCTGGACGAAGGATATGGATGAGGCTTTTCTCGATTTGCAGAAAGCCATGAACCCGTTTGCGCAGGACAAGGAGATTACCGAACTGAAAATTACACAGCATGACGCGAATCTGTCGCCGGTTGTCCTGGTGGGCATGTCTCATCAGAATATTACGGATATGGCGGAGTTGCGGAAGATTGCGGACAGTTACATCCGCAATGAGCTGATTCGTCTGGAAGGGGTTGCCGACGTGACTCTTTCGGGGGAGGAGGTGACTACGCTTACCATCCGGACCGACCCTTATAAGTTGGATGCTTTCCAATTGAAGATGGAGGATATCGCCTCGCGTATCGAGTCCAATAACCAGAGTATATCCGGAGGGCAGGTGAGTGAACTGGGTTTGCAATATCTGGTGAAAAGTTCGAGCCTGTTTTCTACGGAGGCCGATTTTGAGAATCTGATTGTCGGGTATAAGCCGGTACGGCAACAGGAAACTTCGGAGGACAATTCTTCGGAAACTGTGACGGATGCGGACAAGGCTCCTGTTTTCTTGAAAGAAATAGCGACTGTACAGTTCATGAACGCCCGTCCGGAGAACATCGTACGTATCAACGGGAAGCGCAGCATCGGTTTGTCCATTTATAAGGAAATGCGTTTTAACACGGTGAAAGTGGTCGATGAGGTGAGCAAGCGGCTGGCTGTGATAGAGGATGCTCTGCCCGGTTATCATTTTCAGGTAATCTCCAATCAGGGGACGTTTATAAAAAGTGCTATCGGGGAAGTGAAAAGCAGTGCGGTATCGGGTATCATCCTTGCTGTCATCGTCTTGTTCGTGTTTCTCCGTCGAATGGGGACAACGCTGATTGTCAGCCTTTCTATCCCGATTTCGATTGTGGCGACTTTCAATCTGATGTTTTTCAACGGGCTTACATTGAATATAATGACTTTGGGCGGCCTGGCTCTTGGGGCGGGCATGCTGGTGGATAATGCCATTGTTGTCATAGAAAGCATTTTCCGGAACCAGGAAAAGGGGAAGGGTATCAAAGAGGCTGTCATCACCGGAACCGCGGAGGTGGCGAATGCGGTCATCGCTTCTACGTTGACGACTATTGTAGTGTTTCTTCCCATTGTCTATCTTCATGGGGCTTCGGGGGAGTTGTTCAAAGACCAGGCGTGGACGGTTACTTTCTCGCTCGTGTCTTCCCTGTTTGTCGCTATTCTGGTGATTCCGATGCTATATGTCCAGCTCTCCGGTAAGAAAATAAAGATGGAGGAAGTGAAGTCTATCCGTATTACAGGATATGGCAGGATGCTCCGCCGGTTGATTCAACGCCGTTGGTGGGTGATTGGGACGGCGGTGTTATTGCTTGTCGCCACAGGTTTGTTGACTCCGTTTATCGGGACGGAGTTTATGCCTCGGACGGAAAGTAAGGTTTTTACTGCTGTTGTGAAAATGCCCGAAGGAACGCCTATGGAACGTACTGCCGCTGCCGTGGGTAATCTTGAAGAGGTGTTGTATGCCATTGTCGGGGGAGACTCTTTGTGTACGGTATATAGCCATGTAGGAGAAGGAAGCGGTTCGGAAAATGCCATATTCGAAGGAGAGAATACGGCGATAATGAAGGTTATTCTCTCGCCGGAGTGTGTCTTTTCACCGGAACAGATAACTGCCCGGTTCGTTGAGGAGGCAAGGAATCCCGACGGGCTGGAGTTGTCTATCCGCCAGGAGGAAAATTCTTTGAGTTCGCTTTTGGGCAGCGAAGGGGCGCCTATCGTGGTGGAAGTGAAAGGAGAGGAACTGGATGAGATAGCGCGGATTACCGGGGAGGTGAAGGAACGGATGCTTGGAGTAGAGGGGTTGTATGATGTGGTGACTTCCGTTGAGGACGGTGCGCCGGAAGTGGTGATTTCGGTAGACCGTACTGTTGCCGGTATAAATAATTTGAGTGTCGCTACGGTAATCGAACAGTTAAAGCAACAATTGAGCGGTAAGGAGGTGGGCAAAATGGAATATCGCGGGGAGATGCGCGATATTGTGATTAAAGTGCCGGATATATCGCTGGGTGCTCTCGGAACGCTTGTTATCAGAAACGGCACGCAAGAATTTCTGTTGCATGAGGTTGCTACGATTGCTTACGGACAGGCGCCGAAGGAAATTTTGCGCCGTAACCAGAGCCGCATTAGCAGGATAATGGCTAATATGGAGGCGGGGAAGTCGCTTGACAAAGTGGCGGAAGAAGTCCGTCTGGCGGTTAAGGATATTGATTTGCCTGCCAATTATAATATCACGGTGACCGGGGAGGAGGAAAAACGGCAGGAGTCTATGCACAGCTTGCTGTTTGCCTTGTTGCTTTCCGTTGTGCTTGTTTATATGGTGATGGCGTCGCAATTCGAATCGTTATTGCATCCTTTTACGATTCTGCTGACTATTCCGTTGGCAGTGGTGGGGGCTGTCTTGCTTTTCTTTATTACCGGAACAACCATTAATATGATGGGAGTCATCGGCATCGTGATGCTGGGCGGTATTGCCGTCAATAACTCCATCATTCTGGTAGACCGTATCAACCAGCTCGGGCAGGCGGGCATGGAACTGGCGGATGCTATCGTGGAGGCGGGGCAACAGCGTATTCGCCCCATCATCATGACTACGCTGACTACGATTCTGGCGATGCTTCCGATGACGTTCGGTTTCGGGGAAGGTGCTTCCCTTCGTTCGCCGATGGCGATTGCCGTCATAGGAGGGCTGATAACTTCGACTTTGATGAGCCTGATGGTTATCCCATGTGTTTATTATGTCCTTGAAAAAATAAAAAGGCGTGTCAATCACCGAACTAAAAAGAATTGAAGATGAGCTTTTTATTACATAGGAGAATTACGATTTGCATGCTGTTCATTGCGCTTAGCCTTTTGGGGTATGTGTCTTATAAGCAGCTTCCGGTGGAGTTGTTGCCTGACGCGGAACTTCCGGTGCTGTTTATCCAGGTGTCGTCGCAACAGGATATGGACCCTTCGTATGTGGAGTCGGAGGTGGTTATTCCGCTTGAAGGTGCGGTCAGTACGATAGGCGGGGTGGACAAGCTGCAATCTTATATAGACAGGCGGCAGTCGAGCATACAGGTCGATTTTAAGAAGAATGTCAATTTTAAGATGACTTCTCTTAAATTGCAGGAGAAGGTGAACGAGGTGGCGGCTTCTTTTCCCAGCGGTTTTACCGTGCAGGTGCAGAAAGTGGACATTGCTCAGATGAACAATAATTTTATGGTGCTTCAGGTGCGCGGCATGGGAGGGGCGGACCGTGTCCGGAATTTGGTGGAAGATAATATTCTTCCCGACCTGGAGAACATAGACGGTGTGGTATCTGTCAATATCTATGGAGGACGGCAAAAGGCGATTGAAATCCGTCTCAATCCGGAGGCATGCAAAGCGTTGAACCTTACTCCGGCTAAAATCAGCACTCTGCTTTCGCAGAATACGCAGGAAAAAACGTTTGTCGGTTTTGCCAATGAACCGGACAGTAAGAATTTTGTCCATGTCAATGCGATGTACACGGAGGTCTCCGAGCTGGAAAATATTGTGGTGGCTCCCGGACCTGTTCTGTTGAAAGATGTGGCGACCGTGTTTTTCGATTTGAAAGATGAAACCACTTATAGCCGTGTCAATGGAAAGGAGGCTGTTTCCGTGACGCTGCTCAATGATTCGCAAGTCAACCTGATTGAGCTTTCTCATCGCGTTTCCGATGTGATTGGCAAATTGAACGAGAAGTTGGTTCCGCTCGATTTGGAAATTGTGGTCCAGGAGAATAAGGCTGAAATTATGGAGGATAATATCAATCAGATTATTAATCTGGCGCTAGTGGGCGGATTGCTGGCTGTTTTAATCCTCTGGCTTTTTCTGAAAAACATACGGTTGGTGTTCTTCATAGCGCTTTCCATCCCGATTTCAGTCTATACGGCTTTCAACTTTTTTTATGCTTCCGGCATTACGCTCAATAGCCTTACTTTGGTCGGAATGGCGCTCGCTATCGGGATGTTGCTGGATAATAGCGTCGTGGTGCTTGAGAATATTTACCGTTTGTCCGGAAGCGGTTGTACGCCCGAACGTTCGGTTACTCAGGGGACCAAAGAGGTGTGGCGTTCTATTGTGGCAGCCACGTTGACTACGGTCACCGTATTCTTGCCGTTCGTTTTTTCCGATAATTTCCTGATAAAACTGATTGGGCATCATATCGGGGTGTCTATCATATCCACGCTGACTGTCTCGTTGTTTGTGGCTCTGCTTTTCATTCCGATGGTTACTTATGTTATCCTGAAAAGGAAAAAAGGGCGGAGTCTCGTTTATGAGAAGGTTTCGGTTGTCCAGCGACCGATGCAGGTTTATCTGGTTTTGTTGAAAACTTGTATGCGTAATCCAGGAATTACCATATTCGGAGCCGTGATTTTGCTTTTTGCCACTTTGATTTTGTCGCTGACTTTGAATGTGCAGCAGATGAAGGAAATTGATTCGGACCGTTTTAACATAAGTGTCGTGATGCCTACCGGAAGCACACTTGACAACACGGACAAAATCGTCAGGGTACTGGAAGAGCGTCTGGCGGATTTCCCGGAGAAAAAAGACTTGATTTGTCGTGTCCGGGAGAAAGAGGCGACTATTACTCTCGTTTTGCAGAAAGATTATCAAAAGATAGGCAAGCGGAAAATAACGGATATCAAGTCGGATGTCCAGTCTAAGGTATCGAACATCAACGGAGCGGAAATCTATGTCTCCGATGCTATGGGAGGGGGACAGGAGAATTCTGCTTTGAGCAGTCTCGGCGGATTTATGCGTTTGCTGGGTATCGGTGATAACAGTGAACGGGTGGTGGTGAGAGGTTCCGATTTTGAAATGATGCAGATGGTGGCTGAGGAGATACGCTATTTACTGGATGAGCAGGAGTTTGTGCAGCATACCCATGTTTCGTACACTCCTCGCCAGGCGGAAATCAACCTGAATTTTGACCCGATTCTGCTGACTGCTTATGAAATCAACCGTACTGATATAACTTCCGGATTGACGGCACTTAATAATGAGCTCTCTTCGGAGGTGGCTTTTAAAGTGGGAGAGGATAAGTATGATATCATCATCCGCGACGAGATTCGGGAAGAGGAGACGGAAGAAGGACGGGAGAAAGTCCAGAGGACGAAGACGGTGGATGACTTGCGGGCGGTCCGGATTGAAAATGAAAAGGGAGGAATGCATAATCTGGAAGATATAGCGTCTATGAATTATGGCCGCGGGCGTTCGCGGATTATACGTGTCAACCAGGACAAGCAACTCGAGGTGTATTATAATTTTTCAAAGAATGTGCAGTCTTCGAAAGAGTTGCTGGAGACTTACCGGTCTGATGTGGACCAGTTGATTGCCGGTTATAATCTTCCGTCCGGCGTCGCTTTGCAGGTGTTTCATGAGGAAGACCAGTTCGGGGATTTCAAATTTCTCATTCTGGCGGCTTTTCTTCTGATTTTCATGATACTTGCTTCTGTGTTCGAATCCGTGGTGACTCCTTTTGTTTTGCTCTTTACGATTCCGTTGGCTGCTATCGGTTCTTTATTGGCGTTGTTGCTTTCAAGCAATAGTTTGATGAACGCGAATACGCTGACCGGATTTCTGATTCTGTTGGGGGTAGTTGTCAATAACGGGATTATTCTGATAGATTATGCCAATATTTTGCGTAAAAGGGGATATCGCCGGAACCGGGCGTTAATGGTTGCGGGCATGTCGCGTATCCGTCCGATTCTGATTACTTCAATCACGACGATTGCCGCCATGCTTCCGTTGGCTATGGGAGACACGGAGTATGCCGGAGCCATTGGGGCTCCTTTTGCCATCACGGTAATCGGCGGACTTCTTTTCTCGGCTTTATTAACGCTGATTTTAATTCCTACTGTTTGTATGGGGTTGGAGAATGTGCTTCAATGGTATCGTTCGTTATCCCGTAAGATGTGGCTTTTCCACTTTATTCTTTTTGTACTCGGCGTCGCCGGTATCTGGTTGTATGCGGAAGGGGCGCTTTGGCAGTCGGTCTATTTTGTCGTATTGGTTGCAGGCATACCGGGCATGACTTATTTTGCGCAGACTAGTCTCAGAAGGGCGAAATCGGAAGTGATAGCTCCGGGTGAAGAGATACGTATATCTGTCAGGAACTTGGTTAAGATATATGATTGGCCGGGCCGTTTCAGCCGTCAGTGGCACAGCGGCTTGCAGATACGTAAACGGTTGGGATTGACCGGCGAGTATCGTTCCCTGAAAGATTTTACCAATGTGTTGTGGCAATTCGGCATATTGGTATTCGGCATTTATTTCACTTATTTCTTTATTCAGCACAGGCTTTGGATATTCTTGTTCTCGTTCGCTATTTACGCTTCGGCGTTGTATCTGTGGAGAAAGATACGTTCTTATTTATACGAGCGTTATGAGAACAGCAGGGGAGTGAAGATTGCAAACCGCTTGATATTCTGGGGGCTTCCTCCTGTCATCTTGTTCGAACTGTTCAGGAAGATGGATAATAACGGTTTGGTTGTCATGATTGGAGGGTTGTGGCTGATGGGGATTGCCGTTTATGTCACCTCCCAGTATTTATATGACCGTAATATAAACATTGAACGTGTCACCGGACGGTTTGCCGGGCTTCGCCGTTCTTATTTCCGTATGGTGAAAAGCATACCTTTGCTCGGAAAACGGCGTAAACCTTTCAAAGCGTTGCGTGGGGTATCGTTTGAGATTCAGACGGGTATGTTCGGGCTTTTGGGGCCTAACGGAGCCGGGAAATCTACTTTGATGCGTATAATATGCGGCATATTCGAGCAAAGTTACGGCAGTATTTGGATTAACGGCATGGATACCCGCGTTTATAGGGAGGAACTGCAGAGCCTGATAGGATTCCTGCCGCAGGAGTTCGGCACTTACGAGAATATGACGTCGTGGGAATTCCTTGATTACCAGGCTATACTGAAAGGAATTGTGGATGAGGGCGTACGGAAGGAACGTTTGGAGTATGTCTTGAAAGCGGTGCACATGTATGAACGGAAAGACGAAAATATCGGTTCTTTTTCGGGAGGAATGAAACAGAGAATCGGTATCGCGTTGATTTTGCTCCATTTGCCGCGTATTCTGGTGGTTGACGAACCTACGGCAGGGCTCGACCCCCGCGAGCGCATTCGTTTCCGCAATTTGTTGGTGGAGTTGAGTAAAGAGCGCGTCGTCATTTTTTCTACTCACATCATCGAGGATATATCCAGTTCCTGCAACCAGGTGGTGGTGATAAACAGGGGTGAATTGAAGTATTTCGGCGACCCTGCGGATATGGTGGAAATGGCTAATGGAAAAGTATGGCAGTTCAATATAGATAAGGCGGAATTTGAAAAAGTGTTGGATAAGTCGTTGGTAATACATCATATCCAGCAAGGGGATACTATCCGTGTCCGCTATCTTTCCGTTGAACAGCCTTATGAAGGGGCCGAAAAGGTGGAAGCGAACCTGGAAGACGCTTATCTCTGCTTGTTGAAGAATATGAATTAAAAGAAAGGAAGGGTATGACATTTAATCAATTGATAAAGCTGTTGCCTAAAGTGGTGAAATATAATCTGAAGATTATTTTTGCCGGGAAGTTCTTTTGGTTTTTATTGGCGGCATTTGGATTCTTCGCCTTTTTTATGTTCCAGAGTGCGTGGAACCGGGCGGAGATTAATGAAGGGCTTATTTATAATATACTGATGTTTCCATGTTTGCTGTTGATATTTTATCCGGCTGTCTTTGGCATCCAGAATGACGAGGACAGCCGGATATTGGAGATTCTTTTCGGTATTCCCGATTACCGGTATAAAGTATGGGGAGTGCGGTTGCTGATGATTTATGTGGCTATTTTCGTTATTTTAATCGTATTTTCGTACATAGCCATCTTGCTGCTGTATCCGGTTAATCCTTTTGAAATGTCTTTGCAGTTAATGTTTCCGGTCCTTTTTTTCGGGAGTATGACTTTTATGTTTTCTACTATTACCCGGAGCGGGAACGGAACGGCGGTACTGGTGATTGTCATCGGTATTGCATTGATGTTTTTCAGCAACATGGATAGCATCAGCCGTTCTTTTTGGAATGTCCTGTTGAATCCTTTCCGTGTCCCTGACAATTTCCATCCGATGATTTGGGAAGGAATACTTGTCAAAAACCGCATATTCCTTTTTTCCGCCAGCCTGATTTGGACGATGCTAGGTTTGCTGAACCTGCAAAAACGGGAAAAGTTTGTATGATATGGAGTGTGGCTTATGATATCCCGGTGTCAGAAATAGTACCCTAAGTTCACAAAGCAACTTCCTTTGTCTGTCTGGCTGGAGTATCCCAGTGATATTTCCAACGGACCGAAGATGCTGTCCATGCCGTAACCGACACTGACACCGAATAATTGCTTTCCTTTCAGTATGTTGAAAAAACTGCTGTCTGTCAGCCCGTAGTTGCCCGTCAGCGTGAGATAATGGATAGCTCCCATGCGTTGTCTGAATTTCAGGGATGCAATCATGAGGGTATTATCCATCAGTTCCAGATTGGTAATTCCGGCAAAAGGAAGTTGCTGCGGAATGTAGAAACCGGGGACTTCGCCGCCGACGGCATTCTGCAACGGGTAGGGAAAATCTTTTCCAATCAGGATACGTCCGTAAATGGAGGGGATGACGGAAAAACGGCGGGTCACGGGAATGACGCTTGCCCATGAGGCGTTCAGGGCCGAGAATGGGGCGTGTTCGTTGTATTGCGCCATGTTGTCCGTATAGAGTGAATAGGCGGCTCTGAAATCGCTTCCTTTGGAAGGGAAGCGTCCTTTGTCATACGTATTGTACTGTACTTGGGCGAAATAGCTTAAAAAATGTTCCGATTCTACTTTCAGGTCGGATATTTCGGGTTTCTTGAACAGGAAATCTTTGTATTTGTAATATTCGAAACGGAGTCCGAAACCGAAGCGGAAGTTTTTATACCATACATCTGAGAAACCGAACTCTGCCAGATGGTATTTATAAGTGGTGTTATAGGCCCGTCCTCCTTCTTCATAGATGTTTATGTCATTATATTGGAACATGTACGAGAAGTTGAAATTACGTTGTTGCATGGGTTCGAGCGTATAGTCTATACGGGCGGCGTAACGTTTTCCCAACCGTCCCGTGAGAGACAGGCGGGAAGGGATACGGGTTTTGAGTTCCATCGTTCCGTTAATCAGCAGGGAGGCTATTTCTTCCGAATCGAAACGGATGCCGAGGTTGATTCTTTTTTCATATTTCTCTTCCAGCAGAAAGTTGAGATGGTATCCATCCGGTGTGTCCGTTAATGTGTAGCTGGCGCTGGAATAAGATTGGCTGCCCCGTAGCTGGTACAATGCCTGCTCTATCTGCTGGGTCGTGACGTAGCTGTTTTCTTTCAGGTTGCATTTCTTCATTAGCCATTTTTTATCGTCGGCTTCTACGCCTGAAAATGATATGTCCGTCACATAAACGGTACGTACATTGGACAGGGAGGAATACGGTCCGTGTTGTTTCGGAATGTAGTCTTCGGATATTCCTATTTTCTTTTTTAAGGCAAGCAGGGAGTCCCATTGTTTTCTGGCGGCTTCTTCACCTCTTCGCATCAGGGTGTCGATGGCAGCCGGGGTGAAGCTCGCGGAAGAGTATCCTTCCACGTTGACACGGATGTAGGTGTCTGTGAGATCTACATTCTTTTCATGATTCGCTTGACAGGTGAGGTCTACGATTTGTCCCAGGATATCGGGAGCGCTGTTTAATTTATCCGCTTTCTTGAGGGTGTTCTGCACGTCTACCCCGATGATGACGTCAGCCCCCATCGCTTTGACTACATCTGCCGGATAATTGTTTACAATTCCACCGTCTACCAGGACCATGCTGTCTTGCCGTACCGGAGTAAATACGCCCGGAATAGCCATGCTGGCACGCATAGCGGTTGATAAGACGCCGTCATGGAATATGACAGGCTCTCCGTTTACCACATTTGCCGCTACGCACGCAAAAGGAATGGGCAGCTTGTTGAAATTGATGGAATCATGGTAGCCCATAGTCAGGTCTGAAAAAAGACTGGCGAGGTTCTTTCCTTTGATAATGCCTCCCGAAGCGGCTTCTTTGGGATTCTTGGTAAAGGGTATCGAGACTATAAACTGTTCCGACCGTTCGCGTTCTGTCAGCGACATGGCGCTCCGTTTTATACGGTCGCTTAGGATAAATGTCCAGTCTTGCTTCCGTACCATGCTGTCCAGTTGTTCCGGAGTGTAACCTATTGCATAGAGCCCTCCGACGATGGCCCCCATACTGGTTCCGGCTATGTAATCGATAGGAATACCGGCTTCTTCGATTACTTTTAGCGCTTTGATGTGCGCCATTCCTTTTGCGCCGCCGCCGCTTAAAACTACGCCGACTTTTTTACGCTGCTCTTGTGAGTATGAGGAAAAAGGCAGTAACAGGCAGGTTAATAAAACTAATGTTGAGAGAATTTGTTTTTTCATTGGAACATGGTCTGGTGTTGATTGTATATTATAATACAAATGTAGGGGATAATTTGTTTAGTTGTTGAAATGGGAATTGAAAAAAATGTTCCAAAAGTTGGAAATGTAGATTAATTCTACATATTTTCGCTTTGTTCCCCATCTGTCCGTTTGTATGGGGAGGAAAGAAAAAATATAAGGCTTTGATTATTAGCGAATAATAAAAATGAGTAATTTTGGCATACAAATTGTACAATCGTGGGTATAACAAACATAAGTTAAATTAATTAAGTAAGATTCGATATGAGATTATTCTTTTCGAAACATGAGTTGAAACTGAGGAGAAAGAGAACCATTGCTGCTATAATCTGTATGGTAATTGTCTTAGGCGTATATTGGATACTGACCCGGCCTCAGAAGCCTGTCCCGGAGATGCCGACAGTTATTGTAGAACCGGTAGTGAAAGACGATGTGGAAATATACGGGGAATATGTAGGGCGGATTCGTGCCCAGCAGTTCGTCGAAGTGCGTGCCAGGGTGGAAGGTTATTTGGAGAATATGCTTTTTGCCGAAGGTACGTATGTGAATAAAAACCAGGTGTTGTTTGTTATCAATCAGGACCAGTATCGGGCAAAGGCCGATAAGGCCAGGGCGCAGTTGAAGAAGGACGAGGCGCAGGCGTTGAAGGCGGAACGTGACTTGAAACGTATTCGTCCGCTGTTTGAGCAGAATGCTGCAAGCCAGTTGGATTTGGACAATGCTGAGGCTGCTTATGAGAGCGCCGTAGCGACAGTGGCTATGAGTGAGGCGGATTTGGCGCAGGCTGAACTTGAATTGGGCTATACCATTGTCCGTTCTCCTTTGTCGGGGCACATCAGTGAACGAAATGTGGATTTGGGTACTTTGGTGGGTCCCGGAGGAAAATCCCTGCTTGCCACTATCGTGAAGAGTGACACGGTATTGGTCGATTTCAACATGACGGCACTCGATTATCTGAAAAGTAAGGAAAGGAATATCAATCTGGGCCAGCAGGATTCTACCCGTTCTTGGCAGCCGAACATTACGATTACATTGGCGGACAATACTGTTTATCCCCATAAGGGTTATGTGGACTTCGCCGAACCGCAGGTGGACCCGCAGACGGGTACTTTTTCCGTGCGTGCGGAGATGCCTAATCCCAAGCAGGTGTTATTGCCGGGACAGTTTACAAAAGTGAAACTGTTGCTGGATGTCCGCGAAGGCGCACTGGTTGTTCCGATGAAGGCTGTCACGATTGAAAAAGGCGGGGCGTATATTTACGCCATGCGCAGGGACAGTACGGTAGAGAAACGGTTTATCGAGCTGGGACCGGAGGTAGGCAATAATGTCGTGGTGGAAAGAGGATTGGCATGGGGCGAGAAGGTTGTCGTGGAAGGCTTCCATAAACTGACGCCGGGTATGAAGATACGTGCCGTCAAACCGGAAGAGGAGGAAGATGCTGCAGCTGGTAATGAAAGATAACGCGAAAGGAGAATAAGCGATGAAAGTGACTTTTTTTATAGACAGGCCGGTTTTCTCGGCTGTTATCTCTATCGTAATCGTGATTATCGGAATTATCGGTCTGACGATGCTTCCGATAGACCAATATCCGCAAATTACCCCTCCGGTGGTAAAAATCAGCGCTTCTTATCCGGGTGCCAGTGCGCTGACCGTATCTCAGGCGGTAGCTACTCCTATTGAACAGGAAATCAACGGTACGCCGGGGATGCTTTATATGGAATCGAACAGTTCCAATTCCGGAGGTTTCTCGGCGACGGTTACCTTTGATGTGTCGGCTGACCCGGACTTGGCTGCGGTTGAGATTCAGAATCGTGTGAAACTGGCGGAGTCCCGTCTTCCGGCGGAAGTGATTCAGAACGGTATTTCTGTGGAAAAACAGGCGCCCAGCCAGTTGATGACAATCTGTCTGACTTCTACTGACCCGAAATTTGACGAGATTTACCTGAGTAATTTCGCTACGATTAATGTGCTTGACGTGATTCGCCGTATTCCGGGTGTGGGGCGTGTTTCTAATGTCGGCAGCCGTTATTATGCCATGCAGATATGGGCACAGCCTGACAAGCTGGCGAATTTCGGGCTCACCGTACAGGATTTACAGAATGCTTTGAAGGACCAGAACCGTGAATCGGCGGCAGGGGTGTTAGGGCAACAGCCGGTAGAGGGATTGGATATTACTATTCCTATCACTACACAGGGACGTCTTTCGACGGTGGGACAGTTTGAGGATATTGTGGTACGCGCTAATACCAACGGTTCCATAATCCGGTTGAAAGATGTGGCGCGTGTGTCGTTGGAGGCTTCTTCATATAATACGGAGAGTGGAATTAACGGTGAAAATGCCGCTGTGCTTGCCATTTATATGTTGCCGGGTGCTAATGCGATGGAAGTTGCCGAAAGGGTGAAAGAGGCGATGGACGAAATCAGCGAGAACTTTCCGGAGGGCTTGAGTTATGAGGTTCCGTTTGATATGACGACTTATATTTCCGAATCTATCCATGAGGTGTATAAGACGTTGTTTGAAGCGTTGGTCCTGGTGGTTCTGGTGGTATATCTGTCTTTGCAGAGTTGGCGTGCGACGTTGATTCCGGTAGTGGCGGTGCCTATATCGTTGATTGGTACTTTCGGATTCATGCTGATATTCGGTTTTTCTTTGAATATTTTGACTTTGCTCGGACTGATTCTTGCCATCGGTATCGTTGTGGACGATGCGATTGTGGTCGTGGAAGGTGTGGAGCATATTATGGAAACGGAGCATTTGAGTCCTTACGAGGCGACGAAGAAGGCTATGGACGGGTTGGCAAGCGCTTTGATTGCCACTTCACTGGTGTTGGCTGCGGTGTTTGTCCCGGTTAGTTTCCTGAGTGGGATTACAGGACAGTTGTATCGTCAGTTTACGGTGACGATTGTTGTATCCGTACTTATTTCCACAGTGGTCGCTTTAACCTTGAGCCCTGTGATGTGTTCGCTGATTTTGAAGCCGGATGGCGGAAAAAAGAAAAATATCGTTTTCAGGAAGATTAATGAATGGCTGGGTATCGGAAGTAATAAGTATGTGGCTGCCGTGACCCGTACAATCAAGCATCCCCGCCGGGTTTTGAGCGCTTTCGGGATGGTACTGATTGCTATCTTGCTGATTCATCGCATGATTCCTACCAGCTTTCTGCCGGTGGAAGACCAGGGGTATTTCAAGGTTGAGCTTGAATTGCCGGAGGGGGCGACGTTGGAACGTACCCGTGCCGTTACGAACCGTGCCATAGCTTATCTGGAAAAGAATCCTTTCATTGAATACGTACAGAATGTTACGGGAAGCAGTCCGCGTGTCGGCAGTAATCAGGCCCGTTCCGAACTGACTGTTATTTTAAAGCCTTGGGAGGAACGGAAGAGTACTACTATCGAGAAGATTATGGATACGGTGGAAGAACATTTCAAGGAGTATCCGGAATGTAAGGTTTATTTGTCCACTCCTCCGGTGATACCGGGATTGGGTAGTTCCGGAGGTTTCGAAATGCAGTTGGAGGCTCGCGGGGAGGCTACTTTCGACAATCTGGTGGATGCGGCCGATACATTGATGTATTATGCTTCCAAACGTAAGGAACTGACCGGATTGTCTTCGTCTTTGCAATCGGAAATTCCGCAGCTTTATTTTGATGTGGATCGGGATAAGGTGAAAATGCTGGGGGTTCCTTTGGCGGATGTGTTCTCTACGATGAAGGCTTATACGGGTTCGGTGTATGTGAATGATTTCAATATGTTTAACCGTATATATAAAGTATATATCCAGGCGGAGGCTCCTTATCGCGAACATAAAGATAACATCAACTTGTTTTTCGTAAAGGCTTCCAATGGGGCGATGGTTCCGCTGACGTCTTTAGGGAACGCATCATATACTACGGGGCCGGGAAGTATCAAGCGTTTTAATATGTTTACTACCGCCGTGATTCGCGGAGCTGCTGCACAGGGATACAGTTCGGGACAAGCGATGGAAATCATGGAACAGATTGCGAGGGAGCATCTTCCCGATAACATCGGACTGGAGTGGAGCGGGCTTTCCTATCAGGAAAAACAGGCGGGAGGCCAGACCGGTATGGTGCTGGCACTGGTATTCTTGTTTGTATTCCTTTTCCTTGCCGCACAATATGAAAGCTGGACAGTTCCTATTGCCGTATTGCTTTCTTTGCCGGTGGCGGCATTGGGGGCTTACCTGGGTGTCTGGGTGTGCGGACTGGAAAATGATGTGTATTTCCAGATTGGATTGGTGATGCTGGTCGGGCTGGCGGCAAAGAATGCTATCCTGATTGTGGAGTTTGCCAAAATTCAGGTGGATAAAGGGGAAGACCTGATTCAGTCTGCCATTTATGCGGCAAGATTACGTTTCCGGCCGATTTTGATGACGTCTCTTGCATTCGTGCTCGGCATGCTTCCGATGGTATTGGCAAGCGGTCCGGGGTCGGCAAGCCGCCAGGCAATCGGTACGGGAGTGTTCTTCGGAATGATATTTGCCATTGTATTCGGTATTATCCTCGTGCCTTTCTTCTTTGTGATGGTGTATAAGACAAAGTCGAAAATTTTAAAACATAGGAACTGATGAAACGAAAAAAAATATATATTGTTCTCCTGCTGTTTGCAGGAATATTCACTTCTTGTAAAGTGGGGAAGGGGTATGTCCGTCCTGAACTTCATCTGCCCGACAGCTTGGCGAGCCGGCAGGATTCTGCCAGTTTCGGAGAGCAGGATTGGAAAGATATTTATACGGATTCTACTCTCCGCAGCCTTATTGAACGTGCTTTGGAACATAACAAGGATATGTTGATTGCCGCAGCCCGCGTGAAAGAAATGGCGGCACAGAAACGGATTTCTACCGCTGCGTTGCTTCCCGATATTAGTGGGAAAATATCAGCGGAACGCGAGTTGATAAATCATGGGGGGGACGACTTCAAGAGAGAGGATACTTTCGAAGCGCAGTTCCTTGTTTCGTGGGAACTTGACCTTTGGGGGAATTTGCGATGGGGGAGAGCGGCGAGTATCGCTGAATATTTGCAGTCGATTGAAGCACAGCGTGCACTCCGGATGACTATCGTGGCGGAAGTGGCGCAAGCGTATTACGAATTGGTGGCCCTGGATACGGAGCTGGATATTGTTAAGCAGACATTGAAAGCCCGTGAGGAGGGGGTTCGTCTGGCACGTATCCGTTTTGCCGGAGGGTTGACCTCGGAGACTTCTTATCGTCAGGCGCAGGTGGAATTGGCACGTACAGCTACTTTGGTTCCGGATTTGGAACGAAAAATTTCTTTGAAGGAAAATGACATTGCTTTTCTTGCCGGAGAGTATCCCAACCGTATTGCCCGTTCTCGTTTGCTCCAGGAGTTTAACTTCCCGGAGACTCTTCCGGTAGGCCTGCCTTCTACTTTGTTGGAACGCCGTCCGGACATTCGCCAGGCGGAACAGAAGTTGATTGCCGCCAATGCGAAAGTGGGGGTGGCTTATACGAATATGTTCCCGCGTATTGCGCTGACCGGTGGTTTTGGAACGGAGAGTACTTATCTGTCCGAACTGTTGAAGTCTCCTTATGCGATTATGGAGGGGGCTCTGCTGACTCCTATTTTTGGCTGGGGAAAGAATCGGGCAGCGTTGAAGGCGAAGAAGGCGGCTTATGAAGCCGAGGTACATAATTATGAAAAGTCCGTATTGACGGCGTTTAAGGAGGTGCATAATTCGATTGTGAATTTTAACAAGATAAAGGAGGTGTACGAATTGCGCAATAACCTGGAGCGTTCGGCTAAAAGTTATATGGATTTGGCACAGCTTCAATACATCAACGGAGTTATTAATTATCTGGATGTGTTGGATGCGCAGCGTGAGTATTTTGACGCCCAGATTAGTCTGAGTAATGCTATGAGGGATGAACTGATTGCTGTCGTACAGCTTTATAAGGCGCTCGGAGGCGGCTGGAAACAATAATCCTTTTTTTCCGGTTTTACCACAGAGGATGCAGGGGTTACGGATACTGAATATTTACGGAAATCTTTGATATGCCGGATGATATTGTCTGTTTGTAAACGCTCTGTTTCCTCTGCCTTCTTTGTAATGAAGGCGAAAAATAAAAACGGTCTTCTCTTTTATAATTCACGGAAAAATGCGAAATTTGCAACGCTTTTCAAGTTTGACAGGAAACTTACTAACACCTTTAAATAAAAAATAAAGAAAATGACTAAAAGTGCATTGCAAATCGCAAGGGCTGCTTATCAGCCCAAACTTCCGAAAGCATTGGCATCAGGAGCTGTTAAAGCCGTAACAGGTGCAGCTACTCAGTCTGTAGCCGATCAGGAAGCTATCAAAGCGTTGTTCCCTAACACTTATGGAATGCCGTTGATTACATTCGAGGCAGGTGAGTCTGTCAGCCTTCCCGCCATGAATGTAGGTGTAATCCTTTCCGGTGGTCAGGCTCCGGGCGGACACAATGTTATTTCCGGATTGTTCGATGGCATTAAGAAGTTGAATCCGGAGAGTAAACTGTACGGATTTATTTTGGGACCCGGCGGATTGGTAGACCATAACTATATGGAACTGACTGCCGATATTATTGACGAGTACCGTAATACGGGCGGTTTTGATATTATCGGTTCCGGACGTACTAAACTTGAAAAGGAAGAACAGTTCGAGAAGGGGTATGAGATTATCAAGGAATTGGGTATCAAAGCACTGGTTATTATCGGAGGCGATGATTCTAATACGAATGCTTGCGTATTGGCGGAATATTACGCCGCTAAAAACTATGGCGTACAGGTAATCGGTTGTCCGAAGACTATTGACGGCGACTTGAAGAATGATATGATTGAAACTTCTTTCGGTTTCGATACTGCTTGCAAGACTTATGCGGAAGTAATCGGAAATATCCAGCGTGACTGTAATTCCGCGCGTAAGTATTGGCATTTTATCAAATTGATGGGACGTTCGGCGTCCCACATTGCGTTGGAATGTGCTTTGCAGGTACAACCTAACGTTTGCATCGTTTCAGAAGAAGTGGAAGCGAAAGATATGTCATTGGATGATGTCGTGACATATATTGCCAAAGTTGTGGCAGACCGTGCCGCACAGGGACACAACTTCGGGACTGTATTGATTCCTGAAGGGTTGGTTGAGTTTATTCCGGCTATGAAGCGCTTGATTGCCGAGTTGAATGATTTCCTGGCTGCCAATGCGGAGGAATTCTCTCATATCAAGAAGTCTCACCAGCGTGATTATATTATCAGCAAGCTGACTCCGGAAAATTCTGCCATTTATGCAAGTTTACCGGAAGGGGTTGCCCGTCAGTTGACTTTGGACCGTGACCCGCACGGAAATGTCCAGGTGTCTCTGATTGAAACAGAGAAGTTATTGTCTGAAATGGTGGCTACCAAATTGGCTGCTTGGAAAGAAGAGGGCAAGTATGTTGGTAAATTTGCTGCCCAGCATCATTTCTTCGGTTACGAAGGACGTTGTGCTGCTCCGTCAAACTTTGACGCTGACTACTGTTATTCTTTGGGTTATACGGCTTCTATGTTGATTGCCGACGGTAAGACCGGTTATATGTCTTCTGTTCGTAATACGACTGCTCCTGCCGCCGAATGGATTGCAGGCGGCGTACCTATCACCATGATGATGAATATGGAACGCCGTCACGGTGAAATGAAACCGGTTATCCAGAAAGCATTGGTAAAACTGGATGGTGCTCCTTTCAAGGCTTTTGCCGCACAACGCGAACGTTGGGCTGTCGAAACGGATTATGTATATCCGGGACCGATTCAATATTTTGGTCCTACGGAAGTTTGTGACCAGCCGACTAAAACGTTACAGTTGGAACAAGCTAAATAATAAGTGATAAACAATTACGGTGAACGGTGGATATCATGCGGAAAATCTGCATGGTTGCTGTTCACCGTTTTATTTTACCGTCTGTTGTCCATCATTCACTGTTTACTGATTTAAGTGATGCCGCTACATAACAATCCGTTATCTGCTGTTCAAAAGAAAAAAACAAATTCTACTCCCCGGAGAAAAGGAACGGCTTTTTCTTCCAAGTCTTCCCGTGTGCCCAAGAAAGCACAAAAGAAAATAGGCTGTGTTATGCCTGTTTGGTTTCGCAATGTTCTGGCAGTGGTGATTGCAGGTTGTTTTTCCGTTATTTTCTATTATTTCTTTGTCCGTCCTTATGCTTATCGTTGGCGGCCTTGTCACGGATTAAAGGAATATGGGGTTTGTATCCCGGCAGGGTATGATATTCATGGAATTGACATTTCTCATTATCAGGGTGAAATTGATTGGCAGAGGCTTCAACGGAGTAGGGAAACAGTCATTCCTTTGCATTTTGTTTTTATAAAGGCAACGGAGGGAGGAGACCATAACGATACTGCTTTTTCGGTAAATTTTGCCAATGCCCGTAGTCACGGATTTATCAGGGGGGCTTATCATTTTTATATTCCAGGTACGGACGCCCTGAAACAGGCTGACTTTTTTATTCGTACGGTAAAGCTGGATGCCGGTGACTTGCCTCCTGTCCTTGATGTGGAAGTGACCGGAAGGAAAGACAAACGGGAGTTGCAGACTGGCATTAAACGTTGGCTCGACCGGATAGAGTCTCATTATGGAGTAAAGCCGATTCTTTATACTTCCTATAAGTTTAAAACCCGTTATCTGGATGATTCGGTTTTCAATGCATATCCTTATTGGATTGCTCATTATTATGTTGATTCCGTAAAATATCGGGGAAAATGGGATTTTTGGCAACATACGGATGTGGGAAATGTTCCCGGCATTGAGGAGGATGTGGATTTGAATGTGTTTAACGGTACATTGGAGGAACTTCAAGGATTGACAATCAAGTAATGGATGGTTTTATCGGATTATTCCGGCTGATAAAGCATTGATTTTCCAATAAATAGCCGATTAGAAAGTGTAGTGTGTCAAAACTAAGATGGACATTCGGTACAGTTACAGATTCTGACTGATAAACATAAAATAGCCGTATCATTATTCAAAAATAGAGTTGATACGGTCTTTTATTACCGGTGAAAGGTGTCAAGTTTCAGATGAAAAGCTCATTTCCTCTAAAATTGGGTTTTGACACACTGTAATAAAATGGAGGTGTTTGTTAGAAAGCGTGGGGTTATGCGCGGTAGATGAATTTTACTTCTGCCCAGCGGTTCTTTTCTTTGTAATGCACGAAAGTCAGTCCATTCTGTTCGGCTTCCTTACGGATAACGGCAATATCATCTACATAAAATCCGCTCATATATAGTTCAGACCCCGGATGCATACAGGCGACATACTGTTTCATATCATTCAGCAATATGTTCCGATTGATGTTAGCTATAATTACATCGAAGGGGCCTTTTCCGTGAAGGGATGAGGCGTCTCCTTGCGAAACGCTGATGTTGTCAACATGGTTTAATTCGATATTTTCAATTGAATTCCGTACGCACCATTCGTCAATATCAATAGCGGTACAGGGGTGTGCGCCGCGCATGCGTGCCAGGATGGCAAGGATTGAGGTTCCGCATCCCATGTCAAGCAGGGATTTGTCTTTTAATTCGCTGTCCAGCAGTTCTTCGATGATGAGGCTCGTGGTTTCATGATGGCCTGTTCCGAAAGCCATTTGCGGATTGATAACGATATCGTATTCTGCTTCCGGAACATTTTGGTGGAAAGTACTGTGAATCACACATCGGTTTTCGATAATAATCGGCTGGAAGAAATTTTTCTCCCATTCTTCATTCCAGTCTTTATCTTCGGCTTCGGTATATGTGTAGGTGATTTCAGTATCGGGTAAGGGGAACTCGCTTATTGCAGTCCGGATTGTGTTTTCGTCACATAATACTTGTTGGATATATGCAATCAGTCCGTTTTCGCATTCGACAAAGCTTTCAAATCCGACCTCACCCAACACGGCGGCCAATATGTCATTGACGGTTTCGGTACATGGGGCGGTGTGGAACGTGAACTCAAAATACTTCATAATTGTTTTTATTCTGGTAAATAATGTACAAAGATACGATAAAACAGGGTATGGAGTATCAGGTTTATTCGGGTTTTGTACCGGTAGTTGACGTATATCTTGCTAAAAAAAATGAAAATAGGGATTTCCCTATCATTTGTAGTGCAATTGTTTGAGGCATAGTTATATACCGAGTTTATTAAAAAGTGTCCGACAATAAAACGGAAGTGTGATTTTAAGTACTGTTATAAAATATCTTTTTCATTATTTAACTTTGCTAAAAGCGTTATACAATTCTTTTAATTTGGATGAATCTTTATCTTTTAGTGTAAGGTCTCTATATCCATCACTAAATGTTAGCCGCATTTTGGTTACTGTTTCGTTTGAGAGCTTTTCTAAATCACTCCCTAAGCATACAATATAAATTCCTAGTTTGCTATTAATACCATTTGGATTCCAATCCCCTGGTTTTGCTAGCGTATATTCTACGTTTTTTACTTTGATAATTCCCTCGTTCGTTTTGAGGAGCATTTCTTGCCCTTTACTACACGAGGTAACACAGTCTGTAAAGACGCGAAACTCTATCAAATCTACACAGCCTTCATGTCTTAATCTTATTCGTGTTTGATTCTTACCTGTTGCACCACCCGAGTAAATCTTTTCCCATGATGTTGTAACCACTTTCTCACCTGTAAAATCGTCTACTCTTGTGTCTACTTTTTGAGCAAAGCAAATCAATGGCATTGTAGCCAAAATTAGTAATAGTATTTTTTTCATTTATGTGTTATTGGATTATCCTATATTTCGTTCATTCTTTTGCATAGCTAATTCACCCTTTAATTTTTAAGTTGATTATTACTCTATTGTCTGTATAATTTCATTTTACTATCACTGTAATACATAATATCTCCTTCCATCTCGCAGGGGATTGTTTGATTATCTTTCTCTATTACTAAATTCACGATATTGTCATTTATAGTGTATGTACCTGATATCGTTTTTTTCCATTCATATTCTAAATCTTCATTATCATCTGAAACATTATAGATTGTGAAAGATTTCAATTTAAAGGAAATGGCAAAAAAGGGTCTTAAATAAGGAGTTCCTTCTTCAAAAGACAATCGAGTTTTGCCGTACCAATCTTTTGCAGAAGTCCATGTTGTTCCTGCTAAGTTAATATTGTCATCAGAACATGAACTAAATATAAGAACTAATAAAAATGGTAGTATAAAAAGAGTATTTCTCATTATTCTACTTACTGTATGCTGCGTCATAGATTTGATTGTTTTAGAAAATTAGTGCTATGCTACCTTCTGTTCCTTTTGCTCGCATTTGTAAATACCTACCAGCTCTCAGTTTATAGTTGATGGAAACAAGTTCGCAACAAACAGCAGCTACAAATGTAGTCGCTCCAACAATTAATAAACTTGTTTTAACCGTACTGTTTTTCTTTTCTACTACCCCTGTATGTGTATTTATCTCATATTTATCATTGATCAGAGTTGAACTGACAATTGTACCTATGGAAACAATGCTAACTCCGATTGCTGCATATTGTAGTTTTGCTGATTTTTGCAAATAAAATCCAGCGTTCTCTATATTACTTTGTGGTGGATAGTTTACTTGTAATTTTTGACTTTTGGATATCTTGATTAAATCTAATACACTTTCTTGTGCATATGTCTTGATTGTGAATAGCGTTAATACAAGTAAAATAATTGTTTTCATCGTGTTTGCTTGTTTTTATCCTATATTTCGTTCATTCTTTAACATCGCTAATTCACCCTTTAATTTTTTGTTTTCTTCCAAAAGTCGTTGAGTAAGCACTGTCTTTTCGTTAATCTCATCCTGCAAATTGGCTATTGTATATACTATGCTTTTCAGTTTTTCATATCCTGGCTCTGTTTCTTCTTTTTGTATAAGCATTGAACCTTTTCCGTGGAGTAACCAAATTGATGATATTTCCTCAAATGAGGATGAAATTGCAATTATTGTCGCAAGACTAATTTCTCTTTTTCCTATTAATTGATTATTAATAGTTGTAGGCTTTAGTCCACATTTTAGTGCAAATGCTCTTTCTGATAGTCCTGAATAGGCTATTACTTCTTTAATTCTGTTTATCATAATCAATCAAAAGTTAAATATCCACAAATAGGGATATAAAATAAGTTTTAAATTTTAATATATCCTCATTTGTGGATATATTTGCATTATAAATCAATCAATCATACAAACATACAAAAAGTGATTGATAAAACAATTTAAAAACAGAGAATTATGAGCTACAATTTATCACAAATCATGAAGTCGGCACACCGCAATTATAAGAAGGGTGGAAAAACATTTTCAGAGTGCTTAAAATCAGCATGGAGCTTCGCTAAACTTCAAGAATATTGTTCACCGGAAGCGGTTAAAGTAAGAACGGATAAATTCGTATCAGAAAGAAACGAGGCAATAAGTAAAGCGGCTAAAGCTACTCCAAGTAAGGAATACAATAATCTTAATATTCCTTCTTCTGCTTACTACAACCCTAACAGCACTCAATATGGTGCACATTATGTCGGAGATTAATAACTTATAAATATTACAATTATGGAACTACAGAATTTTTCTAAGGAACAGCTTATCGAGAGGATAGAAAAACTGTCTACGAATCTTGATAGAAGTATCGCTAATGAAGACGATTTAAAAGCGAAAGTTTTTGAGAATGAAAAAATTGTTGGTGAACTACGTGTAGAGAATGAATCATTAAAGAATGAAGTAAAAGTACAGAGAGAATCGACTAACATGTACAAAGAATGGTGGCAAAGTGAATCCAATAAACTTGCAAGGGTTAAAGAATCTCTGGATGCTGCTTCTGTTGTTCTTCGTGCAATAACAAACGAAGCTACTAAATAGCCCTCACTAAGTCAAACCAAACCGCCGGTTATCCGGTACCCAGTCCGGTCTTTGAGCCTGCCTTTGAAAGGAGACTGGGAACAACAGAGAAGAGTTCTTTGAAATTGTGAAAACATATATGGCTTACGTAGCAGGAATACGAAGCTCGTGAGAGTAGGTAGTGGGCTGTAGTAAGACGGTGGTTTGGTACATCGGAGTAGAACCGTGGTTAGCGATAAAGGCGAGGTTCAAAAAATGCCCTGCAACCGAATAGCAGAGGGTTTCGGTAAGTATATAGATATAATTAATGAAATAACATATAAGAGTGATGTAGTTCAGTTGGTAGAGCGCATGCTTTGCATGATGTCAGCGGTTCGAATCCGTTCATCACTTCAATGTTTAATTGACGTTACAACTGCGTGTGTATCTTATAAATTGCATAGGCTGTTAAACTAATAATAAAAAATAGAAATGAAATGTAGGAAATTGACTCACAAATTGCGAAGAATTTATTGCGTGGTACGGCTGGCGTTACGGTCATTTTGGAATTGTATAAGCTATAGAGGATATATTCTTCTACCCGTTTTTGAGCGTTGCGTATCATCACGTTGCTCATTGCTCGATTCTCGTATATGGTTATACACGAAAAAAGGATGGATAGTGCGTTTGAACATATTACCACCAATAGTAAAATTCGACTGCAAGCGTTGTTGGTTGAAAGATTGCTTAAAGAAACAAGTACAGCAAAAGTAGCGGATGCAACAGTCAACAGAGTGCTTTGGAGTCTGAAAGTCCATTCGATTTTTTTCTCTAAAGTTTCTTTGTAGTATGAAACTACTTTTTCTTCATTATTCATATTTTCTTGTTTTTTGGGTTAGACACTTCAAAAATAAGAAAATCCCCCGTCCCTTTTTTATTAGCGAATAATCTTGGGGCGGGGGAAACTATTAACTAATTAATAATCATATGATTCAAGTAACAATTAAAAACGATAGGAATGAGAATTTGGAAGATGCCACATTCTCATTGAGAGTAGAGAATATGCCGATAAAATCAGCTAAAATAGTAGCCGAAAAGCTTCCTGCCATGATACAGAAAGCATTTCAGGATTATGTAGATTGTAAAGTTGGGTTTAATCGAGATAAAAAGAGAGATAATGAATAAGATATTTCTTTCAAAGTCTTTCGAGAAGATTACTGATGATTTTCGGAATAATAAGATATCATTAAGTGAATATAATGAGTACTGCTATAAGATTATTACCAGAAATAATAACATAGCTTTAACTATTGGCGTATTAGCTTTGGTTATTAATGTAATAGCGATAATATTGCGGATAATATAGATACGATAATGGCTATTAGTGATAGATTAATAGCTCTCTTTGATAATATTAGTGATTTTTGGTTATAATCAATTGACGATTCATTGGCTTTATTAATAATGTCATTTTGGTATTTTGATTCTTGTTCTTGGAGAATGAGATTGTCAAAATGATATATATTAGGAATTGTATTTGCACATTTTTCGATAGGTCCATATCCTGTTCTTGTGCAAAATTCTAACTTAACTAATTGATTCATTATTGATTCTGTTAATTCTGGATTTGAGGTGATGTTATCAATATCATCTTCATCTAAAGTCTTTTTTGTATTGAGTTCCTTTATCACTATAGAGCATAGTTCATAAAATAGCTTATCCATATTACTTAATTTTTATAGTTCACCCCAAAGTTAAGTAAATCCTCCGGATAAAGCGTGATGCTGCCGATCGAATTGGTTTGGGGGAACTTTTATTTTAAAACTAATCAGTATGGAAAAGGAAATAGAAAGACGTAATGTCATTGATGTATTACGGAATATGGATATTGGTGCAGTGGAAGTGTTTCCCATCATTCAAAAACCGTCTGTAACTAATACATTGAACGCCCGGCTTTACAAAGAAAAAGCTGAAGGGATGGTATGGAAAACAAAAACTGATGTTAAGAATATGCAGTTTCTAGTAACTAGAACAGCATAAATGATTTTGTGTATGGAAGCTATTAGAGGTGAGATGGCAGAAATATTACTTGATAATATTCTTCGTGTGTTTTCATCGGAAATATTCGGAAAAGATTTTTCTGCTAGTATAGTAGGCGGTGAGGAAAAGTTGAAAAAACTCATCCAGGAAGGTAAGATAACGTGAGTTCGACGAATTGTAAGTACTTGAAAATTTGGTGATTAGCGAAAAT
>NZ_CAUCSQ010000005.1 GCF_958445495.1 uncultured Bacteroides sp. | reverse complement strand
TCATCAGTTCTGTACGTGTAAAAAAATTCTGTGCCGTGACCCGGTTTGATTCCACTAAGATGCAGAGCTCTGGATTCAAGGCCGCATATACGTTGGAAGAAGGACTCAAGCTGACTATCTTGCGTGAGTTTACCACTTCCGGTATCAGGGAGGTTTCAAACTGAAAAATTGTCTTTAGCGGCTTTCCCGAATGGAAAAAAGTCGGGGCAGAAAATATGATAACAAAAACTTCGGCAGTCAGCAGTAATGTGACTGGCGAAGGCGGAGCGCACCCGGAGCTCATCTTTTTGTTGACAATTTATTAATTATAGAAGACTGTATGATAAATGATAAAATGCGACATTGGTTGGTTGCCTATGTACAGAGCAACAGAGAAAAGAAAGTTTTTGAACGGTTGACAGCGTCAGGTATCGAAGCTTTTCTTCCGTTGCAGGAAGAAATACATCAATGGAGCGACCGTCGTAAGAAAGTGCAGCGGGTGATTATTCCGATGTGTATATTCGTCCGGGTGACCTATGCCGAGCGGCTTCAGGTACTCCAGCTTCCCTCCGTCAACCGGTTTATGGTATTACGTGGCGAGAGTACGCCCGCCGTAGTTCCGGAAACTCAAATGGAGCGTTTTAAGTTTATGCTTGACTATTCCGAGCAAGCGGTTGAGATGTGTTATGAGCATCTCCAGCCGGGGGAACAGGTGAAAGTCGTGAAAGGACCTCTTTCCGGATTGGAAGGAGAGTTGTTGACAATAGGTGGGAAAAGCAAGGTTGGAGTCCGTATTGATATATTAGGAGTTGCCTTGGTAGAAATACCGGTAGGGTTTGTGAAAAAGATAGCCTGAATGTAAGAAGACAATGCATAATTGTTGGAGCTGAATGGAAAAATCGGAGAAAACGAAACGGATTGCGGAGAACACCTTGTTCCTTTACCTAAGGATGTTGTTTAGCATGCTGGTGTCGTTGTACACCTCTCGGGTTGTACTGAACACATTGGGGATAGAAGATTACGGTATCTATAATGTGGTAGGAGGTTTTGTTGCCATGTTCTCCCTCATCTCGTCCTCACTTTCGGTTTCAACGAGTCGTTATTTGACGTTTGAGTTGGGAAAAAGAGATGAACGGCGTTTATGTGAAGTATTTTCAACCTCCATGTTTATTCATGGTGTCCTAGCGGTAACCGTATTGTTCCTTTCTGAAACGGCCGGGTTGTGGTTCCTGAATACCTGCATGGTTATCCCCACCGGACGACTTGAGGCAGCTAACTGGGTATTCCAAGCATCTGTCATATCATTTATATTGGGGTTATTTTGTGTGCCCTATAATGCCTCTATCATATCACATGAACGGATGGCGGCATTTGCTTATTTAGGTATTTTAGATGTAATATTACGGCTGCTTATTGTCCTGTTCTTGTCCTGTTCCTCCTGCCGATTCGATCGTTTGGTTATGTATTCCTTGTTGTCGCTGGCGGTGACAGTCCTGTTTCAATGTGTAAATGTCTTGTACTGCAGAAAAAGATTTGTAGAATGCCGTTTTCGCATGACTTTCGATAAATGTTACTGGAAAGATATGGGAGCATTTGCCGGTTGGAACTTTATCGGTTGTACGGCGGGATTGTTGAAAAATTCCGGAGTGGATATCTTGCTGAATCTATTTATTGGTCCCGTGTTGAATGCCACCCGTGGAATTGCAGGCTCGGTCGGTAATGCCGTTTCCTCTTTCAGCAGTAATTTCATGACTGCTTTGAATCCGCAGATTACGAAGTCGTATGCATCGGGAGACTATGGGTATATGATGTCACTAGTAGAGCGGGGGAGCCGTTTCTCATTCTATATACTCTTGGTGTTAGCTCTGCCGATATTGTTTGAGACTGAATTTGTCCTGACCCTGTGGCTAAAAGACTATCCCGGTCATACGGTAAACTTCGTCCGTCTGATTTTGGTGTCTGCCATGTTCGATATACTTTCAAATACACTGATAACCTTACAGTTGGCTACAGGTAAAGTCCGTAACTACCAACTTACAGTGGGAGGGGCATTGATGATGAACTTTCCGCTGTCTTACATTTGCCTTTATTGGGGTTTTCCTCCTGAGTCAGTATTGATAGTAGCCATTGTAGTATCTTTCTGCTGTCTGTTGTTAAGACTTTATTTTTTGCATGGTATGGCCGGATTATCGATAAAGAGCTATTTGAAAAATGTATGTTTAAATGTATTTCTGGTTGCTATTGTGGCATCGGTTGTTCCTTTCGGCCTTTACTGGAAAATGACAGACGACGGATGGTTACGTTTTGGAATAATAACCGTATCCTGCTTGTTGAGTAGTATAGCAGCGGTTTACTTGGTGGGCTGTACTAAAAGGGAGAAATTTTTTTTCAGGCAAAAAGTCTATACGTTAAAAAATAGGTGGGTCGGATGATACATATTACAGATAAATCAGAATGTTGTGGTTGTACGGCTTGTGCGAACAGATGCTCCCATCAATGCATAAGCTTACATGAAGATAACGAAGGATTCCTTTATCCTCATGTGTGCCCGGATGAATGTATTGATTGCGGGCAATGCGAAGAGGTTTGTCCTGTTCTTCGGCAGAACGGACGACGGATACCCCTTAAAATTTACGCTGCTAGGAACAGAGATGAAGAGATTCTCAGGGAAAGCTCTTCGGGAGGAATCTTTACGTTGCTGGCTGAAAAAATAATCAGTGACGGCGGAGTTGTATTCGGCGCTCGTTTCGATGCAAACTGGGAAGTTATTCACGACTACACTGAAACCATAGATGGATTGGCTGTTTTCCGGGGTTCCAAATATCTCCAATCCCGATTGGGAAATACATATGTGAAAGTACGGGAATTTTTAAGAGCGGGAAGACAAGTTCTCTTTTCGGGAACTCCCTGCCAGGTTGCCGGTTTGAAGACATTCCTGAAAAAAGAATATGCGAAACTGTTGACAGTCGATTTTGTTTGCCACGGCGTACCGAGCCCGATGGTCTGGAGACAGTATTTAAAAGAGTCCGTCGCCTGTCTGAGTCGTAAAAAAAATGCTGTTCTGTCTCATTCGGTCAAAAGGGAAGATCTGGAGGTGGTGGAAAGTATTTTATTCAGAGATAAGAAAAACGGTTGGAAGAGATACTGTTTCACCTTTATGTTTTCCGTATCTGCGGAACACAAATCGAGAAAGAGACTTTTATTATCCGAGCCCTTTTCGGAAAACCCTTTTATGCAAGCATTCCTTTCGAATTTGATTCTTCGTCCCTCCTGTTATGCGTGTCCGGTTAAAAATGGAAAGAGTGGAAGCGATTTGACAATAGGCGATTTTTGGGGTGCGGATGACATATTTCCTGAATATGTTGATGACAAAGGCGTCAGCTTGGTTATGCCGATGAGTTCGAAAGGGAAGTTATTTTTTGAAGAACTGTCTTGTAGTTGTCTTGAAAGTACATATAAAGAAGCGCAGGCAGCTAATCCCTGTATATTAAATGTGGTAGATAAACCCGTTTACCGTGATTTTTTTTTCCATCGGTTCCGCCGGAAAAAAAACTTCATGCAAACCTTCGACGACTGCAGAAGTACTGTATTTTACAAACGTATGTTTCGTTTTTTATATCGAAAAGCAGGAATATGAAAATTGCAATTCTGACTTTACCGTTGCATGCTAACTATGGTGGGATATTACAGTGCTATGCTCTATGTTCCGTATTGGAAAAGATGGGACATGAAGTAAAAGTGATAAACCATCGGTGTATGCGTTGTCGCCCTTTGTTTCGGATATTATTGAGTATCCTCAAATTTGCCGTATTAAATCCAAATCAAAAGCTCGATTGCGAAGAGTTGAAAAATTACCGTAAAGCAAAAGCTGTTGAACGGCGAATTGTCGGATTTCAGGAAACCTATAAAAAATATCTTCCCCTGACCTCCCGTACGTATGAAGTAACCCGGTTTAGCAAACTTTTATTACAGGGATTCGACGCATTCATTGTAGGGTCGGATCAAGTTTGGCGTCCTCTCTATGCAAATGACCTTAAAAACTACTATTTGGAATTTTTGGGGGACAGTACTGTAAAAAGAATCTCCTATGCTGCCTCTTTTGGGGTTGACTATGCCGAGTATAGTAGTGAACAAATTCGTGCTTGTGGCAGTTTGCTAGAACGTTTTGACGCTGTTTCCGTACGTGAAAGTAGCGGTATCGGGCTAATTAGTTCCATATACCGTTGGAGATGCAAGCCTCCCCAAACCGTTTTAGATCCAACGTTGCTCTTATGCGAGAAAGATTACATGGAAAAATTCTGTTTGGGCAGGAAAAAAGAAGAGCAGACAGGAAAAAAGAAAGAAACACATGAAGAAAAAGAGCTTCCTTTCCTTTGTAAATACATACTGGACAAAAGTCCGGAAGCAGAGACCATTGTCAAGTGGCTTTCCGCTGATAATAAATTGCCGGTGAATGAACTCACTTCTCCCGACATCATTTTCCGGACAGACATTTTTTCATGCGACGATCTATGTTCCCCTGCCGAATGGCTTGACAATATACGAAATTCAGGTTTAGTGGTGACTGATTCCTTCCATGGATGCGTTTTCTCAATCCTGTTTCATAAGCGGTTCATAGTCTTTAGTAACAGTTCGCGCGGTTCTTCGCGTTTAGAATGTTTGTTGAAGATGGTGGGACTGGAAGAACGCTTACTAAAGTCCGTTGATGATTTTTTTCGTAGGAAAGAACGGCTGGTAGTTGATATTGATTACAAAACTGTTGATAAAACATTGCTGGAAGAAAGAGAAAAAAGTATGAAATACCTGTTCGATGCCTTATTATCTTGATATAGGGCTGTAATAGCCGGATAGTATCACGGATGCTCGTCCGGAGAATAAGGTCTCTATTGTATAACATCGTAAAAATACGACTCAAATGATTGAATACCCCATCCATGTTTCTGTTATAATCCCAGTGTATAACGCAGTGAAGTATATAGAACGCTGTACTTGTTCCCTTTTGGGGCAAACACTGGAAAATATGGAATTTATATTTATAGACGACCATACTCCGGACGAAAGCATGGAAGCGTTGGGTAGGGTTATAGAAAGATATCCTGCAAGGAAACGACAGATAAAGATAATACATCATAAGTCCCGACGGGGGATAGCGGCTGTTCGTAATACAGGACTGGACAATGCGGTGGGTGAATATATTGGCTGGGTCGACAGCGACGACTGGGTTGACGGAGAAATGTTTGAGAAATTGTATTTGTCGGCAGTCCGGTCTGGAGCGGATATCGCTTGGTGCGACTATTATGTAAACTTCCCGCAGGAGGAAAAAGTCAGACAAAAGCTTTCGGAAGATCCGCAAGCACTGTTGAGAGCCATTCTGTTGGAGAACCTGATGACCCCTTTATGGAATAAAATAATGAGACGTGATTTATTTACGCGATATGGTATCCGGTTTCTGGATGGAGTAGATATGGCGGAAGATAAAAACGTATGCATAAAGATATTAGGAGTCTCGTCGAGAGTGAAATATGTTCCGCAAGGTTTCTATCATTATGAGACAAATAACAGGGGTTCGTTGATGCATCGGCATGACGATTCCCATCGGATTGATTATACGTTAAATATGATAGACGCTGTCAGATTTGTCTCGAATGCCGGCGTGCAGATGGAAAAAAATGAGCTTATCATTTATAAATTATTGTCGAAAGTCCAGTATCTGTATTCCCTGGATATTTGCGAACTGAGGAAATGGAGCACCGTATTTCCGGAAACCAACAGGCTGGTGTCCCGATGTCCGAAACTCATGTTGAGGCATAAGATAACTGCCTGGATGGCAACTTTTCATTGCTGGTGGCTTCTTCGTATCTACCTGTCGGTTTACCGTTTTAAATTAAAGATTTATAAACGTTAAAAAATATACAGGAAGAATGAAAGCTAAAGTTTCCGTCATAATCCCCGTTTACAAAGTGGAAGCCTTTATCGAGGAATGTGCTGTGTCTCTATTCGGGCAGACCCTTGCAGATATCGAGTATCTGTTTGTCGATGACTGTTCGCCCGACCGAAGTATCCATATCCTGCAACAAGTGGTAGAGCGGTATCCCGCACGCGAGCCATTGGTGAAAATTATCCGCCATCCTGTCAACAGGGGACTTGCGGCGGCGAGGAATACCGGCTTGGAGAATGCTTCGGCAGCCTATGTCTGCACGGTGGACAGTGACGATTATATCGCTCCGGACATGCTTGAAACAATGTATGACGCGGCCCTGAAAAGCGGCGCCGATATTGTCTCCTGCGGATATTATGTCGTCCGCTCCTCCTTTAAGGAAAGCCGAATGGAATCCTTTGATGGAGAGCGAACTAGGGTGATACAAGACATTTTGGAAGATAAAACTACGGCCCACATCTGGAATCGATTGGTAAAAAGAGAAATCTATTTCCACCATGGCGTACGTTTTCCGGAAGGATACGACCAGTGCGAGGATAGGAACGTCTGCCTAAAATTGTTGAGCGTCTCCTTGTCGACAGCTGATGTGTCGGTTCCTTTATATTACTATAGGCAAGACAATCCGAATTCAATAATGAATAATCCCGAAAAGTACCGGCATGCCGCCAGTTCAGTGAGGAATATGATAGATGCGGTGACATTTATCTCTCTTCACAATATCCACCGGATAAGCCCTCGGAAGCTCCGGTTGTTCGGTTCGATAGCCAAAAGGGAATTGTTGAAATCAGCGGATATTGCTGATTTGCAGATGTGGAGACAGACTTTTCCGGAAAGCAATAAATGCATCTTCTCGACCCCAGGTCTTCCCGTTCGGTATAAAGTCGTAGGCTATTTGGTTTCCCGGAACTTGTTCCTGCTTGTTGAGATCTGGATAAAAATGAAAAAAATGAAATACAAACTGAAAAGAACTTTTCGCACATGAATTTGAAAAGCTACATCCGTTCAGACCGGATAGATTACTATCCCCTCTTTTCTAGACACTCTGTCTTGGACTGGCTTCTGAAACCGGAACAGTACTGGATTCGGAAATACGTACAGACACTTCGGAAAGAAGAATATTATTCGAGCCATAAAAAGAACAAATTTTTAAAATATTATTTCTTCCGGAAGAAAAACATGTTAGGAGCCCGTATAGGTTTCTTCATACATGCCGGTTGTTTCGGTACGGGATTGAAAATTTATCATTATGGCTCCGTCATCGTGAATCCCAAAGCTCGTATCGGTAAGAATTGCACGATACACGGTAATTGTTGCATCGGTAGCAAGGGAACTTTTCCGGACGACTCCCCTGTCATAGGCGACAATGTGGATATAGGGCAAAATGCCCAAATTTTGGGTGGAATCACCATCGCTGACGGAGTTAAAATCGGCGCCGGGGCGGTAGTGACAAGATCCGTACCGCTTCCAGGTGCCACAGTTGTGGGGATACCCGCCAAGATAATCAGTTGATTTACTTAAATAAAAAAATATATGCTATTTGTTTCCTTCGTATTACCTGCCTATAAGGCAGCCTTTCTGAGGCAAGCCATTGATAGTATTCTAGCCCAGTCATATACGAATTTTGAGTTGATTATAGTTAACGACGCCTCTCCTGAGAATCTGGATGAGATTGTTTTGTCCTATTCCGATGAGCGAATCAGGTATTACACGAATCCGGAAAATATCGGGAGAAAAAGTCTTGTTGCGCAATGGAACCGTTGCATAGACTTGGCAGAAGGAGAATATCTCGTGTTAGCGGCGGATGATGATTTGTATTTTCCCGACTTTCTCCGGTCGTGTGTAGACCTGGCTGTGAAATATCCGCAGGTAAACCTGATTAGGGCGCGGGTGGAGCAAATCGATACGGACAATGCTATTTTGGGAGTAGACTCCCTGTTACCGGAATTGACCGACAGGTATGAATACTTTTATTACTGGGTGACTGGCACTTCCTTCACCTGCATCGGCAATTTTATGTTCAAGTCATCGGTCTTGAAAGAAAAACGTTTCATTGATTATCCTTATGGGTATGGTTCTGATACGGCGTCCTGCGTCATGTTATCTTGGAATGGAGTAGCCAATACTCAGGAAATCTTATTCTCATTCCGTATCTCACCCATCCATTTATCTGGTAACAAAAAATATTATAAAGAGAAAATCAGAGCAAATACGATGCTCTTCTCATACTTGCTTCGGTTGAACTATCCCCCTCCCCAAGACAGGTTCGGGTTATATTACCATGGGTATGCGTCTGCTCCGAAACTATATGCCAAATGCAAATACGATTATTACCATCTGGCAATAAAGCATCTGCCGTTCTATAAAATCCATTACATCAGAGAATGCGAGCTGCTCTCTTTTAAAGACAAATGCCTGATACTTGCCCGTTTCTGTTTAGATAAACTGTTACGAAAATGAGCGTTGATATAATTCCTGTTGTGGTGGCGTTTACACCCGGTTATTTCATTCCTGCCTCCACCTGCCTGTTTTCCGCGTTTGATTGTCTGGAACAGGGAGAGAAGTTACACGTCATCTGCCTGCTCAGCGAGGAACTTCCCCAGCGGATGAAGCAAAAGATACGCCTGATAGGCAACGGTCGCTCGCGTTATACCTTTATCAATCTCCGGGGGAGGTTACGTGATATTTACGTAGATGCCAAATATACGGAAGCGGCCTCATATCGTTTGTTGCTTCCCGACTTGTTGCCGGAATATGAAAAAGTGATATACATGGACTGCGACCTGATTGTCCGTAATGATTTGGCAGTGCTTTACCGTACCGTCAATTTGGGAGAAAATTACCTGGCAGCTGTATTTGAAGCCCCTTTAGATTTCCAGACAGAACACATTAAGAAGATAGGATGTGAGCCTATGAAATATATAAATTCCGGTTTCCTGATTATGAACTTGAAACTAATGAGGAACGACCGGATGGTTGAAAAATTCTTGGAAGCTTCGAAAGCCGGTTACCTGGAGTTTCCCGACCAAGATGTGCTGAACCGTTTGTGTAAAGACCGGATATTAGGACTTTCCCCTTGCTATAATGGCATCAGGACCTTCTATTTGCCACAGTATAAAAAAGATTTTCTGCATAAATATTCGGAACAAGACTGGAAAGAAGTGCAGGAACACGGGAATGTTCATTATACAGGCGCCAAGCCTTGGCAGCATTTCACAATTGAATTCAAACTTTGGTGGCAATATTATGACCGCTTGCCGGAAACGGTAAAAAATGAATGGAAAGCCGACAAGCGGCTGTACCGGCTCTATCGGTTCAATCAGACGACTTGCGGTGCATGGTTGGTTGACAGGTTCCAGAAGCTCTATCGCAAGTTGAAATACCGGAAAACCGGAATATGAAAAATAAATCGATAAACTATTGAAATGCAGGAGAATAATGTAAATATACCCCGCTATCCCAAGATAAGGCATGCCTATCTGATAATGGCACACCACGAGTTTGAAGTGTTGGGTAAACTGCTCAGTGTCCTTGACGACGAAAGAAATGACATCTTTCTTCATTTTGATAAAAAGTTGAACTTCCTCCCTTCGTATAATACTCGGAAGTCACATCTGTATGTGCTGAAAAACAGAGTGGACGTCCGGTGGGGACACGTTTCCCAGATAAAAGCGGAATATACGTTGTTTGAAACGGCTTACAGACAAGGTGGATATGAATATTACCACTTGCTTTCCGGAGTACACCTGCCTTTGAAATCCCAGGATTATATCCATGCCTTTTTCGAAAAGCAGAGAGGGAAAGAGATTCTGGCGCACGTTCCGAACGATGATAGCCAGACAATCCTCAAAATGCATCGTTACCATTTTTTTGTGAAAAACTTTATGCACAAGAACCCGGCAATCAAGCGGTTGGATCAATTATTATGGAGATTCTGCATCTATGTTCAAAAGAAACTCTGTATTTACAGAAACATGGAACGGTCATATCATAATGCAGCTAATTGGGTATGTGTGACAGAACATTGTGTCGCTTACCTTCTGTCCATCCGTACGGATGTATTGCGCAGATATCGTTTTACGTTGTGCGGTGATGAATTCTTCATTCCGTCGGAATTGGAAAACTCCCCTTTCAAAGAATGTGTTCGCTATGAAGACAGATTACTGAAATGTGACTTCGGCGGTAAAGCCAATCCGCGCGTATATCACCGGGACGACTATGAAAGCCTGATTCATTCGAATTGCCTGTTTGCCCGGAAGTTCAGCCGTACTGATATGGAGCTCGTCGATAAGATACTAACCTATATAACCTCTGGAGAATGAAACACGCCTACCTGATTATCACCCATAGCGAATTTGAAATCCTGTCCCGGCTGTTACAAGCCCTTGACGACGAACGTAATGACATTTATATCCATTTTGACCGTAAGTTAAAAAAATGCCCCGTTTGTCATACCCGGCATGCCGGGCTTTACATCCTGACAGAACGTGCAGACGTATATTGGGGAGACCTTAGTGTGGTGAATGCCGAATATCTTTTGTTCGAGGCAGCCCATAAACACGGAGGATACAGTTACTATCACCTGCTTTCCGGAGTTGATATGCCTCTGAAATCTCAAGACTATATCCATCGGTTTTTCGAGGAAAACGCAGGCAAAGAGTTTATCGGCTATTATCGGGGAGACATTGCTGGAGAGATAAACCGGAAAGTCAGAAAATGGCATTTGTTTCCGAAAAATTTTAAAAACACAGGTGGGGCGGAGGCGACAGGCAAAAGAGCACTACGTGCCGGTTTTATCCGTTTGCAGCAGTTGGTGGGATATTGCCGGAATGCAGACGTTGACTTCAAGAAAGGAACCCAATGGGTGAGCCTTACCTCCGGTTTTGTCGGCTATCTGCTCCTGCAGAAAGAAAAAGTAAAGCGCATCTACAGCCATACCTTTTGCGCTGACGAGATATTTATACAGACAATATGTTGGAATTCCCCTTACCGCGAGTACATCTACGATTTGTCGGACGAAGGACGTGGATGTTTGCGGATGATTGGCTGGAAGGACAACCGGATAAGAGATTGGGAAGAAAAAGATTGGGAATTCCTGATACGTTCGGAAGCTCTGTTCGCCCGGAAATTCAGCGGGCGTTACATAAGTGTGGCAGACCGGATATTGAGACAAATTTTGAAATCATGTGAATAATCGCTTAAATGAATATAATGAATATGGATAACAGCCGGCGGGAAAGCCGGGAAAATACAAATGACGGAAAAAAACGGACAGACGGCACAAATGCCGTAGTCTCCGTGATTGTTCCCGTATATAATGCGTCGGCAACATTAGGGTCCTGTCTTGCCTCCTTGTCCGCACAGACATATAGTAACTTGGAATTCTTGTTAGTTGATGATTGCAGTACAGACAACAGCTTGACTCTACTTCTCGACTATGCCGGGCGTCATGCCGGTACGGGCATTACGGTAAAAGTATTGCGCCATGAGCGGAACCGAGGAGTAGCGGCAGCCCGCAATACAGCGCTGGCTCATGCCACCGGAAACTATATTTACCATGTCGATGCAGATGATTTCATAGAATCCGATACGCTGGAATGTCTAGTAGCAGAAGCGGAAAGGAGTGATTCCGATATCGTAGGGCATGAATGGTATCTGACCTTTTGTGCGAAGAAACGGTACATGAGACAGCCGGACTATGCAACCCCTGGTGAAGCGTTGCGGAATATGATGTGCGGAGTGATGCGTTGGAACTTGTGGCTCTTTTTGGTCCGCCATTCCCTTTATACTGAAAACCACATTCACTTTAAGGAAGGAGCGGATATGGGAGAAGACTTGATGGTGATGGTGAGATTGTTTGCTAGTGCGAAGAAAGTGACCTCAATTCATCGTCCTTTTTATCATTACGGGCGGCAAAATCGGCACTCGCTGACGGAAACCTATTCGCAAGAACACATCAGGCAAGTAACGGACAACGTATCGGAAGTAGAACGGGTTGTCAATGCTTCCCCGTACGCCTGTTCGTTGTCAGCATTTCTTCCTTTCTTGAAACTGACTATCAAGTTGCCCCTTCTCATTACAGATGACGAAAGCCATTACGAACAATGGCTGGAATGGTTTCCCGAAGTCAACGGTTGTGTTATGAAAAATAAACGGCTTCCTTTCAGGACGAGGTTTCTTCAGTGGATGGCGGTGAAACGACACTTCCTTTTCTTGAAACTCTACTACCGCACCGTGTTCAAACTTGTTTACGGAATGATTTACAAATAAATACCGGAGCTGATGATAATGCGGTTGTTAACCATGCTGGTAATATCCGTTATGGTGAGCGGATACTATTTTCCCTTTGCGTTTGCCTTCGCTCCTACGGTAAACACCAAGATGATACTGGCCGTCACCGGTATTCTGTTGGTGCTGTACAAAGGATGCCGGGAATACCAGATAACTATTTCGAAAGAGTTTATGGGAACGGTTGGATTAGCTTTCCTTTTCTCTTTGGCATGCTTCATTGCCATTGACTATAACCATACGGACGATTATTCCTACGTGACATATTTCGTCTCCTTTTTCACCTGGTTAGGCGGCGCCTATACGGTCTGTGCTGCTATCCGCACGTTACACGGCAAAGCGACGTTGAAGATATTAGTCGGTTATCTGTCGTTCGTCTGCATGGTCCAATGCGTACTCTCCCTGTTGATAGACCGCATCCCGGTATTTCAGGTATGGGTGGACTTCCACATCTCCCAAGGTCAGGAATTCTTTCAGGAAGTGAACCGGCTGTACGGCATCGGAGCAGCGTTAGACCCTGCCGGAGTACGGTTTGCCATTGTTTTAATTCTGATTGCTTGCTTGTTGTGTGAAGATAGAAATCTTCGTCAGGACCGTAAGAAGATAATAGCTTTTCTCTTCTGTTTTTTCCTAATTTCGGGCTTGGGTAATATGATGTCCCGGACCACCAGTGTCGGGATGCTGATAGGTATAGCCTATATCATCTGCTCAACCGGTATCTTCCGGCTCATTTTACGGACATGCGATTTCAAGTTCTATGCCGTTTTCGGAGGACTGCTGGCTATTTTCACCGTTCTGGGGATTTATCTTTACCAGACCGATGCCTCTTTTCACCAGGACATCCGGTTTGCCTTCGAGGGATTCTTTAACTGGGCGGAGACAGGTGAATGGAAAACAGGGTCTACGGATAAGTTAAACAGGGAAATGTGGATTTGGCCGGAGAATGTTAAGACTTGGCTGATAGGAAGCGGGCTGTTCGGTAATTATGTGTATAGTACAGATATTGGTTATTGCCGGTTTATCCTTTATTGCGGATTGACGGGCTTCTCATTTTTTATCGCGTTCTTCATCTATAATGCCTGGGTGTTTGCCCGGAAATTTCCGACTTTCCGGCTTATGTCCCTGGTATTGCTGGCATTGAGTTTTATCGTATGGATTAAAGTGGCTACTGATATTTTTTTGATTTATGCTCTTTTTTACTGTCTAGACGAAGAGGAAGAATTGCCGTCTGTGGTGACCGTTTGATTTTTATAGGGCGGCAGTCAATTCGAAAACAATTCGAGAATTGGTAAGAGATAATCAGAGAGTAATTCAAAGATAATCCGGAGACAAATTGAAAACAACTCAAAAAATATTCCGGAAAATAACTTAAGAACAAGTTGGGAATTATCCGAAAACAATGAAAATAGCCTATTGTATAGCCGGAACCTATAATTCCGGTGGTATGGAACGTGTATTGGCGAACAAAGCCAATTATCTGATCGGACATGGTAATGAAGTCATAATAATTACTACCGACCAGTGCGGGCGGCAACCGTTTTTTGCGTTGGACAAACGCATCCTTTGTCATGACCTGGACATCGGTTATGAAGAAAACAACGGAAAATCCTTTTTGAATAAAGCCGTTTGTTACCCGTTCAAGCAGTGGAAACATCGCAAACGCCTGTCAGCTTTTCTGAAACAGATAAAGCCGGATATAACAATTTCGATGTTTTGTAATGACGCTCCGTTCCTATGGAAGATAAAAGATGGAAGCCGGAAAGTGCTTGAAATTCACTTCTCCCGCTATAAACGTCTTCAGTATGGACGTAAAGGACTCTGGAAGATAGCAGACCAGTGGAGAAATCGGATAGACGGAAAGATTGCAGGAAAATATGATCGTTTTGTCGTGCTGACGCGCGAAGACAAATCCTTTTGGGGCGGTCTACCCAATATCACAGTCATTCCGAACGCGCTGACATTTTCTGCCACCGTTGCCCGCCCAATACAGTTAAATAACAAGAAAGTAATTGCCGTAGGCCGTTACAGCTATCAGAAAGGGTTCGATTACCTGATTGACGCTTGGACGGTTATCAACCGTTTTCAGCCGGAATGGACATTGGACATAATAGGAGACGGAGAGTGGCGGGAGCATCTACAGCGGCAGATAGACAGGAACCGGCTTACTCACTGCATACATCTGAAATTTCCTACCGCTCATATCGAGGAAGAATACAGGCAAGCATCCCTGCTGGTGATGACTTCTCGTTATGAAGGATTACCTATGGTGTTGTTGGAAGCGCAATCCTGGGGATTACCCGTCGTCTCCTTTGCCTGCAAATGCGGTCCGGGAGATATCATTGCTGACGGTAGAAACGGTTTTCTTGTAGCGGAAGGAAATCTGCCGATGTTGGCAGACCGTGTATTGAGGCTGATGGAAGATGAAAAATTAAGGCGGTGGATGGGGATGAATGCATACGTTCGGTCGGAGTTTTATTCGGAAGAACGGGTAATGAAATGCTGGACAGATTTATTTGAGGAATTACTGTCGAAAGAATAAAGGATAAGATTACCGGGAAAATAAACTCCGGAACTACCGAAAGAACGAAAAATAGAAACACTGAAAGAATGAATCCCAATTCCTTCGAAAGAAATGAAAAGAAGAAAGCGGTCGCTAAGAAAACGATAGTCGTTTCGGCTGTCAATTTGCGGAAAGGCGGAACATTGGCGATTCTTCGGGATTGCCTGTGTTACCTTTCAGAATTGGTCGCCGACGGCAATTACCGTGTGGTGGCGTTAGTCCATAAGAAAGAACTGGCAGATTATCCGGGCATAGAATATATCGAACTTCCGGATGTGGTCAAGAGCTGGAGGCATAGGCTGTGGTGCGAATACGTGACGATGTACCGGATTTCCGGACAACTCTTTCCCGTTTACCTTTGGCTGTCTCTCCATGATACTACGCCGAGAGTGAAAGCAGTGCGACAGGCCGTATATTGCCAAACCTCTTTTCCCTTCTACAGATGGAAGTGGAACGATTTTAAATTCGATTATAAAATCGTTTTGTTTGCTTTGTTTACCCGTTTTGTCTACCGTATCCATGTTCACCGGAACGATTTCCTAATTGTACAACAAAAATGGCTGCGTACCGGGTTCAGCCGGATGCTGGGAGTACGAAAAGAGAAATTCATCGTAGCTCCTCCTGAACATAAGGGGACAAAAATAATACCGGAGAGCAAAACCTTCCCTCATTTCACATTCTTTTACGCCTCTACTCCTGATTGCCACAAAAATTTTGAATTCCTATGTATGGCGGCCTCCTTGCTGGAGCAGGAAGTGGGAAAAGGACGGTTCAAGGTCGTTCTGACTGTCGGTGGAGACGAAAACCGCTATGCACGATGGCTGTATAAGAAATTCGGGAAAATCAGTTCGATAGATTTCGCTGGGTTTATGAGTAAAGAACGGTTGGCAGGCTATTATGAGGCCGCCGATTGTTTGGTGTTTCCATCAAGAATCGAAACCTGGGGACTGCCCATTTCCGAGTTCATGCCGACCGGCAAGCCGATGTTGCTGGCAGACCTTCCCTACGCTCATGAGACGGCAGGCGGAAGTAGACAGACTGCCTTCTTCAGCCTCTCCTCTCCGGAAGTGTTGAAAAGACAAATGAAACGGTTACTAGAAAAAGACAAAAGCTTCTTAGCGCCGGTCCCCTCCGGAATAATAAACCTTCCGAAAGCGTATTCTTGGAAAGAACTGTTCTGTCTGCTGTTGGGAGAGACAGACTGTTTGCCCGAAAAAACGAGACGTTTACCCGAAGAGACAAAACATTCACTCGAAAAAATATAAACCGTCTGGAAAACTGGAATAAAAAACGAATCTCAAACAGAATGAAAATTTTACAAGTAGGAAAATTCTATCCCATTCGCGGCGGAATAGAAAAAGTAATGTTCGATATTATGACAGGGTTGTCTCAAAAGCATATTCCTTGTGACATGCTTTGTGCTTCGGCGGACAACCGTCAGCCGGGTGACATCCCGTTGAATGAATATGCGAAACTGATATGCATACCCGTATGGAAGAAGGTGGCAGCTACGATGCTGGCCCCTTCCATGATTTCCCGGTTACGTAAGATACGGAAAGAATACGACTTGATTCACATACACCATCCGGACCCGATGGCGTGCGTGGCCTTGTTTCTTTCCGGTTATGAAGGACATGTTATTCTGCATTGGCATAGTGACATCCTGAAACAGAAAATATTGTTAAGATTCTACCGTCCGTTGCAAAACTGGCTGATTCGGAGAGCGGAAATAATTGTAGGAACTACTCCCGTTTATGTCTCGGAATCCCCCTTCCTACAAAAAGTTCAGGACAAAATCCGTGTTGTTCCCATAGGAGTAGACGATGTGAAGCCCGATGCAGGACAGGTGGCGCGTATCAGAGAAAAATATGCCGGTAAGAAAATCATCTTCTCTTTAGGACGTTTGGTTGAATATAAAGGCTACGAATATCTGATTCGGGCAGCATGCCGGCTGGGTGATGACTGTATTGTGTTGATAGGAGGAGAAGGTCCTCTTCGGACATATTTGCAGACATTGGTTGAAGAACTGGGAGTAGCGGAAAAAGTCAGCCTGCTTGGTTACGTGGCGGATGATGAATTGCCCTCCTATTTTGGTGCTTGTGACATATTCTGTTTGAGTTCCGTTTGGAAAACGGAAGCGTTTGCCATCGTACAGGTAGAAGCGATGTCTTGCGGGAAACCGATAGTTGCTACGGAAATTCCGGAGTCGGGAGTCAGTTGGGTCAATGCAGATGGTGTTTCCGGAATAAATGTGCCGGTGAAAGATGCGGATGCACTGGCGCAGGCAGTCACGGACATTCTATCCGACCGGCATTTGTACGGGAAATTGTCGGAGGGAGCCCGCCGGAGATATGAAGCCATGTTTACGAAAGAACGAATGACAGAATGCTGCCTGGAACTCTATCGGGAATTGTCGGAAAAAAGAAAGGTTGGAAGGGGGGAAGAATCTCGAGAAAAACATCTGGAAGAAAAAGCAGTAGGAGGAGAAAAAAAATGACAACCGCTTATTTCACCTCCGGAACTGTACGGGTGCCTAATGCCCCTTTCTTTAAAGAAGTGGAACACCTCCTTCGGAATAATATGAAAGTGATAATCTATGTACAGGGGGGAAGTATGCGTCCGTTCTTGCGGAACGGAGACAAAATACTCTTGGTCCCGGTTACCTCCTGCACACTATCCGAAGGAATGATAGTATTAGCTCATACGTCTGCCGGAGTCCTGTTACACCGGATAGTACGTATGCGGAAAGACAAAGATGAAATCCGGTTGGCTGGCGATGCGAACAGCAGACAGACAGAATGCATCACCAGGGAACACATCATCGGAGTGGCGGACAAAGCCTGGCGGGGAGAACGTCTGTTGCCCGTCAACTCTTTTTCCCGACGGGTGCTCGCTTTCCTTTGGTATCTGCTGCGTCCTTTTCGAGGATATATCTTGAAAATTACCGAAGGGTTGAAATAGGAATAAAACGAAACAAAAATTAAAACAAAAATTATATGAAATGGAAAAAAGGATTGGTATTGCGTCATATTGGGAATGAATATATTATCATCGAGCCTGATAGAGGAGTGGTCGATATGGCGAAAGTATATACGCTGAATGAAGTAGCGGCATGGTTGTGGAAACAGATGGAAGGAAAAGACTTCACTGCTGGGCAGATGGAAGAACTGTTGCTTCATCGTTACGACGTACAACAAGAACAAGCGCGGGCAGATGTGGAAAGACTTGTCGCCGATTTGAAAAAGCAAGGACTGATAACGGAATGACAGGAGAAAAAGACAACGTACGGAATGCTTTCTTCGCCTTGCTCCGTGCAGGCATGTGGGGAAAAATGCCTGACCTGCCTTACTTCCCGCTTCGGGAAAAAGAATGGCATACGCTTTACCTCCAAGCACGGAAACAAACAGTAGAAGGAATCATTTTTGACGGTATACTCTCACTACCGGAAAAATACCATCCCCCCCGCCTCTTGTTGTTACAGTGGACTGCTGGGATAGAACTGTTGGAACACCGTAACCGACGGATGAACCGTACCGTTAGCGAGCTAAACCGACAGTTCACGGAAAACGGAGTGGAGGCTTGGCTGTTGAAAGGGCAGGGAGTTGCCGGTTTCTATGAACATCCCCTGCACCGTACCTGTGGTGACATCGACTGGTATTTTCCTCGTTCCGGTGATTATGAAAAAGCCCTCCATCTGCTGGAAGAAAAAAAAATCCCGGTAAGAGAACAAGCGGGATTCAGCCGAAGTTATTCGTGGAATGGTTTCCAGGTAGAACACCACAAACACCTGGCAGACTTGTACAACCCTTTGGCAAGCAGATACCTGAAACAGATTGTCGGGGAAGAAACTGCCCGTCCCTTCATTTGGAGAGAAGAAAAAACAGACATCCTGCTGCCCTCTCCAGTGCTGTCCCATCTGTCAGTTAACACACACATCTTGAAACACATGCTGGCGTTCGGCATCGGTCTTCGCCAGTTGTGTGATTCTGCCCGTGTTTGTTACCAGTTCCACGGGGTAGAAGAAAGCCGGCTGTTAGAGCAGATATACCGGAAAATCGGTATATACCGTTGGATACAATCCCTAAATTATGTACTGGTTAAAGAACTGGGGATGTCCGGAGAGTACCTCCCTTTTCCCCTGTCCATTCGCAAAAAGGTAGGTTGGATACTGGACGAAGCATGGCAGGGAGGAAATTTCGGCTTCTACGACCCACGCTTCGTCAACGGAAAAAACGAACCGTGGGAAAAGCGGGACCACGTATGGCGGCAATGGTCCCACCGTGCAAGACTCCATTTTCGTTATGCACCCTGGGAAACCTGCTGGTTTCCGATGATGCAACTCTATTCCCGGATACGCATGAAAAAAGAAAAAGATGTATAGTGTCAGAGAACAACTCAAATGGATCTGGAAACTACTGGAAGGTCACCGGCTGAAAATAGGTTGTTGCATGACACTCCAGATAGTGAGCCTGGTGTCAGGACTCTCTTTCATCTACTGGACAAAACGGGCAGTAGATATTGCCGCGAGAGACACGCCAGGAACTTTGCAGGCAACCGTCTGCCTTATGCTCTCCTCCGTCCTGCTCGGAATCGTAAGCGGACAGTATGCCGCCTATGTGTGCGAACGGGTAAGAATGCGTGTGACAGTACGCCTGCAAGACTTGTTGTTGGTATCGCAGATGCAAGCCGTGTGGGAAAATACGAAACGCTGGCACGTAGGTGACTTATTGGTACGGATGACCTCCGACAGTCGGGAAGCGGTGCAGATGATAACCGCCGCCTTCCCAAATCTTTGCGTCACTGGTATCCGTCTGCTTGCCTCCTGGGGATTTCTTTGGGTGATGGACCCTCGCCTTGCCGGAATGATTCTGGCCGTCTCTCCGCTTTTCCTATTCTCTAAACTCTACTACCGGAGAATGAGAAAGTTGGACAGAGAAGTGAAAGACAAAGAAAGTGCGTTGGGAACCGTTTTACAGGAAAATCTGAAACAACGCCTGTTGATTCGTGCGTTAGGATTGTCCTATGTGCGGAAAAAACGGTATGAAACAACACAATCAAACATAATCGTCCTGAAAGACAAGTTGTTGCGTTTCTCCCTCCTTACACAGTCAGGATTGAAGTTCACCTTCAACGGCGGATACCTGCTTGCTTTTGTCTGGGGGATATACCAGTTGCATGCCGGTCTCATCTCTTTCGGCACGCTGACAGCCTTTCTCCAGTTAGTCGGGAAGATACAAGCCCCCGTGCTTGCCATCATCGCTTTTGTCCCCGCCGCCATCCGCTGTCGTACGGCGTTAGACCGGTTAATGGAGCTGGGCGAAGGAGAGACGGAAGCAGAGACGCAACCGGTACGGATTACGCCGATAGACTGTATTGAGCTACATTCTCTCTCATTCCGTTATGGTGACCGTCCGGTGATAAGTGGGTTAAGTGTAAAGATATGTCCCGGTGTTCCGGTAGCCGTGGTCGGCGCCACAGGAAAAGGCAAGACCACTCTGATACGCCTGATGCTCGCTCTGGTGAAACCCGAAGCAGGAGAACTGTACATCGTGACGGGCGGCAGGAAAATAGCGGTAACGCCTCACACGCGCGTCAGCTTCTCCTATGTCCCCCAAGGAAATACCCTGTTTTGCGGAACCATCCGGGAAAATCTGCTCATGGCAGATCCTTCCGCATCTGATCGGAAACTGGAAGAGACACTGGCGCTGGCATGCGCCAGCTTTGTCTACACCTTGCCGCAAGGCATCGATACAAAAATAGGAGAGTATGGGCACGGGCTCTCGGAAGGGCAGGCGCAACGCATTGCCGTCGCCAGAGCATTGCTTAGCGGAGGAGATGTATGGCTGCTGGACGAAGCCACATCCGCACTGGATACCACCACGGCAGACCGCCTGGTGACGAATCTCCTGCATGCCGGACGGGACAAAATACTAATTTTTGTAACCCATGACCCCCGTTTGGTGGCAGTCTGTCCGCAACTCATCAGGCTAGAATAAAAAAGATAACCAATCATATTCAAGAAATGGAAAATGTATGTTTCCTTATAGCGGAACAGCGGCTCAAGCTGTCCCTGCCCGGTGGAACAGAGTGGAAAAGTTTGCTGCCCTCGTTTACCGGTTTTGAAGAAAAAAAGTCCAGGAATAGGAAATCACTTTGCAAACTGGGTGTATCGACAGACCGGATAATGGTCAACCTGTCCGCAGGAACGCTACTGACAGAGTTTTCGCACGTTTTGGGCGAACACCTCCAATTATATGAGATGAACGGACTGTACATCGTCAACCTCCAGGTACGTCCTGCGGAAGAAAGTTACAGGATGATATGCAACCGGAGTTTTACTGAGGCCTATGCCTATATCGGACGTTCCGGACAGTTGTCTGGCGAAGCGTTGAATGCCTTCCTGATGATACTTTTCGCCCAGTCCGCCGTGCTTTGTCGTACTTTTCTAATACACGCTTCCGTTGTGTTCAGGCAGGGAAAAGGCTACGCTTTCCTCGGCAAGAGCGGTACGGGAAAAAGTACGCACAGTTCCCTGTGGCTGCAGTACATCGGACAGACGGAATTATTGAATGACGACAATCCGGCGGTTGGCATCGGCGGAGACGGGAAAGTCTACATTTACGGTACGCCCTGGAGTGGCAAAACCCCCTGTTATAAGAGCAAGAAAGCAGAACTGGCAGCGTTTGTTCGCTTGGAACAGGCATCCGCTAACCGTTTCCTCTGGAAGACAGGGAAAGAGGCGCTGCTTATCCTGCTCCCCGGTTGCTCCTCCATGCGGTGGAACGATAGCCTGTTTACGGCGTTGGGCGACCTACTCGAAGAAGTCGTACGGAAAGTGCCGGTAGGTAATCTGGAATGTTTGCCGGACGAAGCTGCGGTACACTTGTGCTATCACGAAATAATCAAGAAACAAAATAGAATAATAGTATGAAGAAAATGACATTTGTTGGAATTTTTTTAATGCTTTTCGTGTTGTCTTCCTGCATCAACACGAAAAAGATGGTTTGCTTGGAAAACATGCGGGAGGACTACTCTTATCAGATGAATGTGCAGGCGGACATGACCGTCCAACGTGACGACCGCCTCAGTATTGTCGTGAATTCCCGGAATCCGGAGCTGGCAGCTCCTTTCAACATCTCTACAGGAGAAACTTACCGGGTGACGGACACGGGAGAAGTTACTTCTCCCGCTCGTACCGTTGGAGAGGAAAAAGGATATACTGTTGATTTGAACGGTTGCATCGAATTTCCCATCCTCGGCAAACTGAAAGTGGCAGACTTGACCCGTAAGCAAGTGGCAAACCTGATAAAAGAACGTTTGACGAGCGAAAACTTGATTAGCGATCCCTTGGTGTTTGTCGACATATTGAATTTCAAAGTAACTGTGATGGGAGCTGTCGTCAATCCCGGAGTGTTGGAAGTGAAAGACAGTCGTATCACCCTGCTCGAAGCCATCACCAGGGCGAAAGGGCTTTCGCCGAATGCGACGATGGACAAAGTGGCGGTCATCCGTGAAGAAGGGGACGAACGCCGGATGTACATGCACGACGTCCGCTCTACGGACATATTTTATTCCCCTTGCTACTACCTGCGGCAGAACGATATCGTGTACGTGCAACCGAAGTTTGCAGAAGCCACCGTGAAAGAAGAACGTACACTGGGTTTCTTCAGCCTGATACTCGGTGTCATTACCTCTGCCATTTCACTAGGCATTTTGTTGAAATAGTTAACTAAGAGATTGAAAAAATGGGAAAACAAGAAACCAAATTTCTGACTGAAGAAGAAAAAAACGTCAATCTGGTCGATATATTTATGTATCTGCTTTCTTATTGGAAGTGGTATGTTTTTTCCGTTTTGCTGTTCGGCGGATACTTCTGGTACAATTACAGCAAAACTTCATACGTTTATAACCGCTCGGCGACCGTCATGATTAAAACTCCCGCTAATTCGCAGTCTACGATACGCATGAACCGTTACAACGATTTTTTGGGACAAGTCAATATGGCGAACGAACTGTTACAGTTTCGCTCGAAAGAGCTGATGCGCCGAGTAATCGACCGCTTGCGTGCCGATGTGAGCTATGCGGTACGTGACGGCCTGCGCCGGAAAGAGCTATATACGGCGGCCCCTGTGCGCGTGTCGTTCGTCGGGGCAGGACCGGAAGCGGCGTTGACATTAACGGTAACCCCGAAAAATAATCGGGAGGCAGAGCTTTCCGACTTCTCCCGCGGAGAGAAAAAAATCATGACAGTCCATCTCAATGATACGGTCGGGACACCATTGGGAAAACTTGCCGTATTCGCGGCAGAGAATTACACGCCGGATTGTTTCGGACAGCCGATACGGGTCAGCAAGAGCCCTCGTGAAAGGATGGTCGATTTCTATCTTTCCAATCTGTTGATAAAACAGATGGACGAAGATGCGGCATTACTGAATATCACTATGAACGACTTTTCGCCCTTGCGGGCTACCGACGTACTAAACATGCTGATTGCCGTATACAATGAAGAAGCCATCGAGGACAAAAACCGGATTGCGGTCAATACGGCAGAGTTCATCAAGGAAAGACTTGGAATCATAGAAAAGGAACTGGGCAATGTGGAGACGGACATTGAAGTGATGAAGAGGGCGAGTGAATGGGGAGACATCAATACGGCGGCAGGCATGTACGTGTCGGATAGCCGGCAGTACGAGTCACTACTCAAAGAGTTACAGACTCAGTTACAACTTGTGAGTTTTATCAAGAAATACCTGCAGGACGCTACCAAGACGGATGAACTGATTCCCAGCAACATCGGGCTGACCGACCTCAATATCGAAAACCAGATAGCCCGTTATAACGAGACATTGCTGAAACGCAACCGGCTGATAACTGGGAGTGGGAGCAACCATCCGGTAGTGCAAGAGTTGAACCGTTCTTTACAGGCCATGCGCCGGAACATCTATCGTGCGGTGGACAACTTGTCGGTCAGCTTAGCATTAAAAGAGAAAGACTTTGTTCGCCAGGAGAGTATGGCGAGGCAGAAGGTACAGACAGTTCCCCGCAAACAGCGTGAGATGCTCTCTGTAGAACGGCAGCAGAAAGTGAAAGAATCCCTGTATATATTTCTGCTCAACAAGCGGGAAGAGAATGCACTCAACCAAGCTATGGTAGACAATAATGCCCGTGTTATCGACCCGGCGTCGGGAAGCGATGCTCCTGTCTACCCGAACCGCTACAAAAAGTTGCTGTTGGGAGTAGGATGCGGGCTGGTTGTCCCGACCATTATCTTTTTGCTGATACTTATCTTGGACACGCGCGTGCACAACCGCAAGGAGATAGAAGATTTTGTCAGTGCCCCGTTCCTGGCGGAAATTCCCCAGGCGCAGGAACAAGTGAATGAAGTGCGTGACATCGTGGTACGTGCCCGTGGACGTGACGCCTTGTCGGAATCATTCCGCATTCTCCGTACCAACTTGGGGTTTCTGGCATTACAGGCGCAGGAACAGAAGGTGATTACCTTGACCTCGTTTAACGTGGGAGCCGGTAAGACATTTGTCGCTATCAACTTGGCAGCGAGTTTCATACAGACTGACAAGAAGACGCTCATTTTGGACATGGACCTCCGCAAGGGGACGTTGAGCGCAATGGTTCGCGTCAGGCATGTGAAGGGCATGGCGCACTATTTGTCCGATTTGTCGGTGGGGATGGATGATATCATTTTGAAGAACGGGTTCTGCGAGGGTCTCGATTTGATTCCGATAGGGGTAATCGCCCCCAATCCGGCGGAATTGCTGTTGAGCAGGAGACTGGACGACTTGATGGCTGAACTCCGTAAACGATATGACTACATCATTCTTGACGGCGTGCCTGTAGGGGTGGTGGCGGATGCCTCTATTGTCAACCGGATTTCCGATGTGACGATGTTTATTGTGCGTGCCGGGAAGCTGGACCGTCGTCAGTTACCCGAACTCGAACGCTTGTATCAGGAACATAAACTGACTAATATGGCGGTTGTGCTCAACGGTACGAGCAGGCGGAACAGAGGCTATGGCTATGGTTACGGCTATGGGTATGGCTACGGTTATGGGAATGAAGAAAAGAAAAAAGGATTCCTGTCACGGATAAGGAAGAAAGTCAAAAAAGCATAAAGCAGCGAGTATCATGGTTTCATTTTGGTTTGAACGTACATTCAATTTGATGGATAACGAGGTCTGGAAAGGAATGACCGAGATGCATTGTCACATATTGCCGGATGTGGATGACGGGGTAGAGACGAAGGAAGACGCGCTCCAGTTACTCCGGTTTATGGAGAGGGATGTGGGTGTGCACCGCATTTGTATGACTCCCCATACGATGATGGATTTCAACAATGCCCCGGTAACATCGCTCAAAGGGCAATTCAGGAAATTCTGCAATGACTATTCCGGCAGGATGGAGCTTTTTCTCGCGTCGGAATATATGTTGGATGTCTCTTTCGGCAGTCATCTGAAAGGGGAAATGCTGCCGTTAGGTGAGTGGGATGGCAGGAGGCTACTGCTGGTGGAGACTGCCGCACTGATGCCTCCTCCCGGATTAGAAGAGATGCTCGAAGATATTTTCAGCGCGGGATATATCCCCGTCATCGCCCATCCCGAACGCTATGCCTATATGGAAGAGTCAGACTACAGGCGGTGGAAGGAGAGGGGATGCCTCTTCCAGCTCAACATACCGTCGCTTCATGGTTATTACGGGCGGTATCCCCAAAAAGATGCTGTACGTCTCCTGAAACAGGGAATGTATGATTTTGCGGGTTTCGACATCCATCGCTACGAGGGATATGCAAGGGTAATCCGCCAGTTGGAGCTTTCGCGCAAACAGTTGGATAATGTACGGAGATTACTGGAGAATAACGAGAATATCCAGTTTGATGGAGAAGAGAAAATGGAGAGGATGAATGACGGGAAATGACTGTAATCGGAACATATTGGAACACAGAATACAGATTATAAATTGACTTGTAACTGAATCCGAGAATGTCAAATGAATAGTGTTATGGTTGCCTCATAGTTTAAAACTTCATCAGTCGGAAATGTTTAGCGGTAAGGTGTAAGACTGCTTGTTTGGGACGTGGGGCATAAATGCTTCTGTGGCATGTGATGTTTTTCTTTCAATTTTCTGCAAAGCTACGGTTTATCTTTCTAGAATACAATTATAAAAATGTACAAAATGTAATAGATATTGTATGTTTTGTTTATAGGTAGGGTGAAGTTGGACGGAAATAATATCCTGCCGTATGAAGTGAGAATATTTTCGTATTTAATGTTAACGGTAATGTGGATAAATAACCCGTATTTTGCAACGGATTCAATGATTTGATTATCCATTTGTCTGATAATTCGTTTATCCTTTAGGAGATGATTCAATTATTCGGTAGTTTGATTATTTGGTTATTGGAACAATGGTTTTGAAATTTTACTTTAAAATAAGTACGGGAATTATCGTGGCGGCATTTATGACATGCTGCGGTGGACGGCCGGTTTCTGTTACCGGCGGAAGAGTGGCGGACAGTACGGTGACTTTCAGATTACCTGACATTCCTAATGCGATAAACGGCCCTGCAGAACGTAGTATCTATCTTTCCGAACATTATTGGGACTATTTCGATTTTCAAGATACGTCGCTGATTCATAAGCCGGACATTTCGGAACAGGCGTTTGCGAATTACATATTGTTACTGGATAATCTTCCTGCCGCAACAGTGAAAGAAAGTATGGAGATTCTCATAAAGCGCGCTTCACAGAATTGGGACATACAAAATTTCATCATTGACTTGTTTGGAAAATATCTGTATGAACCCAATTCTCCTTATCGTAACGAGGATTTGTATATTCCGTTTCTGGAGATTCTGGTGAAGTTGCCTTCCGCACGGACGGAGGATGTCATGACGGGTGAATTCCGATTGAAGATGGCGTTGAAGAACCGTCCAGGAAGTGTGGCTGCCGATTTCAGTTATGGAGACGGAAGCGGGCGGACCGGGAGGCTGTCGGAAGTGGAAAGCGAATATGTATTGCTGTTCTTCTACGACCCGGATTGCGAGAATTGTCGGGAGGCGTCACGAATGTTGGCGGATTCGCCGGTGTCTAGCTGTCGGCGATTGAAGATAATGGCTATATATCCCGATGATGATGTGGAGGCGTGGAAGGAAAAGATGAATGACTTTCCTGGACATTGGATTAACGGTTATAGCCCGGAGGGTGAGGTGGTGAGAAAGAATTTGTATGACGTAAAGGCGATGCCTTCCTTTTATGTGTTGAACCGGGACAAGAAAGTGGTATTAAAAGATGTAGCGTTGGAGTATGCTTTGGCATATTTGGATTCTGCACTGTAAACAAAAATTAAAACGATAATTTATTATGAACAAAAGAGAATTGGTTGCCTCTGTGGCACAGAAAAAGGGTATCAGCCAGAAGGAGGCTGAAAAGGTATTGGATGGAGTACTGGAATCCATAACGGAAGCTCTTTGTAAAAAAGAGCCTGTGGTTTTAATAGGTTTCGGTTCTTTCTCGGTAAAGAAACGTGCTGCGCGTGGGGGATATAATCCGAGGACGAAAGAGAAAATCGTAATTCCTTCAAAGCAGGTCGTGAGGTTCAGACCGGGTGCGAAGCTTGAATTATTATAATAATCTTCTACTAACTTAGGCTTTATCTATAAATCAAGACCGTTTGCCGACCAGCCATACTATATATTGGTAGTACATAAAGTTCGTTTTTTATTATGGATATGGGGTTTTGTATAGGTTATGCAAACGGTCTTTCTTTAAATGATGTGCAACGATTAAATAATATACAATGAGAAATAAGTTTTTGGTTGAAATGCTCGGTACGATGGTATTAGTGTTGATGGGTTGCGGCGCTGCCGTTATGAATGGAGGGGCTATTTCCGTGGCTGCCGTTCTTACCATAGCTTTTGCTTTCGGGTTGTCGGTGGTGGCGATGGCTTATACAATCGGTACGATATCCGGTTGTCATATCAATCCTGCTGTTACAGTAGGTGTATGGTTGAGCGGCAGAATGCCGGCGTCGGAAGCTGGGGTGTATATCCTTGCCCAGGTGATAGGTGGTGTTCTAGGTTCCGCCATTTTGTGTGTGGTTACTGGTATGATGGGGTTAGAGGGAACGGGTGCCAACAGTTTTGGCGAATCTCATCTGGCGGGCGCGTTGGTGGCAGAAGCTGTCTTTACGTTTGTTTTCGTACTGGTGGTACTGGGTTGTACGGATTCAAGAAATAACAACCTGGGTCTTGCCGGATTGGCTATCGGGTTGGCTTTAGTATTGGTTCATATTGTTTGTATCCCATTGACGGGGACGTCCGTAAATCCGGCACGGAGCATCGGACCTGCAATATTTGCAGGTGGTACAGCTCTGGAGCAGCTTTGGGTATTTATCGTGGCTCCTTTGGCGGGGGCAGTTATCGCAGCTACTGTCTGGAAGGCCGTGCGAGGCTGACAGTTTTTTTAGTTTAACTTTATAGTATTATAGAATCATATCATCAGTTGGACAACAGAATCGGAATACAGGCTTTTCCCACTAAATGAGAATAGTAAAAATGATTAATGCCCCGCCTGTATTCTTTGGGGGTGCGTGAGCATCTTTTTCTTTTTTACCCTGAAAGGCTTTCTAGACGGTAAAACGCGGAAAGACCTTATAACGATAGAGTTGTGTCTGTGAGGATATCAATCTATTATTTGTGTTTTGTTTAGAGAGAGTGTCCTTTCCGGTGGGGAAGGATGCTCTTTTTTATTCAGGGTGAGTCCGTGTATCATGGGGTTGGAGGATTCTTTCTCTTCTCTTTCTTTCTACTCTCTCTTTATCATATTGCAGTATTCTTCAAAATACAGACGGTTTTCTGATTTTTCCAAAATTGAATTGCATATCGTATTTCTTGTTTAAACCATAGAACTGACCATTTGTCAGACAGTGTTTGTGGGGCAGTATATGGCAGTCTTTGTTGAGGGTAGTGGCAGTGTATTGGAATTTAATGTTGGCATACAAACCTGAAGTCCTTTTTTATCCTTGCATTCCTTGTTTTTGCCTTATATATTTTTCTTTTTGTCTATCTATGTACTTGGTTTATTTAACTTATTTAGTAGTAGGTAAAGACTCAAACAGTTCGGACAGAAGGATGATTAGGATTTGTTCCGGTTCTGGTACGTATAAAAAAAGCTGCCTCTAATGAGGCAGCTTCCGGCTTGAACAACTAATGACGTTGTATGTAAATAGACTCTGACATATTATTTTTATACAGTGGAGGTTTCATTGAGTTATTCATTTCAGCCGTTTTGCGTATCTTTTTACCGATTCGTTTATCACTCCGGTTATTCATTCTTTTTCATTAATTGTACAGATACTTACGCGGTTCCAATCCGGTTCGTCAAACATGTTACCGACTCCTTGTCCTTCGGCATGGATACGGCTTTCCGCAATCCTGTATCTGGTGACTAGCATTTTCTTGACAGCTTCCGCGCGTTGTCTGGCAATACGTTCGTTTACTTCCGCACTACCTTCTGGCGATGCGTATCCTTTAATAGCGACGGTTGCTTCTTTATGGTTCCGCAGGTAAGTGGCGATGCGTTCTACGTTGGGTTGTTGCGAATTGTCGATGGTAATCTTACCTTGGCGGAAAGTAATCACGGATTCCAGTGTCTTTTTACTGTTGTCAATCGTGTTGGTTATTATCTGCGGAGCTTTGTTTTTACATTCCTCCAGCTCAGTTTTCAGGGCGCTGACTTTTCGGTTGGCATTTCTCAATGCGTTAGCATTTTCTTCTGCATCAGCATGAAGGCGGTTGATTTTGGCGTTCAGCGCATCAACCTCAGCCTGGTTATATGGTTTTACTTTGGTGAAGTAGTGTTCTCCGTTGCTACATTTGAAATGATACCTCAATCCCGCCGTAATCTCCCAGGTGGCGCGGTTGGAGTTGAAATATACGGCATCGTTGCCCATGCCGTTCATGTCATAGACCAGTGCTGGCTTGATTGCCACTGTCCATATTTTGTTTTCACCCAAGTTGAAGTTGAAATTTAGTCCTAGCTTAGTGGACATGCTATTTTGGTCTTCTCCCAATCCTTTGTTTACATAGTAATGCAACCAGCCGATACCGGCTACTGCCTCAATTTCGAATGTCCTGGGAACACCGGTATAGGTTCCGAAGAAGTTATTCAGATTTATCATTCCCAGCAGGCTGATGTTGGAGTTGTCAATAGCGGTATGACTGTGGGTCGTATTGAAACTTCCCATCGCTTCCACTCCGAAACCGAAAGTGGGGGTCAGTTGTTTGTTCAGACCTATACCTGTTACAGGGCGCAGGTTGCGGAAAAATGAACTGTGGGTCAATGGGGTGGTTCCTCCGGCATTGATTCCCAACGACCAGTTATCCGAAAACTTGTTTCCTTCTACGGCTGTCTGCGCATTGGTGCCGGCGACAACCATACCTAATAATAGGCTTGCGATAATTTTTCTCTGTTTCATCTCTTTTTCGTTTTTTTTGTTCTTGAAAATGAAAACGGTAACCTTTGGGCGAATACGCACGTTTTGTTACCTTGATTGTATAATTGTAATGACTATAAAAGTTTTTTCTGTTTTTAACAGGGGTTTCTGGGCTGTATGATTAGATGGCGGCTGTTCTTTTTATGGGGACCCTCGTTTTTTATATCGTTGCAAAGTACGGACATTTTTTTTAATGGGGAGATAACATAAAGTTCGATAATATTCTCCTTTCGTACAAACGATTTAGGGTCAGGAATCCCCGACCCTAAAAATAATTCTTGAACTTGGCTCTTGAAACGGTTCTTCTTTAGTTTTTTACACATCTGAGGCTGAACTTGTTATGCCCCCACCTGTTGTTGCCTACTACGCTGCTGTTCTGTAGGTAGTAGTAGTTCGTGGCGGAATATATCATGGCATTTATCGAGAAATCCCTCGGATATGTTTCGTTGTTGTATGACAGGCAAAAGGCAGTGGTCGTATTTTCCCAATGCGTGGCGTTGGTGACGTCTGTCTTATAGATGTTGACGTTGGCAGGCGCGATGGCTTTGAGCAGGTTGGGATAGTCTCCGCCGTAGGTAGGAGTTCTCCAGCCGGCAGGACAGACTCTATTGTGATGAATCATGTCTTGCCTGTATAAAATGTCCCCTTGCAGACTACTTCTCACTTTGACGGAAGGCGGATTTCCGCTTGTACTTACTCCGGGATCTATCACTCCTATGGGGGTCAGTCCTTCCCATGCCATGCCTTGCATCATCCACCAACGTCCGTCGGCCATTTTTTTGATACGGTAAATCGTGTTGTCCCGCTGGTCACGCACGTATCTGATTCGGTTGGCTTGAGCTCCGCCAGCGGCTATCTCTGCGTCAGCTTGTGATGAGTCCCAGTTTTGCATCCAAGGAACTTCCGATACAGGCACTTCGGCAGCGGTTTTCCGTATGATTTGTTTGAGCACGCTTTTTAGGCTGACTCCGACTTGTTTGCCGCTGCTGTCGTGGACAACACACTGTACTTCGTAATCCATCCGCTTGTAGTCTCCGTTGAGCGAGTGCTGGTATGTATTTTGCCCGGAGGGAGTGGAGAACCGAGTGGTCTCTCCGTTACAGATGATAGTCCAGTCGTAGGTGTATGGAGGTAGGGCTCCTGATGCTGTCACTGTGACTATGCGTGGTTTGTTTACTCCTCCTGTGGTCAGGTTGTCTGTTATCTCTACCTTGAAAGGAGGTATGAAGCTGACGGTGATGATATATTTTTTATTCCTTTGCAGGACTCCTGTTTTGGCAGGGTCCAGCGTGATGGCGGCTATGTTGTTGTAATCTACTTTCCCCACAGTGATGTTTTTGAATTTGAGTTTCAGGCTTCCGTAGTTACCGGGGATGAGGTATTGCAGGTCACTGGCGGCATTTTGGCTGTTGGGATTGGACCATGTGAAGTCGGCACCGTCTGTCTCGCTGGCGTCAGTTGTAGTCGGGGTGTCGGCGTACCGATCGGTGAGGTAGTCCCATTGGTCGGCGGTCGGCATGTCGTTTTCCTGCCATACTGAGGCTGAGGCGGCTGTCACGTTGCTTCCTGTCTTACTCGTGTTGATGACAATCTGCATAGCTGCATTCATGTGCTGGAAGGTCGGCCCGAATGGGTTGATTCCGTCCGAGACACTCAAGTCTGTCGAGAATTTCATATAGTTCCGCAGCCATTCGTAGTTCATCGGGTTAGTCAGTTTTTCCGGGGTGTTTGAGGTCCCGTCTGAAAAACCGAGCATTTTGTATGTTTTTCCCGGAGTTAACTGGAGGTATTTGTTTCCGTCGGACTCCTTGTATCCTTCGCCGCTGCCGCTCACGATTTCGGCTTTTCCTGTTCCGTCTTTTATCTTGTATATGAGGTCTGCCTTGATACTGTTGTCGTTTTTATCCAGTACTAGCATGCGGAACTGTGTGTTTTGGGAAAGGTTGGTGGCATCGTTTCCGCGGGTAGATACTTCTGTCACCTCGCCGATGCTGATTTCTGCGTATAGGTCTTCGGCTATTTTTATGGTATCTACGACAACCGGAGCTTCCGGCAGAGCGCGTGTGTTACCGGAAGAGAAGCCGGCTATCCTGACGCTCTGCAGATTGACGAGTCCGGGAAGGTTGAGGTTATTTCCCGAAAGGTTTTCATCTTGCGAACAGCTTGCGGCTAGTATGGATAGGGATACTATGACAGTAAGCATTGCATATCGGAGACTGAGCCTGGTATGTGTGAAATTGATTTTCATCTTTGTTTTATTCATATTTTTATGTCTTTTTGTTTTTTTACATTAACATTATATCGTCATAAGTGCCTGTATCTGTAGTGTCATCCCATGCTTCTTCTTGGACAGGCGTGTCTTCGCCGACTCTTACAGAGGCGGTGGTAAATCCTGTTTCCAGTAGGATATCGGTTACGTCCAGCGTGGGGGGAATGTAGTTTAATTTTTTATTTGTTTCCATATTCTTTTTTATTATTGATGTGATGATTAGATGTGGTTCACTTCGCTTCTGTAATTACCGCTCTGCTCAATCTTGGGTCGTCGTAGAACATATTCTCTACTCCTCCTTCATGGTTGACCTTCAAGTATTCCGCAGGTATTTTGAACTCGTTAACCAGACAATCGTAGACCGCTTGCGCCCGGCTTCGGCTCAACCGCTCATTGAATTCAGGACTTCCGGTTCCCTTGTCCGCATATCCGGTTATCGTATAAACGGCTTTCCGGTTGTTTTTCTTTATCACTTCAGCAAGGAATCCCAGATTGACGCGGGCTTCATTGCTAAGTTCGCTCCTGCCGATTCGGAAGGTGATTAGGCAGGGGGCAGCTACCCAATTCCTTTCAATTTTGACTTCGGGCGTTTGATTGCCTGTCTTGGTGAGCTGGTCTTTCAGCCGTTGGTTTTCCTTCCCCATGTCACGCAAGCGGTCTTTCATCAGTTGAAGCTCTTCATCACTGAATATCACCGTCTTAGTGGTGCTCCGTCCCCATGAACGTAGCGGGAATTTATAGGTGAGTCCGAGGGTTATTGCCAATAACCCCTCTTCTTTGCGTCCACCGATTTCGCCGTCGAAGACATCTTTAACTACGGTGGTACGTACATCCAGATTCAGGTCGAGTGCCGAACATAGGCGGAAAGAGTTTATTAAGCCCAGATTGGCGTTAAATTCACGGGTGCGCGGGGATTCCCAGGTCACCATCCACCCCAGACCGGCATAGGGAGTTACGTTCCATACCCGTTTTTCGTTATATCCGCAGAATATGTTGGACATGTTGAACAGCACGTCTCCGTGAATATTCATAAAATCGAATTTCTGTTCATACAATCTTTGTGCTGCGTCATATATTTTTCCGGTCGAGTGTGCACCGTTTTGAGTTACACCTTTAATTGATATTCCGCTATACATCGCACGCACACCGATGCCCGGAGTAAACCATTTTCCTACGGCTACGTCCAAGGCCGGGCTCAAACGGTCTTTAAATGACATTTGTTTGTTATGGTCGCCGAAATACATTTGGGCGCCTCCGCCAACACTTATGAACCAGTTGCTCCAGAAACGATTGGTTTCTACTTTATATTTGTCGGTGTTCTCAACGATTGTCGTTGTTGAAGGAGCATTTTGCGCATACAGGCTACCACCTGTAAGTAACAGCAGGGTTGCTGTGACAATTACTTTTTTCATAATTCGTTTCTTTTTCCTATTTTTAGTTTTTAATACAAACAAAACACGCTGCAAAGAACGAACTAATTATCCGTTTTCCCGATAGCATAAAATACGATAATTCTCTCTCTTTATACGGATTACGCATTAAAATTAGATTATAAATTTGGGAATACGGTTTACAGCTTTGTCTTTTTTCCGGTCTATGACTTTCGCGTAGATCTGTGTGGTTTTTATTTGGGAATGTCCTAATAGTTTGGATACTGTGTAGATATCTACTCCTACTGTCAGTAAAAGGGTGGCATAGGTATGGCGCGCCGTGTGGAATGTGATACGTTTGTTTATCCCGCTTTCTTTTACCCATTTTTTCAATATGCTGTTTATTTGCCCGTCTCCGGGCAACCGGAACACGGGAGTCTCCGCTCTGTGCCGACTAATGTCCGGCAGCCATCTCACAGCTTCGTCGGAGAGGGGGAGATATAACAGTTGCCGCGTTTTCTCCATTAATACGGCAACTCGCCACTGGTTTCCGTCCTTGCTGATATTCGTCCGGTGTAGATGTTTGATGTCCGAAAGCCTCAAACCGGACAAGCAACTGAACAGATAAGCCCTTTTCACTTCTTCGCACTTGCACGGGCTTCGCATCAACTGTCTTATCTCGTCTATCGTAAGGAATTCTCTGGCACTCTCCGTAAGTTTTATCTTTTCGTCAGAAGGGATTAGGGCAATCGGATTCACCGGAATTAGGGATTCCCGCACAGCCGCATTAAGTGCACAATTCAAGCATCTGAAATAAGCGGCGATTGTAGCATTGGACAGGTGGGATTCTTTCAGGTAACGGATAAAGCCGATGCAAAATTCCTTATCAATTTTGTCTAATGCTGTCTTTTCTTTTGCGTATTTTGCAAGATGCCGAATTGTCTTGGCTATCTGTATGCCGAAAGCTTCGCTTTGTCCTTTCTCTTTTTTTCGGGTTGAGTAGGCGCGCATCCAGTCTGTCAATGATAATTTTGTTTTATGCGGTTGTCTTTCCGTGGAAGAAGAGAGTAAATCCAGATAACGCCGTAATCTGATTATTTCGGCTTGTGTTAGGATTTCCCTGTTTTTCAGCCTCTCGCGTATCGTCTTTTCTGGCAGTAAATGTAACTTTAGAAATTCATAAGAGCGCCTGCCATTGTCATAGATGTCCAGATACAATGATTTGTTTCCGTTAGACAGCTCTTTGTATCTGAGGGTTACCTTCTCTTTGAGTCTGATAATCCGTTCTTGGTGTCTTTTTTTCATCCTAATGGTATTTAAATGTTTTACAGGAATTTTTCCTGTTTCCGGTTTTTGTTACCCGGATACGAACGGGTAACAAAAGTAATTGGTTTTGATTGTTTTCAGTATGGAGGGCTTCGGTCAGCCGGGCTGTCTGTGGCAACCGGCAACTGATTTTGTTATTGGCAATAACCCTCGGACTCACCTATAAATTCCCGCTACGTTCATGGGGACGGAGCACCACTAAGACGGTGATATTCAGTGATGAAGAGCTTCAACAGATGAAAGACCGCTTGCGTGACATGGGGAAAGAGAACCAATGGTTGAAGGACCGGCTCGTTGAAGCGGGTAACAAAATGCCTGAAACAGGTAGCGTAACATCCGATACCCGGGATGAAAGGAATTGGGTGGCAGTTCCCTGTTTGGTTACTTTCCGAATCGGCAGGAGCGAACTTAGCAATGAAGCCCGCGTCAATCTGGGATTCCTTGCTGAAGTGATAAAGAAAAACAACCGGAAAGCCGTTTATACGATAACCGGATATGCGGACAAGGGAACCGGAAGCCCTGAATTCAATGAGCGGTTGAGCCGAAGCCGGGCACAAGCGGTCTACGATTGTCTGGTTAACGAGTTCAAAGTTCCTGCGGAATACTTGAAGGTCAACTATGAAGGAGGAGTAGAGAATATGTTCTACGACGACCCAAGATTGAGCAGGGCGGTGATCACGAAAGCGAAGTAAATCCGGTTGTGAATGTAAAGGTAATCAAGAATAGAATATTAATGAAAATAAAATGAAGAAATTGGAAAAGAAAAATAAGTGTGTTTACAAATCTCCTCGTTTAGAATTGCTGGAGGTTTTGTTGGAACAGGTTATCGCTGCGTCTCATCCCGTTGAGATGGAAAAGGATGGCAAAATGGAGGAACAATGGGTTGAGGAAGAATTGGTCTATGATGATGATATTCTGTTACGGATTTATTAGGTGAAAGTTGCTTTTTTTAGAAGTTTCTTAGTGAATTACAATTAATCAATGAGGAAATAAAATGGCAATATTGAGAAATATAATAAGAATGTTTGGATTGATTGCCGGACTGGTTTGTCTGGTAACAGGGTGCAGGAATGGTTCCGAGGATATCACATCTCCCGGATTTGTTGTTCGGGACGGAATAGCGTCTTTGACTCTGGATGTCGTTTCGTCGTATGCGGATGCTTCGGTGCAGAGCCGTGCCGTGCTGGCGTCCGACACTGTCAGGAGGAATCTTGAGGACGGAAGTATGCTGGAGGCTGTATTGGTGGATGAAACACGGGCGGTTACTCGTAATGTCATCAGACGGGAACTTAAAGAAGGCGCGAAGATAATTGTTCTTGCCTATGAAGGAGAACGTCTGTATAAGAAGGAGAATGCGACGGTGACGGATGGCAAGATAAAGATTCATCTTCCTGAGGGAAGGACTTATAAGCTAGTGTTTTATACGTATAATGATGTGAAGAAAATTCCCAGATATGAGGTAGTTAGCGGAAGTCTGGTTGACGGGGATGAAACTTCCGGTGAGGGGGCTTGCCTGTTCGGTGATGATACTGTATTGAGGATGGTAACGGAAGTATGGAATGATGCCATGTGGGCAACTGTGGATTTGAGTGTTACTCCTGCTGTAAAGTTTCCTTCCGTTGTGTTTGGACATTTGTTTTCAGCGGTAGAAATAGAGGCGACATATTTGACTTCGAGCTCGAATGAGGGGATTGGGGAATACACTGCCATGAGCGAACCGGAGTGTACATACGAAAAGGTAGATGTTTCTCTTGAAGACGGAACCTGGAGCAATGGCAGGGGAAATGTCACTCATAAGTTCCTTTTTAGGGCTCATTCCAAACAACCGATAACTGTGGCGAAAAGTGGGAGAGGGATTATCATTCCCACTTCGCGGAATTTTCAACTGACGTTTCCCAGCGTAGTTATAAGGAGAATAACGGGACGTGAAATAACTTTTAAGTATAAAGACCCGATTGTTTTCGACAGGCCTCTGGAAGGGGGAAAGCACTATACTGTGAAAGTAAAAATAAAGAGGAGGAGAAATTATTAGCTGGCGGTTAAAAAGGGGATTCCGGTCTATTCTATGTCAGATGTGTATTGTTAGAGGAATAGGGTATTTTTCCGGAAGCCCGAGTAAATGCGGCTTGTACAAAGCGAGAGAATTATCGTATTTTATGTTATCTGTTGTTCGGATAAAAAGCCCGTACTTTGCATCGTATTCATGAAACGGCTTATCTGTTTGGTAAAAATAGGATAAGCGTTGTTTTTTATAAGTCGCAAATGAGATGTCAAGAGATTAAGGTATAGGTTTTTTCTCACTAAAAGCAATAAACCCTGCCTATATCTTAACTGGGGTGCGTGATGCATCTGTTTTTTTACCCCTTGAGGTTACGGTATTTTTCTGTAATTAAGCCTCATAAGCGAAAGTATGGTCTGTGAAGACCGAACGCTTGTATTGTTTGTTTTGTTTGTGTGTAAGGCATCCTTTCTCTCCGGCGGGAGGAAAGGGTGCTTTTTTATGTGAAAAAAGAGGATTGTTTAAACTTTATTTCTTTACTTTGTTATTTATACAGTGAGACTTGTGTGGAAAACTTAAACTGAAACGATTATGAAGATAGGACGAATTTGCATGCTGGCGCTCTTATGTTTAAGGGTGGTTCCGGCAGTGGAGGCGCAGACTTACGACAAGTTATGGAAACAGGTGGAGCGGGCGGAAAAGAAGAGCCTGCCCGAAACAGTAATAAAGCTGACTGACGAGATTTACCGGAAGGGGGAGAAGGAGAAAAACTCTCCGCAGATGCTTAAAGCGTATATGTGGAGGATGAAATACAGAGATATGCTGACGCCGGACAGTCTTTATGCGAGTCTGGAAGGACTTGAACAGTGGATGGAACGGGCGGAAAAACCGATGGACCGTGCCGTGCTGCATTCGCTGACGGCGGGGATTTATGCGGATTATGCAAGGAATAACCGTTGGAAACTCCGCCGACGGACGGAGATTGACGGGCAGGTTCCGTCCGGGGATATGCGGGAATGGACAGCGAACATGTTCGTGGATAAGGTGCGTGCCAATGTGAAAGAGGCGTTGGCTGATTCGGCATTATTGCTCGGCACGTCTTCGCGAGATTATGTCCCTTTTGTGGAGCTGGGAGAGGCGAGCGGATATTATCATCATGACATGTATCATCTGTTGGCTTCCCGGAGCATCGAGGCGTTGCGGCAGATAGAAGGGTTGGAAGGCAGCGCGTTCGGCAGTGTTTCACCGAATCCGGTGAAACGGAATATCGAGGTTATTTATAAGAATATGCTTTCGGCTTACAAGAGGGCCGGAATGAATGAGGGATATGTTCTGACAATGCTTCATTATTTGCAGTGGAAGCAGGAGGCGGACGGGGGAGTGCGCCCTCTCCGGTCGGGGAAAGGAGTCGCGGAGCTGTCGCAGGAGGCTTATTGGGCGGCGTTGGAAGAGTTGAAAAACGGATTTAAGAAGGAACCGGTATGTGCCGAGGTTTACCTGGCGCAGGCACGGTATGCCGTTGGTAAGGAGCGGCAGACGGTCGCTTTGCAACTGTGCGATGAAGCTATCGGGCTTTATCCGTCTTATCGTAGGATTAATGCCCTGAAAAATCTCCGGCAGGATATTTTGTCTCCTTATCTGAATGTGAACACCGCCGGACAGGCTTATCCCGGAGAGGAGATTGAGCTGAGGGTTTCCCATAAGAACCTGGACGGTTTTACCGTAAGGCTTTACGGCAAGGCGAAGAAGCCGGTGGAAGAACAGCATTACCGGGTGCTCCGTCCGGAGGATTACCGGACGAGGGATACGGTGTTTGCGTTCAAGGCTCCGCAGCCGGGGGCATACGTGATGCGTATCGTGCCGGATATCCGTGCCGGGAAGGATAGCGAGAATGAGTTTGATGTGACGGCTTTCAAGGTGTTGACCGGCAGTCTGCCCGGAGGACAGTATGAGGTGGTGACGCTGGACGGGCGGACGGGCCATCCTGTTCCGGACGCGAAGGTGACGTTGTATGGCAGCGGCAAGGAAGTGTTGCAGGAATTTACGACCGGCAGGGATGGAAAGGTGGCGTTTTCCTGGAAATCGGAATACAGGTATTTGAAGGCATCGAAAGGGGAAGATACGGCTATGCCGGAACAGAGGATTTATAAAGGAGGATATGGATACCGTGCAGCAGGGAACGAGGGGTCGGAAAGCATGACTTTGCTGACTGACCGTTCTTTGTACCGTCCCGGACAGACGGTGTATGTGAAGGGCATCGCGTTTGTCCAGAAAGCGGATACTGCCCATGTGATTCCCGATAAGGAATACACGGTGGTACTGAGGGATGCGAACCGTCAGGAGGCGGGACGGAAAACGGTACGTACCAATGAGTTCGGCTCGTTCGCTACTGATTTTGTGTTGCCTTCCGCTTGCCTGAACGGAATATTTTCCTTGACGGCGGGAAAGGGTAGTGCCGATATCCGCGTGGAGGATTACAAACGGCCGACGTTCGATATTGTTTTCGACAAACTGCAGGGAGGTTACAGGCTTGGGGACAAGTTGCGGGTGAGCGGTAAAATACGGTCGTATAGCGGTGTGGCGTTGCAGGGACTTCCGGTGAAATATACGGTGAAGCGTTCTCTCTACAATCTCTGGCGGTTTGCGGAGTCTGTGCAGATTGCTTCCGGAGAGGTGGCTTCCGGCGACGGCGGGGTGTTCGAGATACCGGTCTGCCTGGAGGAGAACGATGTTTATAAGGATGACAAGAATGTTTATTACCGTTATTCGGTGGAGGCGACGGTGACCAATGCGGCGGGAGAGACACAGTCTTCTACGGACGTGATTTCGGCGGGAAAGCGTTCATTGGTTTTGCAGGCGGAGCTGGAAGGGAAGGTGTGCAAGGATGTACCGCTGGATGTGGTGTTCAAGGTGCAGAACCTGGACGGACGGCCTGTGGAGGCGGAAGGTGTCTTTTATTTGTATCCTGCTGTGAATAAGGATTATGAGCGGTTGGCGGAGAAGCCGGCTGTTACCGGGCGTTTTACCTCGAACAGAGAGATGACGCTTCATTGGAATGACTTGCCTTCCGGACCGTATGTGCTTAAAGCGGTGGTGAAAGACGGACAGGGGGATGAGATTGCTACGGACGTCCGCACGGTGCTTTTCTCTGCCGGCGACAAGCGTCCGCCGATAGAGACGGCTGTATGGTTTTATAAAACGAATACGGAGTTTGATGCCGATCATCCGGCGGAGTTCTGTTTCGGCACGTCTGAAAAAGAGGCTTATGTGATGATGGATGTGTTCTGCGGTGACCGCCGGCTGGAAAGCAGGGCGATGAACTTGTCCGATACGATTGTCCGGTTTGAGTATCCGTATCGGGAAAGTTACGGCGATGGTATGCTCGTGACTTTTTGCATGGTGAGGAACGGGCAGGTTTATCAGGAGCAGGTACGGTTGACGAAACGTTTGCCGGATAAGACGCTGGCGATGAAGTGGGAGGTGTTCCGTGACAAGTTACGTCCCGGACAACGGGAAGAATGGAAGCTGACTGTCAAGACTCCGCAGGGGCATGCGGCTGATGCGGAAATGCTGGCGACAATGTATGACGCTTCGTTGGATAAACTTTGGGAGCACCGGCAGGGGTTCCGGATGTTTTACAATCGGACGACTCCTTATTTTAACTGGATGAGCGGATATGCCGGGAATTGTTCGTTCAATTATCGGTGGGATGGCAAGGCGCTCAAAGTGCCAGCAATGGAGTATGACTGCTTTGTGGTATGGCCGGGAGAGTATGTGGTTGCCGATGCTTTGCCGGGCGGTATAGACGGGGTGACGGTGACGGCGTACGGAATGGGCCGGAAGGCGGCGCTGACGGGCAATGTCATGATGAAAGGAATGAGCCGGGCGGACAGTGACGGGACTATGAGGGAGGAGTATGTGCAGGCGGCTGTCCTGCCGGAATCTCTTGAATATAAGGCAGACGGGGCGGAGGAGGATGCCTCCGTAGGGGAAAGCCTTTCCGAAGAGGCTGCCGGCTTGCGTACCGACCTTGCGGAAACGGCTTTTTTCTATCCGCAACTCCGTACGGACGGACAGGGAGCGGTTGCTTTCTCTTTCACGATGCCGGAGAGCCTGACTCGTTGGAATTTCCGCGGGTATTCTCATACGAAAGGGATGCTGACAGGGACGCTGGACGGTGAGGCCACTACCAGCAAAGAGTTTATGTTGACCCCGAACCTGCCGCGTTTTCTCCGTGTGGGGGATAAGGCGTCTGTTGCCGCTTCTGTCTCTAACATGACGGGCAAGCTACAGGAAGGGACTGTAAGCTTGATTTTGTTTGATCCGGTGACGGAAAAGGTAGTCGGCACGCAGAAACGGAAGTTCTCCGTGGAGGCGGGAAAGACGGTTGGCGTGAGTTTCATGTTCGCCGTGGACGGCGGATATGAGGTGTTGGGTTGCCGGATGATAGCCGATAGCGGTACGTTCAGTGACGGTGAGCAGCAGTTGATTCCGGTGCTTAGCGACAAGGTACATTTGGTGGAGGCTCTTCCGATGCCTGTCCGCGGGGAGGAGACTCGTGTTTTCTCGCTGGACAGTTTGTTTAATCATCACGGCAAGATGGCTACTGGCCGTGTGCTGACGGTTGAGTTTACCGGCAATCCTGCCTGGTATGCCGTTCAGGCTTTGCCTTCGTTGAGCTTTCCGGCGGATAACAATGCTATTTCGTGGGCGACCGCTTATTATGCCAATTCCGTGGCTGCTTATATCATGAATAGCCAGCCGCGTATCAAGGCTGTTTTTGATAGCTGGAAGCTTCAAGGCGGGACAAAGGAGACTTTCTTGAGTAATTTGCAGAAGAATCAGGAGGTGAAAAATATTTTGCTGGCCGAGTCGCCCTGGGTATTTGAGGCACAGACGGAACAGCAGCAGAGGGAGCGTATCGCCACATTGTTTGATTTGAACCATATCCGCAGTAATCATATTGCCGCGCTGACGAGGTTGCAGGAGTTGCAGAATTCCGGTGGTGCGTGGTCTTGGTACAAGGGGATGGACGGTAGCCGTTATGTGACGGCTTACATCGCTGTGTTGAATGCCCGCCTTGCCATGTTGACCGGAGAGAGCTTGTCCGGGGTTGCGCTTGATATGCAGCGGAACGCTCTCGCTTATCTGCACCGGTCGGCTTTGGAGGAGTACGGGAATATACTCAAGGCTCGGAAAGAGGGGGCGAAGTTTACGGGTGTTTCGGAGGATATCCTTCAATATCTGTACCTGATTGCCATTTCGGGCGGACAGGTTCCTGCCGCTAATAAGGAAGCGTATGATTATTATCTTTCCAAGGTCGGAGAATTGCTCCGGTCGGCGTCGATGGATACGAAGGCTGTTGCCGCTATCGTGCTTGAAAAGGCCGGTCGCAGGAAGGAGGCGCAGGAGTTTGCGGCTTCGCTGAAAGAGCATCTTGCGAAGACGGACGGACAGGGGATGTTTTTCGCTTTCAATGAGAGTCCTTATGCGTGGGGCGGTATGCAGATACGGGCTCACGTGGATGTGATGGAGGCGTTGGAGCTGATTGGCGGAAACAGTGAGACGGTAGAGGAGATGAAGCTTTGGCTGTTGAGGCAGAAGCAGACACAGCAGTGGGATTCTCCGGTGGCGACGGCGGATGCGGTTTATGCATTGCTGATGAAGGGGACTGACTTACTCGATAATCGGGGGGACGTGCGAATCGAAATTGCCGGCGAGGTGTTGGAGACTGTCACTTCAGGCAAGGCGGGTGGCGTTCCGGGTTTGGGGTATGTCAAACGTTCGTTTACCCGAAAGGATGTAGTGGATGCCCGCAAGATTGAGGTGGAGAAAAAGGGTGAGGGTATCGCCTGGGGAGCTGTCTATGCGGAATATGAATCGCCGGTCGGTGAGGTGAAACGGCAGGGAGACGAGTTGAGTGTGGAGAAAAGGCTTTATGTGGAACGTACCGTGGATAATGTGACCCGATTGCAGCCGGTTACGGAGAAGACTGTTCTTCAAGTGGGAGACAAGGTGGTGTCCCGCCTGAGTATCCGTGTGGACCGTCCGATGGATTTTGTGCAACTGAAAGACCAACAGGGCGCGTGTTTCGAGCCGGTTGGCGATATTTCCGGTTATCGTTGGAATAACGGAATCGGTTATTATATGGATATAAAGGATGCATCCGTCAATTTCTTCTTTGACCGTTTGGAGAAAGGGGTGTGTGTGCTGGAGCATAGTTATTGGGTCAGCCGCGCGGGAGTTTACGAGGCGGGGTTAGCTACTATGCAGTGCGCGTATGCACCGGAATATGCTTCCCATTCGGCTTCGATGAAAGTGAAGGTTGAATAGGCGGAGGAATCCGGACAGATAAACGGCGGACGGAATGACGCGGGTGGAATTACTGCGTAGCCGTCCGCCGTTCGTTGTTCTTGCCGTCGTCTGGATATGTTGTTTAAATAAGAATCCGGATTCGGCGGTAAGGTTGTTGCCTGCTGTTTTGCGTACGTAGTGTAAATCTAAAACCCCGGTATTCTCAGGTTTTATATAATTGGATTTGGAGTGCGGATGTTTTTCCGATTTCTTTGTTTACCGTGTTCTTCCGTTTATTGGGTTTCTCCGTTAATAATCCTTTCAATACGTTTCATTTCTCATCTAAAACTCCTACATTTGTACATTGAAAATAAAACATATCACATGAAACGTAGTTTACTATCTATATTTTTTCTGCTAACTGTAACTTTAACAGCATTTGCCCAACCTCGGCTATCTTCCAATAAGGAGACGCATAATTTCGGCCAAATTGAATGGAAACGTCCGGTGACCGTGGAATATACCATCACCAATACCGGAAACCAGCCTTTGGTGTTGACGAATGTCACCACTTCCTGCGCCTGTTCTGTAGCCGACTGGACGAAGGAACCGATTGCTCCGGGCGGAAAGGGGGTTGTGAAGGCATCTTTTGACGCGAAGGCACTGGGCCGTTTTGAAAAGTCGGTGGGGATATATAGCAACGCCACCCCGAATCTGGTGTATTTGAAGTTTGCGGGGGAAGTTGTCCGGGAGATAAAAGATTATACCAAGACCCACCCTTATGCTATCGGCAGCATCCGCATTGACCGTGACGAGTTTGCTTTCCCCGATGTTTATCGCGGGCAGCAGCCGACGTTGACTTTCGGTATAGCCAATCTTTCCGACCGTCCTTACGAGCCGGTACTGATGCATCTCCCTCCTTATCTGAAAATGGAGGCGGAGCCGAAAGTACTGTTGAAAGGGAAAAAAGGAACGGTCAAGCTTACCTTGGATGCAGGGCAACTGAAAGATTACGGGCTGACGCAGGCTTCCGTCTATCTCTCCCGTTTCTCCGGCGACAAGGTGAATGAAGACAATGAGATACCTGTTTCGGCTATCCTGCTTCCCGATTTCTCGCGGATGACGGCGGAAGATTCCCTGAATGCTCCTGCCATCCGTATTTCGGAGACGGATATCGACCTCAGCGTGCCGTTGATAAAGAAGAAAAAGGTCAGTCATGACATATTGATTGCCAATGCCGGAAAAACACCTTTGATTATCAGCAAGCTGCAGGTGTTTAACTCTTCGGTGGGCGTCAGGTTGAAAAAGACTATCCTTCCGCCGGACGGGATGACGAAGTTGAGAGTGACGATTCGCAAGCGCGATATCGGCAACAAAAAGCATCATCTGCGTATCCTGATGATTACGAACGACCCGCTGGCTCCGAAAGTTGAGATTAATATTAAACGCTAATTCTATTATTTATGGAACATCCTGAAAATAGTGCGGAATACAAAGGGCTTGCCGTCAATAAAGGCATTGAGCAGCCTTCGTCCGTCAATCCTTATTTGAAGCGTAAGCCGAAGAAACGCCAGCTTTCGGTGGCGGAGTTCGTGGAAGGTATCGTGAAGGGGGACATTACTGTTTTGAGCCGGGCTGTGACATTGGTGGAGAGCGTGAAACCGGAACATCAGGCCGTAGCGCAGGAGGTGATAGAGAAGTGCCTGCCTTATTCCGGCGATTCGGTCCGGATAGGTATCAGCGGCGTGCCCGGTGCGGGAAAGAGTACGTCAATCGACGTGTTCGGGCTGCATGTGCTGGAGAAGGGGGGAAAGTTGGCGGTATTGGCAATCGACCCGAGCAGCGAGCGCAGCAAAGGCAGTATTTTGGGAGACAAGACCCGTATGGAGCAGCTTTCCGTACATCCGAAGTCGTTTATCCGTCCCAGCCCTTCGGCAGGTTCGTTAGGTGGGGTGGCACGCAAGACGCGGGAGACGATTGTGCTTTGCGAGGCTGCCGGATTCGATAAGATTTTTGTGGAGACCGTCGGTGTGGGACAGAGCGAGACGGCGGTCCATTCGATGGTAGATTTCTTCCTGTTGATTCAACTGGCAGGTACGGGAGACGAGTTGCAGGGTATCAAGCGGGGTATCATGGAGATGGCGGACGGGATTGTCATCAACAAGGCGGACGGCGATAATCTTGAACGCGCCAAACTGGCTGCCGCACAATTCCGTAATGCATTGCATCTGTTCCCGGTTCCCGAATCGGGATGGATACCGAAGGTCCTGACATATTCGGGATTCTATAATCTGGGTGTCAAGGAAGTCTGGGACATGATTTACGAGTATATCGACTTTGTGAAAGGGAACGGTTATTTTGAATACCGCCGTAATGAGCAGAGTAAATATTGGATGTATGAGAGCATCAACGAGCAGCTCCGTGACAGTTTCTACCAGAATCCCAAGATTGAGTCCATGCTTCAGGAGAAAGAGCGGCAGGTGCTTGAGGGAAATCTTACTTCATTTGTCGCTGCAAAAAGCCTGCTTGATACTTATTTCGGAGATTTGAAGCGGGAGGGACAGGAGTAAAGGAAGCGGAGGTTTCTGTCCGTTGTCCGTCTTGCGGAGATGTTGCGGGGAAGGGCATTTTGCCTTGTAATCTGACAAATAGTGTTAAAAGTTTGTTCCGAATGTAGGGGAGCCTTGTTTTCGGGGTGTATTTATTTCAGGTCGGAGAAGAGTGGCCTTGTTGCGTGAATAATCTTTATAGACTTGATATTTTATGAATAAAACCTTGTTAACCGCTCTCTTATGCTGTTTTTTAACGCTACAGAGTTTTGCAGCCCAACCTTTGGAAGGGTTTACGTATGCTGTCTTGAATGCTCCTGCCGGAGATGAATGGGAGTCTCCCGGAAATCTAGCATTGAACAAGGAGCAACCTCATGCTTATTTCTTTTCGTTCGGGGATGTGGAAAGTGCCCGTAAGGTGTTGCCGGAGAACAGCCGGTATTGGCAGTCGCTCAACGGTGACTGGAAGTTCTGCTGGTCGCCCGACCCCGATTCCCGTCCGGCGGATTTTTACCGTCCGGATTATGATGTGAGTGCGTGGGATGTCATTCCCGTACCTTCAAGCTGGAATATTTACGGGATTCAGAAAGACGGGAGCCAGAAGTACGGGACGCCTGTTTATGTCAACCAGCCGGTAATCTTCCAGCATCGCGTAAAGGTGGACGACTGGCGGGGAGGAGTGATGCGTACGCCACCGTCGAACTGGACTACTTACAAGCACCGGAATGAGGTTGGTTCGTTCCGCCGGGATTTTGAGATTCCTGAAGATTGGGAAGGTCGGGAGGTGTTCATCAATTTTGACGGGGTGGATTCTTTCTTTTATCTGTGGATTAACGGCAGGTATGTGGGGTTCTCCAAGAATTCGCGCAATACCGCCGGTTTCAATATTACTCCTTATCTGCGTAAGGGCGGGAATACGGTTGCCGTTGAGGTGTATCGCAATTCGGACGGCTCGTTTCTGGAGGCGCAGGATATGTTCCGTCTGCCGGGCATTTTCCGTACGGTAGCTTTGCATTCGGTTCCCAAAGTCCATATTCGTGATTTGGTCGCTATCCCCGATTTGGATGCCGCATATACGGACGGTTCTTTGACGGTCACGGCGGATATCCGCAATTTGGATAAGAAGGCGGTGAAGGATTATAAGGTGCGTTATTCGCTTTATGCCAACAAACTGTATTCAGATGAGAATACGCTGGTGGACGCGGTTTCGTCGCCGGTGACGGAGAAAATCGTTTCGGGAGAGACTTGCAAGGTCCGGACCGTGTTCCATGTGAAAGCCCCCAATAAATGGTCGGCAGAGTTCCCTTATCGTTACACTCTGGTGGCGGAACTGAAAGACAGGAAGGGCAAGACTGTCGAGACTGTCTCTGCCGTTGTCGGTTTCCGCAAGGTGGAAATCAAGGACACGCCTGCGTCGGAAGACGAGTTCGGACTTGCCGGGAGGTATTATTATGTGAACGGGAAAACTGTCAAGCTGAAAGGAGTAAACCGTCATGAGTCCAACCCGGAGGTGGGACATGCGATAACCCGCGGAATGATGGAGAAAGAAATCATGCTGATGAAACGCGCCAACATCAACCATGTGCGCAATTCCCATTATCCGGATGACCCTTATTGGTATTTTCTATGTGATAAATACGGCATTTATCTGGAAGATGAAGCTAACATAGAGTCGCACGAGTATTATTACGGCGCTGCTTCCCTGTCCCATCCGGCGGAATGGAAAAACGCCCATGTAGCGCGTGTCATGGAGATGGCACATGCCAATGTGAACAATCCTTCCATCGTTATCTGGTCGTTGGGGAATGAGGCAGGTCCGGGGAAGAACTTTGTGGCGGCTTATGATGCGTTGAAGAGTTTCGATACTTCCCGTCCTGTGCAGTACGAGCGTAACAACGCCATTGTCGATATGGGGTCGAACCAGTATCCGTCCATCGGTTGGGTGCGCGGAGCCGTACAAGGGAAATATGACATCAAATATCCGTTCCATATCTCCGAATATGCCCATTCCATGGGGAATGCCTGCGGTAACCTGGTTGATTACTGGGAAGCGATGGAGTCTACCAATTTCTTTTGCGGTGGCGCTATCTGGGATTGGGTGGACCAGTCCATGTATAATTACGACCCGAAGACAGGGGTACGTTATCTGGCTTACGGGGGCGATTTCGGCGATACGCCCAATGACGGGCAGTTTGTGATGAACGGGATTGTGTTTGGCGATTTGGAACCGAAGCCGCAGTATTATGAAGTGAAGAAGGTGTACCAGCATATCGGCGTCAAGGCCGTTGATGCCGGGAAAGGGCTTTTTGATGTCTTCAACAAATATTATTTCAAGAATCTGGCGGATGATTATCATCTGATATGGTCGCTTTACGAAGACGGAAAAGCGGTGCGGTCGGTATTGGAAAAGGATATTGACTTGCCTCCCCGCCGGCATAAACGGATTTCTCTTCCTTACGAACGCGCCGCCTTTAAGAAGGATGCGGAATATTTTGTGAAGGTACAGTTTGTGTTAAAAGATAAGATGCCGTGGGCCGGCAAGGGTTTTGTCATGGCGGAAGAACAGTTCTTGGTTCAGGAACCTGCAGGACGTCCGTCGCTCGGTGAAGTGACTGCCGGAGCGGGACCGATAAAGGCCGGGATGAATCCGGATACGGACAGGTATGAAGTGCGCGGAAATGGTTTTGAGGTGGATTTTGACCGGAAAACGGGAAGCATCTATCGGTTGAAGTATGGGAAGGAAACAGTGATTGCCGACGGGAACGGACCGAAACTGGATGCGTTTCGGGCTTTTACGAACAATGATAACTGGTTCTATTCTTCCTGGTTTGAATGCGGGTTACATAATTTGAAGCATGAGGCGACGGAATGTGTCGTACGGGTGAAAGAGGACAGGGTAGTATTGAGTTTTACTGTGGAATCGCAAGCACCGAATGCCGCGAGTATCAAGGGGGGGACGAGTTCCGGCAGGAACAGCATCGTGGAGCTGAAAGACAGAAAACCGGGCGGAGACGGTTTCAAGTTCATAACCAATCAGGTGTGGACGGTATATCCGGACGGTTCTGTCGAATTGCAGTCCAGCATAAGTTCCAATCGTCCCGGTTTGGTTTTGCCTCGTCTGGGTTATGTGATGAGAATCCCCGAACGGTATGCCGACTTTACTTATTACGGGCGCGGTCCGGTTGACAATTATGCAGACCGCAAGAGCGGCCAGTTTATCGAGTTACATACGAATACGGTGGCGGGCGAGTTCGTAAATTTCCCGAAGCCGCAGGATATGGGGAATCATGAAGATGTGCGCTGGTGTGCGTTGACTGACCGGGCGGGCAAGGGGGCTGTCTTTATCGCCACGGACCGTCTTTCGGTTTCGGCGCTCCAGTATTCCGCTCTCGATCTGATGTTTGCCTCCCATCCTTATCAGTTGCCTGAGGCAGGAGATACGTATTTACATTTGGATTGCGCGGTGACCGGTCTGGGTGGCAATAGTTGCGGGCAGGGAGCTCCTCTGCTACAAGACCGCGTGTTGGCAGGTCAGCATGCGACGGGATTTATCATTCGTCCGGCAGGCAAGGATTTGTCGTCTGTCGCCGGAGTGGCTCCCGACGGGGATATTCCTTTGTCGGTGACACGTACTTCTGCCGGAATGGTGGAACTGACATCGGCAAAGAAGGAGGCCGTGCTTTGTTACACGATTGACGGCGGTAAAGAGGTTCGGGAATTCAAAGAACCTGTTCCGTTGCGTGACGGGGGAGTAGTGAAGGCGTGGTACAAGGATAATGAGGATATCAACGCTACGGTGAGGTTTGAAAAGATTGAAAATGTACAGTTGCGGGTGGTGTATGCCAGCAGTCAGGAGTCGGGAAGCGGGGATGCCGCGCATCTGACCGATGGAGACCCTGCTACGATATGGCATACGATGTATTCCGTGACAGTTGCCAAATATCCCCACTGGGTGGATTTTGATGCAGGTGAAGTGAAGAATGTCAAAGGATTCACGTATCTGCCGCGTCAGGATGGGAACAACGGTAATATAAAGGATTATTCCATTCAAGTCAGCATGGATGGCAAGGAATGGGGCGAACCGGTTAAAAAAGGCACTTTTGCCAATAATCTGAAAGAAAAGAAAGTGGTGTTCGATAAGCCTGTGAAAGCGCGTTATATTCGTTTTACCGCTTTAAGTGAGCAAAACGGACAGGATTTTGCGTCCGGTGCGGAGATAACGATTCTGGCGGATTAAGGTAGAGTAGACATTGTTACCCGGCGAATTTGGAACATTATCCGGTGAATTTGGTAACAATTATCCGGTAAGATTAAGAATCGATTATCCGGCAAAGTCATCTTAACATAGATTTTGAAAAACCGGGAATCCTATGGATTAAAAAACTCTTGAAAGAAAAATCCTCTTATCTTAACCTGATATTTTTGAAATTAAGGCTAAGATAAGAGGATTTTTAACTTCCTGATTCTCAATAAGGCTCTTTTTCTTCTTTTTCATTCTGTAATGCTCCCTGAAAGTCTCTTGTCTGACTTTGGGGGAGCATTTTATTTGAGGCATTTTGAGATATCCTGAAAATGTGTCAAAATTCAATTTTAGAGGAAATGAACTTTTCATCTGAAACCTGGCACTCTATCTGAAACTCGCCACTCTTCATTTGAAATTCGGCACTCTTCATCGGGCAATAAAAAGGCCGCATCAACTCTATTATTGAAGTGCCCCCCAAAAGTTTTGTGTCTAACTTTTGGGGGGCACTTCATATTGAGTAATGATACGGCTATTTTTATGTTTATCAGTTAGATTCTGTAACTGTTCCGAGCGTTCATCTTAGTTTCGACATACTCCCGCGGTATTATAACTCCTTTCCGTCTTTCTCGAAATCAGCCCTCGACTTGCTTTGTGTCACGATGTACACTCCGAGAAATACGAGTGCGATAGCGAGTCCTTTCTGCCATCCGAAGTTGCCGATTCCCATAATGACGGCGGCGATGGTCGCCACAATCGGCTGCATGTAGTTATACATGCTGACAACGGTCGGGCGAAGCAGTTTCTGGGCGGTCATGATGCAGAGATAAGCGAGGAAACTTCCGCCTAACACGACGTAAAGCACCTCCATGACGGCTACGGTGGAGACAGTCCCCCATTGGATAGTCGAAATGTCGTGGTAAGAGAAAGGAATATAACACATTGAAGCGTAGATAAACATCCATTTATTGATGGTTATTGCCGAATATTGCTGGGACAGTCCCTTGAAAACCGTTAAATAGATAGAGAAACTGATTTGTGCAATCAGGCACAGCAAATCTCCGATGATATTCCCGTTACCGCTGCCGGCAGCCTGGCTGCTTAAAATAAGGATAAGCGCTCCCATGGCCCCGACGAAGATTCCCAGTACTTTTTTATTCGTGACCGGTTCTTTCAGGTAGATGGCGGCAACAATCATGGTGACTATCGGTAGAGTGGTAGTCACGATGGATGCGTCGATAGGGGAAGTCATGGACAGCCCGAAGATGAATATCCCCTGATTGAATACCAGAGCAAACAGGGAAGCGAAAAAAATCTTCAGCATATCGCGGTGGTTGACATGCTCCTGTTTGAAAAATGCGGAAAGTATCCAGAAAGCCGCCGCTGCTCCCACCATCCGGAATGTAGTGACAGACAAGGCGGAAAACTCCTGGAGGGCCGATTTGCCGATGGGCGACATTAATCCCCACATAACGTTTGCTGCCAGTGCAAACAGATGTCCCTGCAGATTTTTACTTTTGTCCATATTGATGTTGATATAACCTGTTTTTAACAAGAACCGCCTTCAAATGGAAAAACGGTTGGCAAAGGTAGCTTTTTATTTGTTACCTTTGTTGAAAACTGCGGTAAACGTAACAGATTTATCGCATGAATTAGTTATATTTGCCTTGATTAAACATTTGAACATTATGGAGCAGCAGGCCAATTATATCCGTCGAATCGAGATAAAGGGACTTTGGAAAAGATTCGATATCGCATGGGATTTACGTCCTGACGTGAATATACTTTCCGGCATAAACGGAGTGGGGAAAACGACCATCCTGAACCGTTCGGTAGGTTATCTCGAAGAACTTTCCGGTGAGATGAAAAGCGATGAGAAGAGCGGAGTGCGCCTTTTCTTCGATAATCCCCAAGCGACATATATCCCTTACGACGTGATTCGCAGTTACGACCGCCCTCTGATTATGGGAGATTTTACGGCCCGCATGGCGGATAAGAACGTGAAGTCCGAGTTGGACTGGCAACTCTATCTGCTGCAACGCCGTTATCTTGATTATCAGGTCAATATCGGCAACAAGATGATAGAAATGCTTTCCAGCAACAATGAAGAAGAACGCAGCAAGGCAGCCACCTTGTCCGTAGCCAAACGCCGCTTTCAGGACATGGTTGACGAACTGTTCGGTTACACCCGCAAGAAGATAGACCGGAAACGGAATGACATCGCCTTCTATCAGGACGGCGAGCTGCTGTTTCCCTATAAGCTGTCCTCAGGCGAGAAGCAAATGCTGGTAATCCTGCTCACGGTGCTTGTGCAGGATAACAGTCATTGCGTGCTTTTTATGGATGAGCCGGAAGCCTCTTTGCATATAGAATGGCAACAAAAGCTGATTTCGATGATACGGGAACTGAACCCGAATGTGCAGATTATCCTGACTACCCATTCGCCCGCCGTCATCATGGAAGGATGGCTGGATGCCGTGACGGAAGTGAGCGACATCTCCACATCCGTGGAGCATGAAGGCTGAAACACAGAGAAAACGGGGAAACCTTTCCCGGAAAGGCTATTTTATAAAACCTAATAAAACCGCAATTTATAAAATCAATGGCGACCTCACTAAGAGACAATCTGACTTCTTCTTACTTCAGCGCTGCCCATAAGCTCTATTCCAAAAAGGCGCGCCGGCGCATTGTCGCCTATGTGGAAAGCTATGACGATGTTGCTTTCTGGCGTACCTTGCTCGAAGAATTTGAAGACGACGAGCACTATTTCCAGGTGATGCTTCCTTCCGCCACCTCGCTGGCGAAAGGGAAAAAGATGGTCCTTATGAATACGCTGAACACGGAAGAGCTGGGAAGAAGCCTGATTGCCTGTGTAGACAGCGATTACGATTTCCTGCTCCAGGGAGCAACCCGCACCTCCCGTAAGATAAACCGGAACAGATATATTTTCCAGACATACACCTATGCCATTGAAAATTACCATTGCTTTGCCGAGAGCCTCCATGAGGTATGCGTGCAGGCGACGCTGAACGACCGTTCCCTGCTCGACTTCAATGCCTATCTGAAACGGTATTCGGAAATCGTATATCCGCTTTTCCTCTGGAACGTCTGGTTCTACCGGCAGCGGGACACCTATACCTTCCCGATGTACGACTTCCATACGCATACCGCCTTGAAGGAAATCAACCTCAAGCATCCCGAACACAGCCTGGAATCCCTGCAGTACCGGGTGAGCCTGAAACTTACGGAACTGAAAAGCCGTTTTCCACACCATGCAGGCAGGGTAGACGGATTGCGCGCCGAACTGAAAGAATTGGGACTGGTTCCCGAAACAACCTATTTGTATATGCAGGGACATCATGTGATGGATAATGTGGTGATGAAGCTGCTGGTTCCGGTTTGTACCGCTTTGAGGAGGGAACGGGAACAGGAAATTAAACGTTTGGCGGAACATAATGAACAATTCAGGAACGAATTGACTTGTTATCAGAACAGCCAGGTGAACGTAGAAATCATGCTAAGGAAGAATGTGGCGTATAAGAAGCTTTATCATTACGAATGGCTGAGGCGGGACATCCGGGAATATCTGGCTAAGGGGTAATAGCCGGATGGAGTTGCATATCAAATAAAATTGCATGTCTAACAAAGGAAAATGTATGTATGAAAGAAGTGATAGATACGGTAAGTGTAGCATTGATAAATGATGAAGTGCAGGAGATGGGCAGTGCGGTGATGGAAGAAGTCAACCGTTCGTTGCTTTCGGCGGGAGTGAGTGAAGAGTGGGCGGATAAGTTTGACAACCTGATTGTGCTGCTGTGCATCATCGGAGTCGCTTTGCTGGCTAACGTCATCTGCCGCAAGCTTATTTTACGGGCGGTAGCGAAGCTGGTGAAACAGACGAAAGCGACTTGGGATGACATCGTATTCGACCACAAAGTGATGGTGCACCTTAGCAAGATGGTTGCTCCGGTCCTGATTTACATCGCCATTCCTATCGCCTTTCCCGAACATGCGGACTCCCGTTTGCTGGATTTCATGCGCCGGTTGTGCATGATTTACATCCTTGCCGTTTTCCTCCGTTTCATCAGTACCCTGTTCGCAGCCATTTACCAGGTGTACAGCCAGAAAGAACAATACCGGGACAAGCCGTTGAAAGGACTTCTGCAGACGGCGCAGGTGATTCTTTTCTTCATCGGAGGGATTATCATAGTCAGCATCCTGATAAAGCAAAGCCCGGTAGTGTTGCTCACCGGGCTGGGAGCGTCCGCTGCCGTGTTGATGCTGGTGTTCAAAGACAGCATCATGGGATTCGTGTCCGGCATACAGCTTTCCGCCAATAACATGCTGAAAGTAGGCGACTGGATTACCATGCCGAAGTACGGCGCCAACGGTACAGTGATAGAAGTGACGCTGAATACCGTGAAAGTGCGCAATTTTGATAACACAATCACCACCATTCCCCCTTATCTGCTGATTAGCGACTCCTTCCAGAACTGGCAGGGGATGCAGGAGTCCGGCGGCAGGCGGGTGAAACGCTCCATCAATATAGACATGACCAGCGTGCGCTTCTGTACCCCGGAAATGCTGGCGAAATACCGTAAGATACAGTTGCTGAAAGATTACGTGGACGAAACGGAGAAGGTCGTGGAAGAATACAACAGGAAACATGATATTGACAATTCGATATTAGTGAACGGACGGAGGCAGACCAATCTCGGCATTTTCCGTGCCTATCTCACCAATTATCTGAGAAACCTGCCCGTTGTCAATCAGGATATGACCTGCATGGTCCGCCAGCTTCAGCCTACGGAAACAGGTATCCCGATAGAGCTTTATTTCTTTTCCGTAGAAAAAGCCTGGGTCTCCTATGAAGGCGTGCAGGCGGATGTCTTCGACCATTTGCTCGCCATAATCCCGGAGTTTGACTTACGGGTATTCCAGAACCCTTCGGGAGCGGACCTGCGCCGGATAGGAATCAGGATTGAGAAATAGTTACCGGAGAAAACACACAGTTAAACAATACTCATGATGAACACACCATTGCCCAATCAGATTATTCGCGAGATTACTCCTTTGTCTGATAAAGATTGCTTTTACATTGCGGAACGTTATAAGACGGAGTTTACTTACCCTATCCATAACCATTCCGAGTTTGAACTGAATTTCACGGAGAAAGCGGCGGGAGTCAGGAGGATTGTCGGCGACTCTTCCGAAGTGATAGGCGATTATGATTTGGTGCTGATAACCGGCAAAGAGCTGGAGCATGTCTGGGAACAGAACGAATGCTGTTCGAAAGAGATAAGAGAGATTACGATTCAGTTCTCTTCCGACCTTTTTTTCAAGAGCTTTATCAATAAGAATCAGTTCGACTCTATCCGCCGGATGCTGGACAAGGCGCAGAAAGGGCTTCGTTTCCCGATGTCCGCCATTTTAAAAGTCTATCCGTTGCTGGACACGCTCGCTTCCGAGAAACAGGGATTCTACGCCGTCATCAAATTCATGACGATTCTTTACGAGCTTTCCCTCTTTGAAGAAGATTCCTGCACTCTGTCCAGTTCGTCTTTCGCAAAAATAGACATTCATTCGGACAGCCGCCGCGTACAGAAAGTGCAGGAATATATCAACGCCCATTATCAGGAAGAGATTCGCCTGGGACAACTGGCAAGTATGGTCGGAATGACAGACGTATCGTTCAGCCGTTTCTTTAAAGTACGTACGGGAAAGAACCTCTCCGACTACATCATCGACATACGTTTGGGTTTTGCCTCCCGGATGCTTGTCGATTCCACCATGTCGATTGCCGAAATCTGCTATGAGTGCGGCTTTAATAATCTCTCTAACTTCAACCGCATCTTTAAAAAGAAAAAATCCTGTTCCCCTAAAGAGTTCCGGGAGAACTACCGGAAGAAGAAAGTCTTGATTTAATCCCGTTTTATTCAAAATACCGGCGATGTTCCTGCAAGAAGAGGGGGAAGGCGGGGACGGGACATTCCGTGAAAGATGGGAAAGACGGGATAGCGATAAGGCAATGGCAGGATAGAAATGGGGGCAGTGATTAGATAATGACTGGGCAGTGGTTAGGTAATGATGGAACAGTGATTGAATAACGATTGAACAGTAATTAGGTGACGACTGGATAGCGATTGAATAACGATTGGACAGTAATTAGGTAACGACTGGACAGTAATTGAATAACGATTGGGCAGCAATTAGACAATGATAGGGCAACAAGTAGATAGCGATAGGGTAGCGACGGGAAAGTGACGGTCTCCTCCGTTTATTCTCCTATAACTATTCTTTTTTATCTTTTTTTACCTTTATACTACTACATATTTACTTTTTCGTATATTTGTCAGACTATATAATCTAGAGCAGGTAATTTATGCAAACAGACAACGAACGATATTGTAAGATGGCCTCATTAGCCCAGATAGGATGGTGGGAAGCAGACTTTTCAGCGAGACGCTATCTTTGCTCGGACTACCTTAGCAACCTTTTGGGATTGGAAGGAGACACGATTAGTTTTCGGGAATTCGGGGAACTAATACGTGAAGACTATCGCCAGCAAGTGATTCAGGAATTCCAGGCAAATGCGGATATACATAAAGACTTCTACGAGCAAACATTTCCCGTCTGTTGCAGAGACGGGGAAATCTGGTTGCATACACGCTTGGGGTTTCGTGAGAAAGGAACCGGAGCGGAAGGAGGAGACAAAGCTTTCGGAGTGGTCCAGCGTGTTGAAGCTCCCGGAGAGTCGGAGCAGAAGAAGTCCGTGTACCGGGTCAATGACCTGCTTCGCCGCCAGAACTACATATCACAGTCATTGTTCCGTTTCCTGCGCGACGAAAGCGTCGAGGCATGCATCGTAGAGATATTGAATGACATCCTGAACCTTTACCACGGAGGCGGGCGTGTCTATATTTTCGAATACGACCCCTCATATACCCATCATAGCTGTGTGTACGAAGTCGTTTCGGGAAGCGTCTCTGCGGAAAAAGAAAATCTGCAGTCGATTCCCGTCAGCCAGACGGAATGGTGGAGCCGGCAAATCCTGTCCGGCAAGCCCATCATACTGGCTTCCTTGAGGCAGTTACCGGAAAATGCGACGGATGAATACCGCATACTTTCCATGCAAGGGATAAAATCGTTGATGGTTACGCCCCTGATAGCCGGTGAGCGTGCCTGGGGATATATGGGAATCGACTTGGTCGAGACATATCGTGAGTGGACGAACGAAGACTACCAGTGGTTCTCCTCACTGGGAAATATAATCAGCATTTGTATCGAGCTGCGGAAAGCGAAAGACCACGTCATCCGCGAGCAGTCTTTTCTGAAAAACCTGTTCCGCTATATGCCGATGGGATATATCCGCATGTCGATTGTCCGTGATGCGGACCGGCAGCCTTGCGATTACCGGATGACGGACGCCAACAACATCAGTGCCGAGTTTTTCGGCGACCCGGTAGAAGCGTATGTAGGCCGTTTGGCATCGGAGATACATGCCGATTACCTTCAAAAGCTCGATTTCCTGTTGCAAGTGCTGGACAGCAACTCATACAAAGAAAGAGACGAATACTTCTCCAAGACAGACCGCTATGCCCATTGGATAATTTATTCCCCGGAAGCAGACGAAGTGGTCGGACTCTTCATAGACAACACGGCGGCCGTAAAAGCCAATCGCGCTTTAGACCGCAGCGAGAAACTCTTCAAAAATATCTTCGCCAATATCCCGGCAGGTGTCGAAATTTACGATAAAGACGGATACTTGCAGGAACTGAACAACAAAGATATGGAAATATTCGGGCTGGAAGATAAGAACAGCGTGATAGGACTCAATTTCTTCGATAACCCGAATGTGCCCCAAGCTGTCCGTGAACGTGTGCGTATGGAAGACCTGGTTGATTTCCGCGTGAACTATTCCTTTGAACAGGTCGGCAAATACTACCGCACGAACCGTTCCAACATGATTGATTTATATACCAAAGTCACCAAACTGTATGACAACGAAGGCAACTTCAACGGATATATCCTAATCAGCATTGATAATACGGAACAGATTGACGCGATGAACCGTATCCATGATTTTGAGAATTTCTTCCTTTTGATATCCGACTACGCCAAAGTAGGATATGCCAAGTTGAACCTGATAGACCGGAAAGGATACGCCATCAAACAATGGTACAAGAACATCGGGGAAAAAGAAGGCACGCCGCTGAATGAGATTGTAGGCATCTACCGCAACATGCATCCGGACGACCGCAAGCGTATTCTTGACTTTTACAAAGAAGTCAGGAAAGGCACGGGAAAAAACTTCCGGGGAGAGATGCGCATCCGCCGTCCCGGTTCGGCGGATAAATGGAACTGGATACGAATGAACGTGGTAGTCACGACTTACAGGCCGGAGATAGACGAGATAGAGATTATAGGCATCAACTATGATATCACGGAACTGAAAGAGACGGAAGCCGAATTGATTCGGGCGCGCGATAAGGCGCAGATGATGGACAAGTTGAAAAGTGCTTTCCTCGCCAACATGAGCCATGAGATACGTACCCCGCTCAATGCCATTGTCGGCTTCTCCGATTTGCTGGTCGAGTCGGAAGACATCGAAGAGCGGAGAGAGTACATCAACATAGTCCGCGAGAACAACGAACTGCTGCTGCAATTGATTTCAGACATCCTCGACCTCTCGAAGATTGAGGCAGGCACGTTCGAGCTTACCAACGGTGATGTAGACGTGAACCTGCTGTGTGAGGATATCGTCCTCTCCATGCAGATGAAGATAAAGCCCGGCGTCCAGTTAGTATTCGACCCCCATCTCCCGGTTTGCCATATCATCAGCGACCGGAACCGTATGCACCAGGTAATATCCAACTTTGTGAACAACGCAATCAAGTTTACCTCCGAAGGAAGTATCCGCGTGGGATATCGCCTGGAAGAGGAAGAACTGGAAATTTACGTGGAAGATACGGGAATAGGAATCGCCAGAGAACAACTTCCGCATATCTTCGAGCGTTTCGTAAAACTCAACACCTTTGTGCACGGCACGGGATTAGGACTTTCTATCTGCAAGAGCATCGTAGAGCAGTTGGGAGGGAAAATCGGCGTCGATTCGGAATTGGGAAAAGGTTCCCGGTTCTGGTTTAAACTCCGCAGAGTGACAGTGCCCGATACGGAAGAATAACAGTCCGTACAAGAATAAGCCCTCCGGAAGGAAAAGAGAACGCGCCGAGCCGGCCGTTTCACGGAGACGTCCGTAGGGACATTCAGCAAATAGTATAAAATTGGCCGACTAATTCATGCTTAAAGTAGGGACATTTACTGAATATCCTTCCGTAAATCAGTCCCCCGTTAAAACGAATCCCCTTGTTCCAGTCCCGGTTCATAACCGTGTAAGGACTCAACAAGGGGATTCATGCGTTACGGGTTTACCTGTTGCAATCCGCAACTTCTCTGAGTACTCCTCAGTATAGTTTCAGTTTTACCTTCACCTTATATTCCGAATGCCAGTTTGTCGATAGACTGATATACGATGCTTGCGATACCCAGGCCGATGATGCCCAGCGTGCAGAGAGCCAGTCCCCATTTCGTGCAGCCATCACTGCGGAAAGCGGGAATCGGGTTGTCGGAAGGAGTGATGTACATCGCTTTGACAATCAGCAGGTAGTAATACAGCGAGATGACAGTATTCACCAGTGCGATGAACACCAGCAAGTGGAAACCGGCGTCGAAGGCAGCCATGAAGATAAAGAACTTGGAGAAGAATCCCGCAAACGGAGGGATACCCGCCAGTGAAAACAGTGATAAAGTCATCAGAAGCGCGATTTTCGGATTCGTCTTGTAAAGACCTGCATAATCCTCCAGCGTGAACTTCTGGCTGCGCAGCGCGACGATTGTGATAACCGCAAATACACCGAGGTTGGCAACGGCATATACCAGTACGTAATAAACCAGTGCCGTCATTCCCTGGGCGCTTCCTCCGATAACTCCGAGCATGATGTATCCCGCCTGCGAGATACTGGAGAAAGCCATCAGACGTTTCAGGTTCTGCTGGCGGACAGCGAAAATGTTGGCAACGGTTATGGAAACGATGGTAACCCAGTAGAGCACCTCCTGCCAGTCGTTGATTATCGGGGCGAACACCTTGATGAGGATTGCCAGCAAGACAAATGCCGCCGACCCTTTTGAGATAACGCTCAAATAAGCCGTGACCGTGCTCGGCGCGCCTTCGTAAACGTCCGCCGTCCAGAGATGGAACGGCACGAGCGACAGCTTGAACGCCATTCCCGTAAAGAAAAATACGAACGCCATGATTTGCAGGGGATTTCCGTCGATATGCGCCGGAATGTCGTCAAAGTACAATGTACCCGTCGAACCGTAAATCATGGACAGCCCGAACAACAGCAACGCGCTGGAGAAAAGAGCCGTCAGGATATACTTGGCTCCCGCCTCCGCCGAATTGTGGCGGTACTTGTCAAACGCAATCAGCGCTGCCATCGGCACGGAAGCAGTCTCCAGCCCGATGAAGAACATCAGGAAATGTCCTGCGGAAATCATGAGATACATGCCGAACAAAGTCGAAAGCGTAAGCACGTAGAACTCACCCTGCTTGAAAGAAGTGTCTTCGCGCTTCATCCATTCGTGCGCCATCAGGAAAACAATCAGCGTCCCTACGTTCAGGACAGACTTGACTACCGTATGCATCGGTACATAATGGTACATTCCGCCGAAAGCGTCGGCAGCCGTGCCCGGAATCAGGTTGACAGCCGTGTGAATAACCATCAGGATAACAGGCAGCAGCGTGTTCAGCCGTGCTTTCCCGTCATTCTTGTGCGCGTCCGGGCTCATGAAAAGGTCAGCCAAAAAGAGCAGCAGCAAAACCGCTACCAGTGACAGCTCTTCCCGCATATATAGAAATTGTGAATAATCCATTGTCTTTATTTTATGGTTTATGAATTACGATTTATGAATTGTGTCGGTTACGGAAGCAGTTGCGTGACTACGGGAAGCACGCTCTCGCCAATCATCCGGCTCACCCAGAAAGGAGCCATACCCAGTCCTGCCACGCAGGCGATGAGGCAGATGACCGCCACCCGTTCGTCCCACGTAGCGTCGGTCAGTTCGAGATGATGCTTGTTGGTGCAGGTCCCGTACAGAATCTTGCCTACCAGACGCAGGATATAAACCGCGGTAATCACGATGGACGAGCAGGCGATGATAGTCAGCGTGCGGTGGAACACGTCGTTATCCTGGAAAGAACCCACGAAGATAGTCATTTCCGCGATGAAACCGCTGAGCCCCGGCAGTCCGAGGTTGGCAAGGCCGGCAATCACATAGCATACGCTGAGGAACGGCATAACCTTCATCAGTCCGGACAACTCCCGGACATCGCGGGTGTGCGTCCGTCCGTAAATCATACCGATAAGGGCGAAGAACAAAGCCGTCATCAGCCCGTGCGAGAGCATCTGGAGGATAGCTCCGGTGGCGGCAGTCTGGTTCAGCATCAGGATAGCGAAAAGAACCAGCCCGCAGTGGGATACGGAAGAATAGGCGTTGATATATTTCAAGTCAGTCTGCACGCAGGCGGAGAACGCGCCGTACACAACGGAGATGCCCGTCAGTATCAGGAATATCCACGAAAGCTCGTTGGCGGCTTCCGGCATCAGGTACATGGCGATGCGGAAACAGCCGTAACCTCCCAGCTTCATCAGTACGCCCGCATGAAGCATGGACACTGCCGTCGGGGCGGAAGCGTGGCCGTCGGGGCTCCATGTATGGAACGGGAAGAGCGCGCCCAGCACGCCGAACCCGATAAACGTCAGCGGGAACCAGATGCATTGCTGCGCGAAAGGAATGTTGTGCAACTGTGCGATTTCAAGCACATTCATCGTTGTCGCCCCCGCGCCGAAATAAATTCCCAGAATACCGATTAGCAGGAAGGCGGAACCGCCCATCAGCATCAGCGTCAGTTTCATGGCGGCATATTCCTTGCGTCCCGAACCCCATACGCCGATTAACAGGTACATCGGTATCAGCGCTATTTCGTAGAACATGAACATGGTGAACAGGTCGATAGAGATGAAGAACCCGAATACCCCCATCGAAAGCAGCGTGAACCAGAGGAAATATTCTTTAGTCAGGGGTTGCAGGCGCCATGAGGCGAACGTCCCCGTAAATACGATGATAGCGGACAGTAACAGCATGGCTACCGAGATGCCGTCTACACCTACCGAATAAGAGATGTGGAGCGGGGCATACCAGACCGCATCTGCGCGGAATAACATTTCTGCCGTGTTTCCGGCACTACGTTCTCCCAAGTACAAAAAGGTCAGGACGACGGAGGCAACCAGAAGTGCCGATGCGCCGGTAACCATCACCCCTCGAATCGCTTTGATTCCCCGTGCCGCCCAGAGTCCGGCGAGCATCAGTAAGGGGATTAGTACGAATATTGATAGAAAATTCATGTTTATGGTTTATGAATTATGATTGATAATAGATGAACTAGAGAACCAGCAGCAGGATAAGTACCAGTGCGCCGCACAGGAATACATAGGCGTATTGCTGTACCTGCCCGCTTTGCAAGCCGCGGATTTCGTCGCTTGTGGTATTGGTCGCCCATGCCAGAAAGTCGAAGAACCCGTCTACCACATGGCGGTCCCACCATGCGATGGGAGTGGAGATGCAGCGGAAGATAATCTTATGAGTGATGAACTGGTATATCTCGTCGATGTAGAAACGGTGGTAGGCAGCCGTCCACAAGCCTTTGAACCGTTTGGCGAGCGCGTCCGCAACCGGTTGCTTGGCATTCTTGTATATCCATGTGGCGATTGCGATGGAGACCATTGCAATGACGACACTGGTGACAGCGACCGATGGGTCGAGGTGGATGGAATAAGACTCGCCGTTGGAACTGATGAAGTGCCCGAACGGGATGAATCCGGCCCCGCAGGTGACAGCCGCCAGGAACATCAGCGGGAATGTCATGGCCAGCGGGCTTTCATGCGGTGTATGGTGAGCGTGCAACTCCTTGTTTTCCTTTCCCCAGAAGATGCCGTAATAAAGGCGGAACATATAGAAAGCGGTCATAGCGGCGATTACCGTCATTACCCAGCCCATGACGGGACTGTACTGGAAACATGCCGCCAGAATCTCGTCTTTGGAGAAGAATCCGGAGAACGGGGGGATACCCGCGATGGCAAGGCAGGCAATCAGGAACGTCCAGTGAGTGACAGGCATGTATTTGCGCAATCCTCCCATAGCAGACATCTCGTTGGAGTGTACCGCATGGATGATGCTTCCGGCGCCGAGGAACAGCAAGGCTTTGAACATGGCGTGCGTGAACAGGTGGAACATAGACGCCATGTATCCCAGGCCGCCTTCGTGCGGGTCTGTGGAAGTGCAGACTCCCAAAGCCACCATCATGAAGCCGATTTGCGAAATCGTGGAGAAAGCCAGCACGCGCTTGATGTCCGACTGTACGCAGGCTACGCTCGCTGCATAGAAAGCGGTGAACGCGCCCACCCAGGCTACCAGGTGCAGCGTGTCCGGCGCATAAGCGATGAAGAGCGGGAACATGCGCGCTACCAGGTAAACTCCTGCAACCACCATCGTGGCGGCGTGAATCAGGGCGCTGACCGGTGTCGGGCCTTCCATTGCGTCGGGCAGCCAGATGTGCAGCGGGAACATCGCGCTCTTGCCCGCTCCGCCCACGAACATCAGTCCGAGTGCTAACGGAAGCATGGCAGCTCCGCCGCTCACCAGCGACACCGTGTCCGGAGTGAAGCCGAATGTACCGCCGTAATACCCGTAAATCAGGATACCGATTAGGAAACCCAAGTCGGCGAAACGGGTGACGATGAACGCTTTCTTGGAAGCCGAGATTGCGGCGGGTTTGGTGTAGTAGAATCCGATTAATAAATAAGAACTTACGCCCACCAGCTCCCAGAAGAGGTACATCTGGAAAATGTTGGTTGCCACCACCAGTCCCAGCATGGACATGGTGAACAGTGACAGGAAGGCGTAGTAACGTTGGAAACCGACCTCTCCTTTCATGTAGCCGAAGGAGTAGATATGCACCATCAGCGACACGGTGGAGATAACGATTAGCATCATTACCGATATCGGGTCGAGCAGGATGCCCAAATCAAAATGTAAGGTCTCTGTGAAAGGAAGCCACGTGAAATTATAAGGTATCAGTGTGGCGAATGTGCCGTCTTCCAGCCGTGGCGCGGAGAAATATTGGAAAGCTGTAACGTAGGATAGCACCGTTACCGCTCCCAGTACCAGCGTACCGATTGCGCCCGCTGTCCGGTGGGACATCCATTTCCCTCCGATTCCCAGTACGAGAAAGGAGAAGAAAGGAAGAAGGAGTATCAGAATTGTTAGTTCCATACGGTTTATTTTAATTACTTGGGTTATTATATTCGTTATTTTGAGTCTTTGCAGCTTTGTCCCGTCGCCATGTTACGGCTTCCTGCATCGTTTCACCGGTATGGAACATTTGCTTCCATCAGGTGGAACTCTAGTTTCTACAGCATGAAACTTTAGTTTCTACAGCGTGAAACTTTGGTTTCTGCAGCATGGAACTCTGGTTTCTGCAGCATGAAACTTTAGTTTCTACAGCATGAAAACTTTAGTTTCTACAGTATGAAACTCCGGTTTCTCTAGCATGGGTCTCCGGTTTCAATACATTGGAACTGTCGTTTTCCCGGCAGCCTGCAGAATGTATCCGGCCGGGGTCCGCAAGTCCGTGCGTCTTTTCCGTTTTACCGGGAGCCGCTTTATGCCGGCGGGGGCGAATCACCACTTCAACTCGTCCAGGTTGCGCACCTGGATACTTCGTAGATTGCGGTAGATATTAATCATTATGGCGATGGCTATTGCCGTCTCCGCAGCCGAGATGGCGATGGAAAACAAGGCGAAGAAATAGCCTTCCGTCCCTTCCGGAAAGAGAAAACGGTTGAACACGGCGAAGTTGATGTCCGTGGCATTCAGCATTAACTCTACGGAAATCAGGATAGCCAGTGTGTTCCGGCGGGTAAAGAACCCGTAGATTCCCGCAAACATCATGATGGTAGAAACTACCAGGTAATATTCCATGTGTATCATATTCGAACTCTGTTTTTGATAGTTAATACGTTGTTTACCTCTTCCGCGCGATGATGATACCGCCGATGATGCAGGCCAGCAACAAAATGCTGACGGCTTCGAAGGGCAATATGTAACCGTATTTGTCACTGCTCAGCAAAGCGCGTCCGATGGCGTGGATGCTTGTCTCCTGCGTGCTGACACTGCCTGCTTGCAGGAAATTGTGCTTCAAGGTGATAAACAGGATGATTGCCGCGCCGGCGATGGTGGTCAGGAGCCCTGCGAGGAACCTGCTTCGTTTCAGTTTCTCGGCGCGGTCGCCCTCTCCGCTGGTCAGCAGGATGGAAAACACGTAAAGAACGACGATGCCGCCGGCATAAACCATGATTTGAACAGACCCCAGGAAAGTATAGCCCAGCAGGAAGTAGATACCCGCCGTGCCGAAAAGCACGAAGAGCAGGTAGGTGGCGGAGCGTACGATACGTTGGGTCGTTACCGTCATGACGGACATGGCAATGATGAATGCTGCCAAAAAGTAGAAAACTACTGTTTCAAGTGTTAATCCCATATCTAAACTTCTTTTTTCTTTTCTATTACTTTACTACCGTCGCGGTTCAGTTTCAAGACAAGTTTGCTCCTGTCGAAAACCGCATGTTCGAAATTCTGGTCGAACGTGATGGCGTCGTGCGGGCAAGCGTTGACGCAGAGTTGGCAGAACATGCAGGAACCCAGGTCGTATTCATATCGCGCCAGGATTTTCTTTTTCTTGCCGTCTTCCGTCTCGACGGTTTCGCTGGTCACTTTGATTGTGTCGTTCGGGCACGCCATCTGGCACAGGCCGCAGGCCACGCAGCGATGTTCGTTGTTCTCATTGTGGGGCATGCTCAGCGTGCCGCGGAACCGGTCGAACATTTTCAGCTCTTTCCGGTTTTCGGGATACTGCTCGGTCACTTTCTTGCGGAAGTACACCTTGATACTGGTTTTCATGCCCGTTGCCAGTGTGCTGATGCCGTGCACCAGACCACCTAAGTACGTATATTTCTTATCTTTATATTCCATAATCTAATCTATTATTTGTTCCGGAGGAAAACTCTGTACGGCGCCGGGCAGCTTAAAAGTGGAAACCGAAAGCGACGCAACATGCCATTAACAATAAGTTTACCATAGAAATAGGAACCAGATATTTCCATTCCAGATTCAGAATCTGGTCGATGCGCAGGCGGGGGAACGTCCACTTAATCCACATCAGCAGGAATACGACGAAGAACGCTTTGCCGAAGAACCAGATGAATCCGGGAATGTAATCCATTACGGCGTTGAACCCGTCCAGCCCGGCGATGTGGAACGGCATCCATCCGCCCAGGAAGACGGTGGCGGCCACGCTTGCCACGATGAACAGGTTGAGGTATTCCGCCAGGTAGAAGAAGCCGAAACCCATACCGGAGTATTCGGTGTGGTATCCGGCGGTCAGCTCGCTTTCCGCTTCGGGAAGGTCGAACGGGCCGCGGTTACATTCGGCATTTCCGGCAATCAGGTAGATGATGAAGGCAATCACGGCGGGGATGTGGCCTTTGAAGATAAACCATCCGTCGGCTTGCCCTTCCACGATTTCGGAGAACTGCATGGTTCCTGTCAGCACGACCATCGTCATGATGCTCATTCCCACGGACAGCTCGTAACTGATGATTTGCGCGCCGCTTCGCATGGCGCCGATTAGGGAGAACTTATTGTTGCTTCCCCAGCCGGCAAGCAGGATGCCTACCACTCCGATGCTGGAGGCGGCGAGCAGGAAGAAGACGCCTACGTTGAAGTTCAGAATCTCCGCTCCCTTGTTGAAGGGGATACAGGCGAAGGTGAGGAACGAGGCGATAATCACCATGAACGGGGCCAGGTTGTAGAGGAAACGGTCGGCGCCTTTCGGCATGAAGATTTCCTTCGTCATCATTTTGAGCACGTCGCAGAGCACTTGGATGGAACCCCATTTGCCCACGCGGTTCGGGCCGAGGCGGCACTGGAAGAAACCGCAGACCTTGCGTTCCATGTAAATCAGTATGATAGCCAGGACGGCATACAGCGCGACGATGCACACACCGACTGCCACACATTCTATAAAGACGGCCAGTCCTTCCGGCATGACGGAAAGGAGCAGCTCATGTATCCAGTTTGTTACTATACTAAAGTCGAACATATATCTATTTTAGACCTAATAATTAATACTTATCTGTCAATATCCGGAACTACGTAATCGATGGTTCCGCCGATAGCGATTAAGTCGGCTATCTTGGCTCCCCGGCAAATGGTGTCGATGGCCGCTACGAGCGGTAAGCCTGTGGAACGGTAGTGCAGGCGGTAGGGCGTCTTGTCGCCTTGGCTTTCGAGGAAAACGCCGAACTCGCCGCGGCTTCCTTCTACGGCGGCGTAGTAGCTGCCTTCCGGAACCCGGATAATCGGTTTCGTCTTTTCCTGATACGGTCCTTCGGGGATGTTGTCTATTAGTTGCTCGATGATGTTCAGGCTTTCCATGATTTCGTCCATACGTACCAGGTAGCGGGCAAAGCAGTCGCCTTCCGTATAGAGGATTTCTTTGAAGTCTACTTTGTCATACACGCCGTAGGGCATCCGTTTGCGTACGTCGCACGCCCAGCCTGAGGCGCGTCCCGTGCCTCCGGTGCAGCCGAAGGAGATGGCATCTTCGCGGCTCAGTACGCCGACGCCTTTCATACGTTTCTGGGCGATGATGTTGCCTGTGAATATGTCGTGGTATTCGTGGATGATTCCCCGCAGGTAGGGGATGAACTCTTTCACCCGTCTGGCGAAGTTCGGATGGATGTCCGCCTGCACGCCGCCGATTGTGTTGTAGTTCATAATCAGGCGCCCGCCGCAGGTTTCCTCAAAGATGTCGAGGATTTTCTCGCGGTCGCGGAATCCGTAGAAGAAGGCGGTCAGCGCTCCCAAGTCCATAGCCAGGCAGGAGTAGAAGAGCAGGTGGGAGTCGATGCGTTGCAGCTCGTCCATGATGGTGCGGATGTACTCCACACGCTGGCTTACTTCGATACCCATCGCCTTTTCAATGCACATGCACAGCGCATGGCGGTTTTGGTGTGCGCCCAGATAGTCGAGGCGGTCGGTCAGCGCCAGTGTTTGCGGGTAGGTGAGGCTTTCGTTCATCTTTTCGATGCCCCGGTGGATGTATCCGCAATTGGCGTCCAGTTTATGTATCGTTTCGCCTTCCAGGGATACGCGGAACCGCATGACGCCGTGTGTGGCGGGGTGTTGCGGCCCGATATTGACTACGTATTCCTCATCGCCGAAAAGCTTGTTCTCTTTGTCTTTGATGCTTCCGTCGGGATTCAGTTCAATTTTCTCGGTCGTGTCTACCGTCTCTTCATTCGTCATGTTGAGCGGGTTGTCCTTTTCCGGGTTGTTGTCTTTTCGCATCGGATAGCCTGTCCAGTCGTTGCGCAGGTAGAGGCGGCGCATGTCGGGATGGCCGATGAAAGTGATGCCGTAGAAGTCGAATACTTCACGTTCGTAGAAGTTGGCTATTTTCCATATATCGCTTACAGACGGTATTTCCGGTTGTTCACGGTCGGCGGTGGCTGTTCTGACTGCTATCCGTTCACCCGTAACGGTAGATTCCAGATGATAGACTACGCCTAGGCCGCGAAGTTTTTCCGGGGCGTCTTTCTCGCTTGCCTCTCCCCAGTCCATGCCGGTGAGGCTTTCGAGGAAGTCCATCTGCTTTTCATTTCGCAAGCGCAGCATCTCGTCGTGTAACGCTGCAGGGGCTATAAATTGTATTTCTTGCATAAATCCTGTTAAATTAAGAATGTTGTGTCGGGAATCGGCTGTGTCTTACGGCAGCGTGTTGATTCTTTCTTTCTCACTCATTCTTCATTTTTTACATAATCCGGTTTTTTCTCTTTTCTGTTCACTCCGCCGAAGAATTTCTCTATCTTGACTTTGCGTTGCAACTGCATCATGCCGTAATAGAAGGCTTCGGGGCGGGGCGGGCATCCGGGGATATATACATCTACCGGAAGAATCTTGTCTACTCCGTTCACTACGTGGTAGGACTTCTTGAAGGGGCCTCCGCTGACGGCGCATCCGCCTACGGCTATCACGTATTTCGGGTCGGGCATCTGGTCGTACAGACGCTTCAATACCGGCGCCATCTTGTTCGTGATTGTTCCGCATACCATTATCATGTCGGCCTGGCGCGGACTGGCACGCGCTACTTCAAACCCGAAACGGGCCATGTCGTAACGGGCGGCGCCCAACGCCATGAATTCGATACCGCAACAACTGGTTGCAAAGGTGAGCGGCCACAGTGAATTGCTGCGCCCCCAGTCGATAAAGTCGTCAAGGACTCCCACGAGCACGTTGGCTCCTCCGGCATTGAGTTCCTTAACCAGCTTTTCCAATGATTCATTGTCAATGAACTCCTCATAGGGAATTGATTTTATTTTCGGCTTTTTGGTTATTTCCATTCCAAAGCTCCTTTCCTCCAGGCATAAGCGAGGCCCAGAACTAAAATGATAAAGAAAAAGAGGACGCTGACCAGTCCTTGCGGTCCCATATCGTGCATGACTACTGCCCACGGAAACAGGAGGGCTGTTTCAACGTCGAACATCAGGAACAGGATGGCAAACAGGTAGTAACCCACACGGAACTGCATCCATGATTTGCCGCGTGTCGGTATGCCGCATTCGTAGGCTTCAAACTTTTGTACATTGTACGAACGGGGCGAGATAGCGCGTGATAGAGCTATCACTACACCGACAAAAGCGAGCGCTGTCAGTAAAACAACAACTAAAAATGTAAAATTCATAATCCAATAGCTGTTTAGATTGAATATTATATAGATATGTGCAATAGGTCTTTCACCCACCGGAGAAAAGACGGATTGCCTGAAACAAATCGATTTGAAAAATATCCCCGGCTTGTCTAAATGACAATCTTTCTTAAACCGTATATATAATAGGTGACGGGGTCGTTGAGAAATTTAGGAGGGTGAAGGGAAGAAGAATGCGGAGGACTTGGAGACTTGTAATGTTCGCAGAAGGAGGCGATTAGTAACAGGACGCTTTTCTCTGCCGGAACATTTGCCACGTCCGTATGGCTCATGTAGAAGGAGTGGGTGGAATAAAGATGGTAAAGACGCTCTATCGCATTCTGGACCGGACGGTCTTGGGATATGCAGCATATCTCCTGCCGATAAGTCGGGGAGGAAACTTTGCAAATGTCGCTTATTATGTCATTGTTGACACAATATATCAGCAAAGTCAGTACCGCGAAAAGTCCGAATTTTAAGCTTTGTTTCATCTTTTTCCTTTAACGGCTGCAAATATAGGATTAATATTTATACTTTTTGCAAAGTCAGAGTAGCAAAAAAGGTTTTTTTAGCACTCTGTTTGATTCTATATGGAATGTTTGCCGTTGTTTTTTGGAATCCCGCCGTTGGCATCCGAATTTCTTTCTGTCAGTTTTTCTTCCAGAAGTCGGAGCTGAACAGCAACAAGACCGTGAATAATTCCAGACGTCCGAGGAGCATCAGGAAAGAAAGCAGCCATTTGGCAGCGTCGGGCAATGCACTCCACGAGTAAGCGGGGCCGCACGTTCCGAGTCCGGGTCCCATATTGCCCATGCTTGAGACGACTGTCCCGACCGATTCGAGAAAACCGACTCCCAATCCCATCATGACAAGGATACTTATGATGGCGATGACGGCATACAGGAATGTGAACGCCAGTACGGTGGACTGGACGGAAGGGGCGATGACCTGCTTGTTCACCCGTACCGGCAATACGGCATTGGGATGCAGGATGTGTTTGAACTCGTTTTTCGCCGCTTTGAAAAGGATTACCATACGGATACACTTGATGCCGCCCGTCGTGCTGCCTGCACAGGCGCCTATCAGCATCACTACGACCAGGCAGCCCCAGAGGATGGAGGGCCAGAGCATGTAGTCCGTCGTGGAAAAGCCGGTGGAGGTTTGCAGTGAAATGACCTGGAACAGCGATTTCCGGAACGCTTCTTCGATTCCCATCGGCGTAGTCTGATAAAGCCAGGCGGTGATGAACAAGGTAAAGAAGGATACGCAGATGAAATAGAATCTCAGTTCAGCGTCATGGATGAATTTCTTTATTTTTCCTTTAAACATCAGCAGGAGAAGGGTGAAGTTGATTCCGGAAAGAAACATGAAAATCGATATTACGTAGTCGATGTAAGGGGAATGGTAATATTCGATGCTCGCCTGCTTGGTCGAGAAGCCTCCTGTGCCGGTGGTGGCAAAGGCGTGGCAAACGCTGTCGAACACACTCATGCCGCCCAATGTCAGCAATACAATCAGGGTTCCCGTCATGCCGGCGTAGATTCCCCAAATCCATTTGGCGGTGACGCCTATGCGAGGATGCACTTTGTCGTGGGTAGGCCCGCTGGCTTCGGCTGCAAATACCTGGATGCCTCCCATACCGAAAATCGGAAGGACGGCGATTGTGAAGAATACGATTCCCAAGCCTCCTATCCATTGCGTCATTGACCGCCAGAAAAGGATTCCGTGGGGCATGGATTCTATATTGTTCAGAATGGTGGCTCCCGTGCTGCTGAATCCGGACATCGTCTCGAAGAAGGCGTCGGCGATGTTCGGGATGTATCCTCCTATATAATAAGGTAGCATTCCGAAAAAGGAGAATGCAATCCATGCCGCGCTGACAATGACATATCCGTCCCGGCGGTTCAACGATTTTTCCGCGCCTTTGCCGGCAGCGAGCATCAGGATGCCTACTCCCGCGGTGATGGCGGATGAAATCAGGAAACTCCGCAAATCGTTTTCTTGATAAAAGAAAGAGACGGTTCCGCAACATAACAACATGGCTGTTTCTATCAGGAGCAGAAATCCGATGATGCGGTATATCATTTTCGGGTTGAGCATAGGCGTGTTTTATGATTTAGTTAAAGAATTTTTCAATCTTCTTTATCATCATGCTTAGGCAGAATACGACTACGTGGTCGCCCGGTTGTATCAGGGTGTCGCCGGTCACCAGCACTCCTTCGCCGTTGCGAATCATTCCTCCGATGGTAGTTCCTTTGGGAAGCCCCAAATCCTTGATGAAGTGTTTGGTTATCTTCGCTCCCGCCGGCACGGTGAATTCTGCCACGTCGGCATTGGCGAACGTCAGGCATTTCACGTTGGATACGTCGGCGTCCAGCATCATCTGGTAGATGTGGCTGGCGGCAATCATCTTTTTGTTGATGACGGTTCCGATATCGAGGCTTTCCGCCATGCCGATATAGTCGATGTTCTCTACTTCTGCCACTGTCTTTTCCACTCCCATGCGTTTTGCCGCGAGGCAGGCGAGGATGTTTGTCTCGGAGTTCCCGGTCAGGGCGACGAAAGCTTCCGTATTCTTGAGTCCTTCTTCGATGAGCAGGTCCATGTCACGGCCGTCTCCATTAATTATCATCGTCCTGTCGTCCAGTAATTCGGACAGGCGGTTACAGCGGTTGATGTCGTTGTCCACGATTTTCACCTGCATGTAGTCCGGCACGTACTGCGCGGTGCGGACGGCGATGCGGCTGCCTCCCATAATCATTACGTTGCGTACGTCGGCGTAGTCTTCCTTGCCGGCGATTTTCCGGATGTAGGGGATGTATTTGCGGGTAGTGGTGAAATAAACGATGTCATGCAGCTTGATAACGTCGTCGCCGCGCGGGATAATCGTCTCCGTGCCGCGTTTGATGGCTACTACGTGATAGGGGATGTCCGGTCCGCCCAGCTCGTATAGCGGTATGTTCAGGATTTCCGCCTTCTCGCGCATTTTGGTCCCGATGAGGATGAGGGCTCCTCCGCAGAACTCCCACCATTGGCGTACCCAGCTCATGCGCATGGAAGATACGATTTCTTTGGCGGCAAGCATTTCCGGATAAATCAGCGAATGCACGCCCAGCTTCTGGAAGAATTCTTTATTTTTGGGCAGGAGGTATTCGTAGTTGTCGATGCGTGCCACTGTTTTCTTGGCTCCCAGATTGGTAGCCAGCATACAGGCGGTCATGTTCCGGCTCTCGTCGGGAGTGACGGCGACGAACAGGTCTGCTTCCTTTACACCCGCTTCTTTCAACCCGGAAATGGAGGAAGGGGAAGCGGTGACCGTGAGCAGGTCGAAATTGGAACTGAGGGCGGTCAGTTTCTCTTCGTCATCGTCCATCAGAATGATGTCCTGCCTTTCCCTGGACAGTAATTTAGCCAAATGGGTGCCTACGTTGCCGGCCCCTGCAATAATAATCTTCATTTTCAGTTGGTTAATTCTTTAACTCCGCTCATGGTTAACTGAAGTGTGCATTGCTTTACTAATTCTTTGACTATGCCCTCTTCGTCCATTCCGCAGAGCTGGTATAGTTGTTCGATTGTGCCGTGTTGCACGAATTTATCCGGGACTCCGATGCGTTTCACTGCCGGAGCATATTCATGGTCTGCCATGAATTCGAGTACGGCGCTTCCCATTCCTCCCCGGACGGAGCCGTCTTCCAGAGTGACGATACGGCGGAATTTGCGCCCTATCTCATGAAGCAGTTCTTCATCCAGCGGTTTGAGGAACCGTAAATCGTAATGTGCGATGCTTCCGCCGGATTCGGCTTCGGCGCGGGCGATGGCGGTAGCGGCTTTGTTGCCGATGGGGCCTATGCTGACGACCGCCACGTCTTTCCCGTCTTTCAGCTTCCTGCCTTTTCCTACGGGGATTTCTTCAAGCGGGCATTCCCAGTCTACCCGTGTTCCCCGGCCTCTGGGGTAGCGTATGGCAAACGGGCCTTTGTCCGGAAGCTGCGCGGTGTACATCAGCCGCCGCAGTTCGTGTTCGTCCATCGGTGAGGCAATTGTCAGGTTCGGTATCGGGCGCAGGTAAGCCATATCGAAAACGCCGTGGTGAGTGGGTCCGTCTTCGCCGACCAGTCCGGCGCGGTCGAGGCAGAGGACGACGGGCAGGTTTTGAATCGCTACGTCATGGATGATGTTGTCGTATGCCCGTTGCATGAACGACGAATAGATGTTGCAAAAGGGCTGTAAGCCTTCTTTCGCCATACCGCCGGAGAAAGTGACGGCGTGCCCTTCGGCAATGCCTACGTCGAAAGCCCGTTCGGGCATTTTCGCCATCAGTATGTTCATGGAGCAGCCGCTGGGCATGGCAGGGGTGACACCCACGATTCGGGGATTGGCTTCCGCCAGTTCCAAGAGCGTGTTTCCGAAGACGTCTTGAAAGAGGGGAGGTTTCCCTTCGGTATTGTCGATAAACCGTTCTCCGGTGATTGGATTGAATTTGCCGGGCGCGTGCCATTCGGTGGCGTGTTTTTCCGCCGGGGCGAACCCTTTCCCCTTTACCGTATGCAGGTGCAGGATTTTGGGGCCTTGCAGGTCTTTGATGTCGCGCAGCACCCTTGCGAGGTTCTTCACGTCGTGACCGTCGATGGGGCCGAAGTAGCGGATGTTCATCCCTTCGAAGATGTTCTGTTGCTGGGCGGCCATCGATTTCAGGCTGTTGCCGAAGCGTATGAGCGCCTTACGCCGTTCTTCGTTCAGGATGCCGAGCTTGAACAATATCCGCGAGGTCTTGAACCGTAACCGGTTGTAGCGGTTTGAGGTCGTAAGGTTGAAAAGGTATTGTTTCATGCCGCCGACGCTGCGGTCGATGGACATATCGTTGTCGTTTAGGATGATGAGCAGGTTGTTGGGGGTGGCGGAAGAGTTGTTCAGCCCTTCGAAGGCGAGCCCGCCGCTCATTGAACCGTCGCCGATGACTGCTATCACGTGCCGGCCGGACTCTCCTTTCCGCGCGGCTGCCACAGCCATGCCCAGAGCGGCGGAAATCGAGTTGGAAGCGTGGCCGCTGGTGAATGTGTCGTATTCGCTTTCTTCCGGCGACGGGAAAGGACGGATTCCTCCCAGTTTCCGGTTGGTGGAAAATGCGTCGCGCCGTCCCGTAAGGATTTTGTGTCCGTATGCCTGGTGTCCCACGTCCCAAACGATGCGGTCATAAGGCGTATTGTAGACATAATGTAAAGCCACGGTCAATTCCACTGTCCCCAAACTCGCGGCAAAATGTCCCGGATTGCAGCAAAGCTCCTTGATAATGTCTTGCCTTAATTCATCGCATACTTCCGGCAGTTGCTCTACGTTCAGTTTTCGCAAATCTTCGGGATAATCGATAGCGTTTAGCAAGTTATATGTCGGTTCATTATTCATGATTCTAGGAAATTTAGCGCAAAAATACGAAAAGAATGCGTATCCGGCTTACTTTTTCTTATAATTTCTTATTTCCGTGGAGGCGGATGGAATGGAATACACATCTTTGTTGTACTTTTGCCTAGTGAAAAAGGGAGGAATAAACCTGTGAAAAAAGGAATCGGTAAAGAGAGGAGTTATATGGAGTTCCGGACGAGGGTTGAATTGCCCGCGGATTTGCCGCCCGTTACCCATGCGGAGCGGATACTGCTGATGGGGTCTTGTTTTGCCGGAAATATGGGAATGCTGCTGGCTGAGAGCAAGTTCAGGGTTGACGTGAATCCTTTCGGTATTCTTTATAATCCTTTTTCCGTCTCGGCGGCTTTGCTTGAGATATGGAAGGGGAAGGTGTACCGGGAAAACGATTTGTTCGCTTACGGGGGGTATTGGCACAGCCCGATGCACCACGGCTCGTTTTCCGCTCCTGAGGCGGAGGAAGCCGTCCGGAATATAAACCGGCGTTTGCAGCGTGCCGGCGAGGAGGTGCACCGGTTGGACTGGCTGATGCTGACTTTCGGAACCGCTTATGTCTATGAGCAGAAAGAGACGGGGAGGGTGGTGGCTAATTGCCACAAGCTGCCGGAGAACAATTTCAACCGCCGCCTGCTGACGGTGGATGAGATTACGGATGAGTATGCTTCGTTGCTGGCGGACATGACGGCGCGTAACCCGAATCTGAAAGTCTTGTTTACGGTGAGCCCTATCCGGCATATCCGCGACGGGATGCATGCCAACCAGTTGAGCAAGGCGACTCTGTTGCTGGCAATCGACCGGTTGAGGCGGTTGTTTCCGGAGCGGGTTTTCTATTTCCCTTCTTACGAGATTCTGCTTGACGAATTGCGTGATTACCGTTTTTATGCGGACGACATGCTGCATCCGTCCCTCCCGGCGGTCCGTTATCTGTGGGAGTGTTTTTCGGAAACTTTCTTTACTCCTGAAACCAAAGGGATTATAGCGGAAACGGAAGATATCCGAAAGGGATTGGAGCATAAGCCTTTCCATCCCGAATCAGAAGCATATCAACGCTTTTTAGGACAAATTGTGTTAAAAATAGAACGACTTATCGGAAAATACCCGTACTTAGATTTCCAAAAAGAAACAGAACTATGTCATATACGATTGAATCCATAGCCGAATGTATCGGCGCCCGCCGTGTGGGAGAATGTGAAGCTACAATCCACTGGCTGCTGACAGACAGCCGCTCGTTGAGTTTTCCGGAAGAGACTCTTTTCTTCGCTCTGGCTACCAGACGGAACAGCGGCGCCCGTTATATTCCCGATTTGTATGACCGGGGAGTGCGTAACTTTGTGGTGAGCGAAGAAGACTTTAACAAGATGGACGCCGGTAAATCCGCCGGGTATGACGATGTCTGTCCGGTTCCGGGAGGCGGATTGCCGGACGTCAATTTCCTCATTGTTCCCAATCCCTTGAAAGCGTTGCAGAAGCTGGCGGAAATCCATCGGGAGAAGTTCCGGATTCCGGTCATCGGCATCACGGGCAGCAACGGGAAGACCATCGTGAAGGAGTGGCTGCACCAACTCTTGAGTCCCGACCGCCGTATCGTCCGTTCGCCCCGCAGCTATAATTCCCAGATTGGCGTACCCCTGTCCGTGTGGCAACTGGATGAGGAGGCGGAATTGGGCATCTTCGAGGCCGGCATTTCCGAAATGGGCGAGATGGGGGCTTTGAAACGGATGATTCAGCCTTCTATCGGTATCCTGACCAATATCGGCGGCGCTCATCAGGAGAACTTCTTCTCGTTGCAGGAAAAGTGCATGGAGAAGCTGACTCTTTTTAAAGATTGCGATGTGGTGATTTATAACGGTGACAATGAGCTTATCAGCAATTGTGTGGCGAAATCCATGCTGACGGCGAGGGAGATTGCCTGGAGCCGTACCGATATTGAACGTCCGCTGTACATAAGCCGGGTGACGAAGAAGGAGGACCATACGGTTATTTCTTATCGTTATCTGGACATGGACAATACTTTCTGCATCCCGTTTATCGACGATGCGTCTGTCGAGAATGCGCTGAACTGCCTGGCGGCGTGCCTCTATTTGATGACTCCCGCCGACCAGATAACGGAACGGATGGCGCGTCTCGAACCGATTGCCATGCGTCTGGAGGTGAAAGAGGGAAAGAACGGCTGCGTGCTGATTAACGACAGTTATAATTCGGATTTGGCGTCGTTGGACATTGCACTCGATTTTCTGGTGCGCCGTTCGGAAAAGAAGGGGTTGAAGCGGACGCTGATTCTGTCGGATATTCTGGAGACGGGGCAGAGCACTGCTACATTGTATCGCCGGGTGGCACAACTTGTACAAAGCCGTGGAATCGACAGGCTGATTGGAGTGGGGGCCGAGATTTCTTCTTGCTCGGCGCGTTTTGACGATTCGCTGGAACGCCATTTCTTTCCTACCACGGAGGCGCTTTTGTCGTCGGGGTTATTGAAATCTCTCCATTCGGAGGTAATCCTGATAAAGGGGGCGCGGGTGTTTAACTTCGACCGGGTGTCCGAAAGATTGGAGTTGAAGGTGCATGAAACGATTCTGGAGGTGAATCTCAGAGCGATGGTGGAGAATCTGAACCGTTACCGTGCCTTGCTTCGCCGTCCGGAGACGAAAATCGTCTGCATGGTGAAGGCGTCCGCTTATGGGGCGGGTTCGTACGAGATTGCCAAGACGCTGCAGGAACATCATGTGGATTATCTGGCGGTAGCGGTTGCCGACGAGGGTTCCGAACTGCGCAAGGCGGGCATTACTTCTTCCATAATTATCGTAGACCCGGAGCTTACGGCTTTCAAGACGATGTTTGACTATAAGCTGGAGCCGGAAGTCTATAATTTCCACCTGCTCGACGCTTTGATTAAAGCGGCGGAGAAGGAAGGAATCACTCATTTCCCGATTCATGTGAAACTGGATACGGGGATGCACCGTCTGGGCTTTAGCGTGGATGAAGTGCCTGCACTGGTTCATCGCCTGAAAAATCAGAATGCGGTAATCGCGCGTTCGGTATTCTCTCATTTCGCGGGAAGCGACTCGCCCCGGTTCGATGCTTTCACCCGCCGGCAGATTGAGTTGTTTGAAAAGGGTTCCCAGGAGTTGCAGGCGGCTTTCTCCCATAAGATATTGCGCCATATCTGCAACACGGCGGGCATCGAGCGTTTTCCCGGAGCTCAGTTCGACATGGTGCGTCTGGGAATCGGGCTTTACGGCGTGAACCCGATAGACAACTCGATTATTCATAATGTGAGTACTCTGAAAACGACGATTCTCCAGATTCGCGACGTGCCCGGAGAAGATACGGTGGGGTATAGCCGGATGGGGCGCCTGACACGTCCTTCGCGCATCGCCGCCATTCCCATCGGATATGCGGACGGGCTGAACCGCCATCTGGGACGGGGGAACGCCTATTGTCTGGTGAACGGGAAAAAAGCTCCTTATGTAGGTAACATCTGTATGGATGTCTGTATGATTGATGTGACGGACATCGACTGCCGCGAGGGCGACCAGGCTGTCATTTTCGGTGACGACCTACCGATTACGGTGCTTTCCGACAAGCTGGACACCATTCCTTATGAGGTGTTGACTAGTGTTTCCGCACGGGTGAAACGGGTGTATTATCAGGATTAGTTTCTAAAAAAACGGGACTAGCTTGCGGAATCTGTGGCGAAAATGTTATCTTTGCCGCAAACTAATAGAAAAACTCTGAAATCGATTGACTTATGACGAACTTATTATTATTGAGTTTCTTGCCTAGCGGCTCTGAATGGATTATTATTGCTTTGGTTATCCTGCTTCTTTTCGGCGGAAAGAAAATTCCCGAACTGATGCGCGGCCTGGGCAAGGGAGTGAAAAGCTTCAAGGATGGAGTGAACGAAGCGAAAGAAGAAATGAACAAAGTCAAAGAGGACATAGACAAACCGGCAGATTCAGCTAAGTAAAGGAAGTACGGATGGCGGAAATGACCTTTTGGGATCATTTGGACGAATTGCGTAAGGTACTTTTTCGGGTGATTGGGGTGTGGTTTGTACTGGCGATAGGCTATTTCATCGCTATGCCCTATCTTTTCGATCATGTGATACTGGCGCCGTGCCACAATGATTTTATATTCTACGATTTATTACGGTACATCGGGCGGAGGTTGGAGCTGACCGATGACTTTTTTACGCAGGAATTTTACGTAAAGCTGGTTAATATAAATCTGGCTGCCCCTTTCTTTATCCATATGTCAACGGCATTCATGCTGTCGGTGGTGACGGCCATACCCTATCTGTTCTTTGAGGTATGGCGTTTCATCAACCCCGCCCTTTATCCGAATGAGCGCAAGGGGGTGAAAAAGGCGTTGACGGTGGGTACTTTCATGTTCTTTATCGGGGTCTTGCTGGGCTATTTCATGGTTTATCCGCTGACGCTCCGTTTCTTGTCTACCTATCAGTTGAGCTCGGAGGTGGAGAATGTTCTTTCCCTCAATTCGTACATCGACAATTTTATGATGTTGATTCTCTGCATGGGTCTGGCTTTTGAACTTCCGCTGGTGACATGGCTGCTTTCTTTGCTGGGGATAGTCAATAAGTCTTTCTTGCGGAAATACCGCCGCCATGCGTTTGTCGTCATTGTGATAGCCGCCGCCGTTATCACGCCGACCGGTGACCCGTTTACCCTGAGCGTGGTCGCTATTCCGCTCTACCTGCTGTATGAGATGAGCATCCTGATGATAAAGGACAAGAAGAAGGAGGAATTGCCGGAAGAGACGGAAGTCTCATCGGATAATTGAGGAGCCCGCAGGCAGGAGGTTTGAGATTTATCATGTACCTTTGCCGTATGGAAAACGAAGGAAGAGAATCGTATGAAATCCTTTTGGCTGCCTGCCGGACAGACGACCGGAATCTGGCAGCCGGATACAAACAGATGAGGGATTTGCTGGAGAGGCTTTGCCGCCTTCACTTGCACAATGAGAGCTTGCAAATGACCGATCTTTCCGCCCGGATTAGTTTTGTGGCGGCCAAGATAGGGCTTTCTGTCAGCGAGCAGAACCGGCTGCACACATTCCGGCTGACTTCAAACGCTATCCTGAACCGTCAGGAGGAGCCGACCCGCGAACATCTCTTGCGGGATGCAAAAACACTGGCTTTTTTGGTCCGAAGGCTTTTCGGGGAGGATGTTCCGCAGGAGTTATACCGTTTGCTTCCGCGTGCGGACGCTACTTATCTGGCCGCTCCTCCCGCCCGCGAGCGTGTGCGGCGGATGCGGGTGTGTTTCCAATATGCGGACGAACAATATTTGTATGTGACGCCTTCGGACGAGGTGTCGGACAAGCCGTATCTTGTCCGTTACCATGTCCCGCAAGTCAATGACGAGTTTGACGGGACGTGCCGGCTGCTTTGGCGGTATGCCCAGGTCAATTTGCTGGATGTCGCGATAGACGGGGACGGGATACTGACTCCTTCTTTTATCGTTCTCGAACCGGACTACCTTGTCGATATCAGTTCTCTTGCGGAGTGTTTCCGCGATTACGGGCATCATCCGGGCAATTATTTCCTCTCCCGGCTCCAGCCCATAGAGAACGCACGTCCCCTGTTGTTGGGAAATATTGCCAACCTTTTCCTGGATGAGTGGATTCACGCCCGGAATGGGGATATTGACTACCGTGCCTGCATGCAGAAGGCTTTCAGGCGTTATCCTATTGAACTGGCCGCTTGTCCGGATTTGCGCGACCGGGAGAAAGAACGGCAGTTTTTTGATGATTGCAAGCTTCATTTTGAACATATCCGCGAGACGGTCAACGATACTTTCCGTGCGCCCGGCTACGGGTTGGACAAGACGGACGCCGTGTTGGAGCCTTCCTACGTTTGTGAGGCGTTGGGGTTGCAGGGACGTCTTGACTATATGCAGCGTGACATGACGTCTTTTATAGAGATGAAGTCGGGCAAGGCGGATGAGTATGCCATTCGCGGCAAGGTGGAGCCGAAGGAGAACAATAAGGTACAGATGTTGCTTTATCAGGCTGTGTTGCAATATTCGATGGGGATGGACCACCGGAAGGTGAAGGCTTATTTGCTTTATACCCGTTATCCGCTTCTTTATCCTTCCCGTCCTTCCTGGGCGATGGTGAGGCGGGCAATCGACCTGCGCAACCGGATTGTCGCCGAAGAATACGGCGTCCAGTTGCGGAATAGCCTGGAATATACGGAGCAGAAGCTGGGACAGATTCATTCCGCTGTTTTGAATGAACGGGGATTGAAAGGGCGTTTCTGGGAAGTTTACCTGCGTCCTTCCATTGATGGTTTCCAGTCGAAGTTGAAAGAACTTTCCGCTTTGGAGAAGAAATATTTTTATGCGTTGTATAATTTTATAACAAAGGAGTTATATACGTCCAAGTCCGGGGACATAGATTACGAGGGACGCACGGGAGCCGCTTCTTTATGGCTTTCCACTTTGGCGGAGAAATGCGAGGCGGGAGAGATTATCTACGGTTTGAGGATTAAGGACAACCGTGCCGCCGACGAGTACAGAGCATGCCTTACTCTGGCATTGCCCGCAAAAGAGAAACGGGACGGGGCGGTTCATCTTCCCAACTTCCGCCAAGGGGATGCGGTTGTCCTTTATGAACGAAATGCGGACACGGACAATGTGACTAACAAGATGGTGTTCAAGGGAAGCATCGAATATCTGACGGACGGTGAGGTGGGCGTCCGACTGCGCGCCACCCAGCAGAATCCGTCTGTCTTGCCTTCCGATAGCCTTTATGCGATAGAGCATGATATGATGGACACGACTTTCCGTTTCATGTATCAGGGGTTGTATGCTTTTCTGTGCGCCACGCAGGAACGGCGCCACCTGTTGCTTTGCCGGCGTCCTCCGGAATTTGACGAATCGATGGATGCTGCCATTGCCCGGACGACGGACGATTTTGCCCGTGTGGCATTGAAGGCGAAGGCGGCGAAGGATTATTTTCTGTTGGTAGGTCCTCCGGGGACCGGCAAGACATCCTGTGCTTTGAAGAAGATGGTGGAGACTTTCCATGCGGAGGAGGGAGTTCAGATACTTTTGCTTTCGTACACCAACCGGGCGGTGGACGAGATTTGCAAGGCGCTGGTTTCAATTCGCCCTTCCGTCGGTTTCATCCGGATAGGGAATGAGCTGTCGTGTGACGAAGCTTACCGGAGCCATCTGATAGAGAATGAGCTGGCTGCCTGTACCCGCCGTACGGAGGTGTACGAGCGTATCCGCAACTGCCGTATCATTGTGGGAACGGTAGCCGCCATTTCAGGCAAGCCGGAGCTGTTCCGCATGAAACATTTTGATGTGGCTATCATTGACGAGGCTACTCAGATATTGGAACCGCAATTGTTAGGTATTCTTTGCGCCCGTGGGGAAGACGGCGGGAATGCGGTTGGCAGGTTTATCCTTATCGGCGACCATAAGCAGCTTCCGGCTGTCGTTCTGCAGAGTGCGGAGCAGTCGGCCGTCCGTGACGAGGCGTTGTCAGCTATCGGTTTGACTAATCTGAGGGATTCTTTGTTCGAACGTCTTTACCGGAGTTGTACCGCCGCTTCTTCCGCTTTTCCGTGTTCCGCCCGTCGTTCGTACGATATGCTTTGTCGTCAGGGGCGCATGCATCCGGAAGTGGCATTGTTCGCCAACCGCGCCTTTTATGGGGGGCGTCTGGTTCCGGTCGGGTTGCCTCACCAGTTGGAAGGGGCCGGTGATGTCTGTCGTCTGGCTTTTTATCCTTCCAGCCCGGAGACGGCGGGAACGTCGGCAAAGGTCAACCATTCGGAGGCCCGCATCGCCGCCCGTATCGCCGCCGGGGTTTACGAGAACCGGCGGGCGGATTTTGACGATGCCCGTACTTTGGGAATCATCACTCCCTACCGAAGCCAGATAGCATTGATAAAGAGAGAGATAGAAGCGTTGGGTATCCCTGCGCTTAACCGGATTCTCATTGATACCGTAGAACGTTTCCAAGGCAGTGAGCGTGATGTGATTATCTATTCTTTTTGTGTGAATTATCCTTACCAACTGAAATTTCTGTCGAATCTGACGGAAGAGGAAGGGGTTCTGATTGACCGCAAACTGAATGTGGCATTGACCCGTGCGAGGAAGCAGATGTTTATAACGGGTGTGCCGGAGCTTTTGAAACGTAACCCGCTTTATGAAAGTTTGTTAAATTTAATAGAAAACCGATAGAATCTTGCATCATTTTTGCAGATGTTAGTTTTTATTCTCTCTTTATGCGATTCATTAACACCTGTATATTGAACAAACGCCTATATTTGCAACACGTTTTTTTCATAGAGATTTAGATTTAAGGTTAGAAGAATTGTGGAAGTCGTGAGACTTCCCTTTTTTTCATCTTAACGTTTACTATTCTCCATTGTTCATGCTATCATTTTTCTATCTAATGTTAAATAATAGGAGAATGATGTAGGATAAGTAATCTAAAAAAGCCTTCTTCGTGAGAAGAGGCTTTTTTGTTATTGAATAATTGGTTAAAAAAGGCTGCCTCAGGATGTGAAGTGCACCCTAAAAGTTAAACAGGAATTTTTAGGGTGCACTTCAAAATGGGGCGGCCTTGTTTGTTTTTAAAGGATGAATCTGCTAATTTCCCCGTCTTGTCTTTTCAAGCGTCACTGTATCCGGGGTAAAAGCGAGGGGATTTATGAATTGTCCTTACTAGAAAAAAGGGAAAAATAAAAAGTGAATGCTCGTGAAAGGATGGGTTTGCTCTTCAACAAGTTTCGGATATGTGGAGTTTTCCGGACTTTTTTACTCATTGAGTTTCAAAAAGGCGGAAATTTGTTGAATATCCGCAAAAAAGGCAACTGAACCGTTGCGGGTTAGTTGCCTTATATTTCTTATTTTATGAATATCCCGGTTTGTTTCCGGAGAGTTGTCAGTCCAGTACAATCGGTTTGTATTTCGGAACCAGCGCTTTCATGATAATCCATCCTATCAGGTAGGCCAGTGCGCAGATGCAGAACATGATAAAGTATCCGGCGGGTTTACCTTCGAATCCCATGAATGTCGTGTGGTTTTCGTCGGCATATACAAACAGAAGCCCGGCTCCGAATTGCATGAGCATTGAACCGACGCCGCCTGCCATGCCGCCGATGCCTGTGATACTTGCAATGGCGCTTTTAGGAAACATGTCACCTACGGTAGAGAAAATGTTTGCCGACCATGACTGGTGGGCTGCACCGCCGATACCGATTAGGATAACGGGAAACCAGGGTGAGAATGTGCCCAGCGGTTGTGCCAGCAATACCAGCAACGGGAAGAAAGCGAAAATCAACATCGCTTTCATGCGGGCGGCATACGGATTCATTCCGGTCTTGTTGATAAAGATTGTGGGGAGCTTGCCTCCGTATATGGATAACATGGTGACGGCGTAGAGAGTGAAAATCAAAGCCATTCCCAAGCCGTCGGAAGTTTTGATGTTGAATTGTGTATTCAGATAGGAAGGAGTCCAGAACAGGAAGAACCACCACACGCCGTCTGTCATGAACTTGCCGGCTGCAAAAGCCCATGTCTGCTTGTAAGTGAAACACTGGAGGAAGGTCATTTTCTTTTCTTCTTTCCCCTCGTCAGTCGCAGGGGCAGCGCCTTCTTCATATTTGTCTTGTTCGATATAGTCCAGCTCGGCTTTATTGACGTGCTTGCTCTTTTCGGGTGCAGTGTACATGAACACCCACATTCCCATCCATACGAATCCCAATGCACCGATTACGATGAATGCCATTTCCCATCCCCAGGCTTTGGCAATCAACGGAATGGAAACGGGAGCGATTAACGCGCCGATGGAAGCGCCGGCATTGAAGATAGAAGTGGCGTAGGCACGGTCTTTTTTAGGGAAATATTCGGCTGTCACCTTGATGGCTGCCGGGAAGTTGCCGGCTTCGCCAAGGGCGAGGATACAGCGTGCGGCAAGGAAACAGTACATGCTGACGGTGGCTAGTATGACTACTATGTCGCCGGTAGCGGCCATCAGTTCGGCTGCACTGTGCAGTCCTACGTATTGTTCGGTTATGATTCCGCAGAGCGCATGCATACAGGCGCCTGCCGACCATACGCCGATGGCCCAGAGATATCCTTTTTTAGTGCCCATCCAGTCGATGAAACGACCGGCGAAGAGCATGCATATCGCATATACGATGGAAAATACGGAAGTAATCGTGCCGTAATGTACTTCGTTCCAGTGGAATTCCGGTTTGATAAATTCATCCCAGGTTAACGATAGTACCTGGCGGTCGAGGTAATTGACTGTAGTTGCGAAAAATAACATCGCACAGATAGTCCATCTGTAGTTTGTCATTTTCTCGCCTGTTTTTTGAAATGCGTTCATGATAATGGATTTAATTAGATTTTGATTCGCTGACAAAGGTCGGCATTTCGACTGGATTTTTTTTGTAAAAATTGGTCGAAATTATGTATTATTCGTTACATTTTGTCGGTTATCCGCCACCCGGCGGCGGGAATATATAAAATCCGGAAAACTTCACCCCTTGCTCCGGCCGGGAGAAGGGTGAAGTTTTTCGGATTTTGTTATGTCTGCAGGAATACGCAACGGTTAGCGCATTTCCGTATATTTGAATTTATCCATGTCTCCATAGTCGAGGTTTTCACCTGCCATTCCCCAGATAAACATGTAGTTGCTTGTTCCGGCAGCAGCGTGGATAGACCATTCGGGAGCCATGATGGCTTGTTCGTTCTGCATCCATACGAGGCGTTCTTCCTGCGGTTCGCCCATAAGGTGGCAGATGGAGTTTCCTTCCGGTACGTTGAAGTAGAAGTAAGCTTCGATACGGCGGCTGTGAGTGTGAGGCGGCATGGTGTTCCATACGCTGCCCGGTTTCAGTTCCGTCAATCCCATTTGTAACTGGCAAGGACCTTCTTCAAGCACGTTGTTCACAATTAACTGATTGATAACGCGGTCATTGCTTTCTTCCATTTTTCCTGCCGGGAAAGAGTTGGCTTTCAAAGAGCCTTTACGCCCGTCGATAGTAATCAGTTGGGTCTTGTATTCTTTGTGGGCAGTAGCCGAGTTGATATAGAATTTGGCGGGTTTGCCTGCATCCTTGCTCTTGAAAGTCACCTTCTGGTTACCTTTGCCTACATACAGGGCGTCTTTGAAGTTCAGCGTATATTCTTTGCCGTCTACTGTCACGATTCCTTCGCCACCTACGTTGATAACGCCCAGCTCACGGCGTTCGAGGAAGTATTTTGCTTTCAGCGGGTCGATTGTTTCCAACACCAGCTCTTTGTTTACAGGCACAGCACCGCCGAAAATAAAACGGTCGTACATGGAGTAAGTAACGTTGATTTCGTCGGGAACCATTACTTTTTCCATCAGGAAGCTACTGCGCAAGCGGTTCGTGTCATACGTTTTCACGTCTTGCGGATTGCAAGCCACCTGCATCTTGTAATTTACCTGGGCGGAAGCGGATACTGCCGCAACCCCCAACATCATTGCAATTGCTAACTTTTTCATCATTTTTCCTTATTTGGTTATATTATGAGTTCTTATTTTGTTTCTGTATTTTTCACGTCGTTCCTGCTCATGCGGATGCGGTTGTAGATTGCCATTCCGAGGGCGAGTGCTACAAGGATGGCGGGACCGATGATTTTCAGGCTATAAGTCAGGTGGAAAATACCCCAGCAGAAGAGGCTGGAAGCGAAGTCGAGGGCTCCTCCTTCAAAACCGGCGGGGATATTTACCGTCGGGTCGCCCGTAGCGGCATAAACGTCTTTGGCTGCCAGCGTGAAGAATCCTGCCAGCTCCGTTACGAAGTACAGGCCGACAATCAAAGCTACCAGGCCGATGATGAATGATTTCACTACATTGCCTTTCGTAATCGGCAGAATCATGGGGAACAGGTAGAACATGCCCGCCAGGGATGCCAACGGCAAAAAGCGGTTGCCCGGAAGGATGACTGCCAGGAAGATGGTGACAGGAATCAGGAGCAGGGATACTACCAGGGTTGTCGGGTGCCCGATAACCAGTGCGGGGCTCATGCCGATGCTCAATCCGGTGCTGTTCTTGTATTTCTTGGCTATCAGTTCGCGGGTAGCGTCGGAAATCGGTTTCAGGCCTTCGATGAAAAGGCTTGTGATACGGGGAATCAGTTCCATTACCGCTCCCATTTTAATGCCCAGTCCGAGGATGCCCGGAATGCTGTCTACCACTTCTTTCCAGCTTGAGCAACCCAAAGCGCCGATACCGCAACCGATGACGATACCCAGGAATAACGGTTCGCCCAGAAGGCCGAATTTCTGTTTCATTCCTTCCGAATCGATATTCAACTTATCGAATCCGGGGATTTTATCGAGCAGTTTGTTGATAATGATGGCGAACGGGACAAAACTTTGGCAGAATGGCTGCGGGATAGAGATTCCGTCCATCTTGTCATAAAACTTTTGGAAAGCGGGCGCAGTCATGTCTGCCATGACAAGTGTGATGATGTAGCAGATGATGGCCGCGAAAAAGCCCCAGAGGATGCTGTCGGAAGCAAAATAGACGATGGCGCCGATAAAGGCGAAATGCCAGTAGTTCCAAAGGTCTATGTTGACGGTGCGGGTCGTCTTGGTAATCAGCATCAGCAGGTTTACTCCCAGGCAGACGGGAATAATGAAAGCACCTACTGAAGTGTTGTAGGCTACTGCTGCCGCAGAAGGCCAACCCATATCGAAAATACCCAGTTCCAATCCGTAGATTTCAACCATTTTGCTCAATGCCGGTCCCAGGCTGCTGGTAAGCAATGCGGTGACAACCGACAAACCTACGAAACCGACACCCACCAATAAACCGCTTTTTAACGCTTTGGGGAGTTTGATACCTATACATACTCCTAAGATTGTGAAAATAACCGGCATCATCACTGCCGCTCCCAGACCGATAATGTACTTAAAGACTTCTTCCATTCTGTTCTATTTAATGATAAATTATTGTGTTTCCTGTGAGGGTATTAGTTTTAAACCGTGCCAAAAGTAAAACCTTTTTTGCTTTCTTCCAAAACGAAACTCTTAATTTATCAGATATTGCATCAAAAATGGACATTTTTGACGTTTGCGTGCACAAAATTAGTCGTTTCCGTGCACGAAAAACAAAAAATGCACCTAGTTGATTAAATATTCCCATCCGTTTCGGAAGAAAACCGCTACTTTCGTAACGTGAAAAAATACGATGTCGAACCCTTAAAAATAATAAACCATGAGACAAAACTTTCCTTCTGAATTCTTTATGTCGCTGATCGGAATGGCGATGGCTGTTTCGGTGTCGGCGCAACAGGTGAGGCGGGATTTGCCCTGGTCTGTGCGGATGACTCAATCGGAAATGATTCGTTGTCCCGAATCCTGGCAGCTCGATTTCCAGCCTAAGTTGAAGTGGGACTATTGCCACGGCCTGGAGCTGGGAGCCATGCTTGACGTTTACGATGCCTACGGAGATCGGAAAATCCGGGATTATGCCGTTGCTTATGCGGATACGATGGTGCATGAGGACGGAAGCATCATCGCCTATAAGCTGGCGGATTACAGTCTTGACCGCATCAATTCGGGCAAGATTCTTTTCCGGATTTACGAGCAGACGAAAAATCCGAAATACAGAAAAGCCCTTGATTTATTGTATAGCCAGTTCAAAGGCCAGCCGCGCAATGAAGACGGCGGTTTCTGGCACAAAAAGATTTATCCTCATCAGATGTGGTTGGACGGTATTTACATGGGGAGTCCTTTTTATGCGGAGTATGCCTTCCGCAACAACCGTCCGCAAGATTATGCGGACGTAATCAACCAGTTCGTTACTTGCGCGCGCCATACTTACGACCCCCGGAACGGGTTGTACCGCCACGCATGCGATATGAGTCGTACGCAGCGCTGGGCGGACCCGGTGACCGGGCAGTCCCGGCATTGCTGGGGACGGGCGATGGGATGGTATGCGATGGCGTTGGTGGATGTACTCGAATTTATTCCGCTGCATGAGGCGGGGAGGGATTCCCTGCTTGCCATTCTGGACAATGTGGCTGTACAGGTGAAAAAACTCCAGGACCCGAAGACCGGCGGATGGTACCAGGTGATGGACAGGAGCGGTGATAAAGGCAATTATGTAGAATCGTCCTGTTCGGCCATGTTTATTTATACTTTGTTCAAGGCAGTACGTATGGGATACATTGATAAGTCTTATCTGGAGGTCGCATTGAAGGGGTATGAAGGTTTCCTGGATAATTTTATCGAGGTGGATGAAAACGGATTGGTGACCGTCACCAAGGCTTGTGCGGTGGCAGGACTGGGTGGCAAGGTCTACCGTTCCGGCGATTACGATTATTATATTAACGAGGCTGTCCGCGATAATGACCCTAAAGCGGTGGGGCCGTTTATAATGGCTAGTCTGGAATACGAACGTTTACAAAAATGATGCTTGTTATGAAAAAGTTGTTTTTTAAAGGTATGTTGTTGTCTTTACTCCTGGGTGTGGGAGGGGCTGCGGCTTATTCACAGCAACAACAGCGTAAGGATACGTTGGTGGTGGCGCGCGACGGGACGGGTGAATACCGCACTATACAGGAGGCGGTGGAGGCAGTCCGCGCTTTTATGGATTATACGGTGACTATTTATATAAAGAAAGGCACTTATAAGGAGAAACTGGTGATTCCCGCCTGGATAAAGAATGTGCATCTGGTAGGAGAAGGAGCGGAAAACACGGTGATTACTTATGACGACCATGCCAATATTGATAAGATGGGTACTTTCCGTACGCATACGGTGAAAGTGGAGGGTAATGATATTACTTTCAAGGACCTTACGGTTGAAAACAATGCTGCTCCTTTGGGACAGGCGGTAGCCCTTCACACCGAAGGAGACAGATTGATGTTCGTCAACTGCCGTTTTCTGGGCAATCAGGATACTGTTTATACGGGTGCTGAAGGGGCTCGGCTGTTGTTTACCCGTTGTTATATAGAGGGTACGACGGATTTTATATTCGGCCCTTCTACGGCGCTTTTCGAGTATTGCGAGTTGCACAGCAAACGTGATTCGTACATCACCGCCGCTTCTACTCCGCAAAATGTCGAGTTCGGTTATGTTTTTAAGAATTGCAGGCTGACTGCCGCTCCGGGAGTGAAAAAGGTGTATCTGGGACGTCCGTGGCGTCCGTATGCTGCAACGGTTTTTATTAATTGCGAATTTGGCAATCATATCCGTCCCGAAGGATGGCATAACTGGAAGAATCCGGAAAATGAGAAGACAGCCCGGTATGCGGAATTCGGGAATACCGGTGAAGGGGCGGATGTGAAAGGGCGTGTGGCATGGGCGAGGCAACTCACTCGGAAAGAAGCATTGGAATATGTGCCGCAAAATATTTTTCAGGAAAGCAGCAATTGGTATCCTTATAAATAAGGGGTGTTGTTAGGGTGTATTGTGGTAATTTAGACAGACTATGTATGAAAACACAAAGGTATAAGATGTTGTGGCTGTTGGCGGTGGCTTTTGTCCTTTTGCCTGCATTCCGTGCAGACAAGCCGGTTGTCACGATTTTCATGATTGGCGATTCGACGATGGCTGACAAAAAGTTGGATGGAGGGAATCCCGAACGTGGTTGGGGAATGGTGCTTCCCGGTTTCTTCTCCGAAGAGGTGCGGATAGAGAATCATGCGGCGAACGGGCGTAGTTCCAAGAGTTTTATAGATGAGGGGCGTTGGGAGAAAGTAATATCCAGGGTGAAAAAAGGGGATTATGTTTTTATCCAGTTCGGGCATAATGATGAAAAAGCGGATTCAGCACGTCATACCGAGCCCGGCAGTACATTTGACGGCAATCTCCGCCGTTATGTGAATGAGACCCGTGCCAAAGGGGGAATTCCGGTTTTATTCAATTCCATTGTCCGTCGTAATTTTGTCCGGCCGGGAGATGTTGCTATCGCTAAGGATATCCGCAGGACGCCGGGAGAGAAAGAACTGCCGCGGGAGGGGACAGTTTTGTTTGATACTCATGGGGCTTATCTGGACTCTCCGCGTAATGTGGCGAAGGAGTTGGGAGTTGCATTTGTTGATATGAACCGGATTACTCATGACTTGGTGCAAGGTTTGGGACCGGAAGAATCCAAAAAACTGTTTATGTTTGTTGAGCCGGGTAAAGTGCCGGCTTTTCCGAAGGGGCGTGAGGACAATACTCATCTGAATGTTTATGGGGCGCGTACAATTGCCCGGCTGGCGGTGGATGCCATTGCCGAAGAAGTTCCCGGATTGGCGGAATATGTCCGCCATTATGATTATGTTGTAGCGAAAGACGGGAGCGGTGATTTCTTTACGGTGCAGGAGGCGATTGATGCGGTTCCCGATTTCCGTAAGAATGTGCGTACTGTCATTCTGGTCCGCAAGGGAATTTATAAGGAAAAGGTTGTGATTCCGGAGTCTAAGATTAATGTTTCCCTGATTGGAGAGGAGGGAGCCGTACTGACGAATGATGATTTCGCCGACAAGAAGAATGTGTTTGGCGAGAATATGGGGACTTCCGGTTCGTCCAGTTGTTACATCTATGCTCCCGATTTTTATGCAGAAAACATCACCTTTGAGAATTCATCAGGTCCCGTAGGACAGGCAGTGGCGTGCTTTGTTTCTGCCGACCGTGCTTTTTTTAAGAACTGCCGTTTCCTTGGCTTCCAGGATACTCTCTACACATACGGAAAGCAGAGCCGCCAATATTACGAAGATTGCTACATCGAAGGAACAGTCGATTTTATTTTCGGTTGGTCTACGGCGGTTTTCAACCGTTGCCATATCCACAGCAAGCGTGACGGTTATGTGACTGCTCCTTCCACCGATAAAGGGAAAAAATACGGTTATGTGTTCTATGACTGCAAGCTGACTGCTGAACCGGAGGCTACGAAAGTCTACCTTTCCCGTCCCTGGCGTCCGTATGCGCAGGCTGTATTTATCCGTTGCGAACTGGGGAAACATATTCTTCCTGTTGGCTGGAATAATTGGGGGAAGAAAGAAAACGAAAAGACAGTCTTCTATGCCGAATACGAGAGCCGGGGCGAAGGGGCGAATCCGGAAGCGCGCGCCGCTTTCTCCCGTCAGTTGGAAAGTCCGGAAGGGTATGAGATGGAAACTGTCCTGGCGGGTGAGGACGGATGGAATCCGGTAAGAGACGGGAACCGGCTGGTGACAGTGAAACGTTGACTTCATGGCGGCCGGGGGAAAGGAATCAGTCCGGCTGATTCTGCGGAATGGCCCGATTCGGTAAAATAGCCGTTGAAGATTAGCCGAAGTATGAGTATTTTTCTATCTTTACGCCAAGAACCGAGTGATATGATAAAGAAAATCTTGATTTCTATATTTTTATTGCTGGCTATTGTATTCACAACACATGCGCAGCAGCACTGTTTTTTCACCCATTATTCGACTGAAGACGGATTGTCGCAGAATACGGTCATGAATATTCTGCAGGACCATAAGGACAATCTCTGGTTTGCCACTTGGGACGGTATCAACCGTTTTGACGGATATACTTTCAAAACTTATAAGGCGCGGCAGGGGAATTATATCAGCCTGACCAATAATCGGGTGGACCGGATGTATGAAGACTGTTACGGGTTTCTCTGGCTGCTGACTTATGACAACCGCGTTCACCGTTTCAATCCGAAAACGGAGGCTTTCGAGCAAGTGCCTGCTGCCGGTGAGGAAGGGAGCACATTCAATGTGCATACTGTTGAGGTCATGTCGAACGGGACGGTATGGTTGTTGACGGAAAACGACGGTGCGATTCGTATCCTCACTTGTCCGGATGAGGATTATCGTTTGACATGTGATATTTATTCTGCCAAGACGGGCTTGTTTCCTTCTTTGCATGTCTTCAAGGTTCATCAGGACAGAGACGGCAATGACTGGTTGCTGACAGATAACGGGTTGGGTATGATTCGTCCCGGAGGGAAAGAACCGGATTCTTATTTTACGGAAACCAGAGGCCGGTTCGGCGGGATGAATCAGGCTTTTTATGCTGTGCAGGAGCGGGATGAGGATATTTGTTTCGCATCGAATCATGGGCGTATCTGGTCTTACCGGAAAGAAAGCGGGGAATTTACGCTTTTCGAACTGCCGACAAAAGGACGGATTACTTCGATTCATCCGGTACGGCAGGATGTATCTGTCGTTACTACTGATTCGGACGGTTTTTTTACCTATGATTTAAAAACAAAGAAATTTGTACATTATTCTTTCCTGACTTGCAAGGAACTGCCTGCCAGACCGATTCTTTCCGCTTACGTAGATCGTTCTTCGGAAGTCTGGTTCGAACAGGAGGAACCGGGCGTTGTGGCTCATTTCAATCCTGAGACCGGAGTGGTGACATGTGAACGGCTTTTTATCGAGTACAGCAATCCGGAGCGTTCACGGCCGGCTTTCCACATCCATGAGGATGTGAACGGGTATCTTTGGGTGCATCCTTATGGAGGAGGTTTTTCCTATTTTGATCCGAAACAGAAAAAGTTGCTCCCTTTTTATAACGGCCTGGGTAGCCGTGATTGGCGTTTTTCCAATAAAATCCACTCGGCTTTTTCCGATAAGCAAGGTAATTTATGGCTTTGTACCCATTCCAAAGGATTGGAGAAAGTTACTTTTCGTAATGTGCCTTTTTCGATGATGACTCCGGTGCCGCATGAGTATGAATCGTTGCATAATGAGGTGCGTGCGTTGTGTGAGGATAAATTGGGCAATCTTTGGGTGGGGTTGAAAGACGGTATGTTACGTGTGTATGGCGCTGACAAGGCTTATAAAGGATATCTGACTGAAACCGGTGTTATTTCCGCTACCGGTGTTCCGATGCGGGGAACAGCTTATTTTGTTATTCAGGATTCGAGGGGAGTTATCTGGATTGCAACCAAAGGAGACGGGCTTGTTCGTGCCGAACCTTGTTCGCCGGATGGGATGTCTTATAAACTGACCCGTTATCTTCATCATGAAGAGGATATGTATAGTTTGAGCGATAACAATGTGTATTGCGTGTATGAGGACCGGCACGGCCGTATCTGGGTTGCTACTTTTGGGGGAGGTATCAATTATATTACGGAAAGTGAGGAAGGAAAGACTTTGTTTATCAATCATCGGAACAATTTGAAGGGCTATCCTATCGATCCTTGTTATAAGGCACGTTTTATCACTTCTGACAGTACCGGCCGCCTATGGGTGGGAACCACTACGGGAGCCGTTGCTTTCGACGAGGACTTCGAGAAACCGGAAGATGTGCGTTTTTATCATTTCTCCCGCGTGCCGAATGATACGCAGAGCTTGAGCAACAATGACGTACACTGGATTATTCCCACCAGGGATAAAGAACTTTATCTGGCTACGTTCGGAGGAGGGCTTAATAAATTGGTGTCCGTCAGCAAAGAGGGGCATGGGACGTTCAAATCTTATTCGGTGAAAGACGGGCTTTCTTCGGATGTCCTGCTTTCCATTCGTGAAGATCATAAGCGGAACTTGTGGATTAGTACGGAGAACGGAATTTGTAAATTCAATCCGTCGGAAGAGCGTTTCGAAAGTTTTGACGAGCGTAGCATAACTTTTCCTGTACGTTTCAGTGAAGCCGCCTCGGTATCGACGTCCGGAGGAAGTCTCTTGTTTGGTGCCAGTGGAGGAATTTTCATGTTCAATCCGGATTCTATCCGTAAGAGCGGTTACATACCGCCTATCGTGTTTTCTAAGTTGACGGTGGCTAATGAGGATGTTGTTCCCGGAGATGGCAAATCTTTGTTGGAGGTGGATATCGATGATACGGGCAAGTTGGTGCTTTCACATGACGAGAATATTTTTTCCGTCCACTTTGCGGCTTTGGATTATACCAATCCGCAAAATGTGCAGTATTCGTATATTCTGGACGGGTTCGAGAAACAATGGACGTTTGCCGACAAACAACGTAGTGTGACATATACGAATTTGCCGAAGGGGGAATATGTGCTTCGTGTCCGTTCTACGAATAGCGACGGGGTGTGGGTGGACAACGAACGTACGCTGGATATCGTCATTCTGCCTTCTTTTTGGGAAACTCCGGTGGCGTATGTGCTTTACGTGCTTTTCATCTTGATTATTATCCTGGTGGCGGTTTATATCCTCTTTACTATTTATCGGTTGAAACATGAAGTATCTGTAGAACAGCAGATTTCAGATATTAAGCTGCGTTTTTTTACTAATATATCCCACGAGTTGCGTACACCGCTCACACTGATAGCCGGACCGGTAGAACAAGTGTTGAAAAATGACAGGTTGCCGGCGGATGCCCGCGAGCAGTTAATGGTGGTTGAAAGGAATACTAACCGCATGCTGCGTTTGGTGAATCAGATTCTGGATTTCCGTAAAATTCAGAATAAGAAAATGAAAATGCAGGTGCAACGTGTGGATATTGTGCCTTTTATCCGTAAGGTGATGGATAATTTCAAGGCTGTTGCCGAAGAACACCGGATTGACTTTTTATTTGAAACGGAAAAAGAACATCTCTGTCTTTGGGTGGATGCGGACAAACTGGAAAAAATCGTGTTTAATTTGCTTTCCAATGCATTCAAGTACACTCCGAACGGCAAAATGATAACGATTTTCATTCGTGAAGATGAAAATACGGTTTCTGTCGGCGTGCAAGACCAAGGTATCGGCATTGCTGAAAATAAGAGAAAATCGTTGTTTGTCCGTTTCGAGAATTTGGTTGACAGGAACTTGTTTAATCAGGCTAGTACAGGTATCGGGCTTTCGTTGGTAAAGGAGTTGGTGGAGATGCATAAGGCTACCATTTCTGTTGATAGCCGTTTGGGTGAAGGGAGTTGTTTTAAGGTGGATTTTTTGAAAGGGAAAGACCATTATGATAAGGAAACGGAATTTATTCTTGAGGATTCCGATGCTCCGGTGAGAATGGGACAGGTGGTGGATATTGCCAATTCATCGCTTCAGTCTGAAAGCCTAATGCCGGAGGATTCCGTTTTGGAGAACATTTCTTCCGGGGAAGGCCGGGAAGAGGGAGATAACTCCAGGGAACTGATGCTGTTGGTGGAAGATAATCTGGAATTACGTGGATTTTTGCGCAGTATCTTTATTCCGATGTATCGGGTCGTGGAAGCGGCGGACGGAGCGGAGGGACTCGATAAGGCGTTGAAATATCTGCCGGATATTGTCATCAGCGATGTGATGATGCCGGAAAAGGACGGTATCGAAATGGTACGTGAGTTGCGGGCGGATATGACGACCAGTCATATACCTGTCATTCTGCTTACTGCCAAGACAACTATTGAAAGTAAGTTGGAGGGATTGGAATATGGTGCGGATGATTATATAACGAAACCGTTTAGCGCCATCTATCTGCAGGCCCGTGTTGAGAATCTGTTGGTGCAGCGTAAGAAATTACAGAATTTTTATCGGGACAGCCTGATGCATATCAATATGACTGCTTCCGGTTCCGCTGCCGTCTCTGTGTTGTCGATACCGGAGGAAACCGGGCAGCCTGAACCGGAACCGAGTGTCCCCGATATGTCGCCTAATGACCGCAAGTTTATGGATAAATTGTTGGAATTGATGGAGCGGAACATGGATAACGGTGAGTTGGTGGTAGATGATTTGGTGCGGGAACTGGCGGTTAGCCGTTCGGTGTTTTTTAAGAAGTTGAAAACACTTACCGGACTTGCTCCGATTGAATTTATTAAGGAAATGCGTATCAAGCGTGCTGCTCAGTTAATTGAAACGGGAGAGTTTAATATGACCCAGATTTCGTATATGGTAGGCATTAATGATCCCCGTTACTTCAGTAAATGCTTTAAGGCTCAGGTTGGCATGACTCCGACGGAATATCGGGATAAAGTAGGAAAATAGCCGGAAAGGAAATGGAAAAGAGTGTATCCGGGGGAGATGGAATGACGGGATATAAAGGTTGTCGTCTGGAGGGCATTGGAGATGTTTTTCCTGTTTCGGATGAGGGAGGATGCGGAGTTTTCCCTGCTTTCCGGAAGAAGGCAGGGAAAATGGGAGGCTATTTTTGGGGGAATAAGTGATTTACCAGGCTATTCATATATATCTCCAGGTTGGTGTATTCGGGGTTTAAATTATATTTGGAACCGTCCGATGGATCATTGGGGTTAAGATTGTGTTCCTTTTCCCATTCGTCCGGCATACCGTCTCCGTCTGTGTCTGCCGGGGCAGGGTCCGACTTGTATTCGGGCCATCCTCCTACATCCGAAGGCTGGTCAATCATTCCGTTCGTACTTCCGTGGGAACCTTCGTAAGTATAAGTGCCTTTACGGGTTTCTTCTACAATGCGCCGGTCTACGGCATCACGGCGATAAGACGCTCCGGCAAATTGAAGAACGTCTTTATAAGCTTTCTTTGCCGGTTGTAATGACGTGTGTTCGGCAATGTCGAATGGCTGTTTGGAAAGTACTTCTTTTTCGGCGGCAAAATCTTTTCTGATAACCAGTCCGTAGGAATTATCCATGTTTACTTTATAAAGGGCTTCTTTTTGCTTGTCTGTCAGTTTCGGGCAGGTGGGAGACATGTAGTTGCCTTTGAAATAGAATATTCCGTGAACACCTGCTGTATTGTTGTTTTTTCCATCGTCGGCATAAGCTGTAAACAAGCGTTTGAAGGAACTTTTGGTTGCGCTGAAAGGTCCCGGTTTATAGTAATTGTTGATAAAGTTGTAAGAGCCTCCTTCGCCGGCGTATGCACCGGCACTGCCGTAATTGTAAATTACGTTGTTGAATAATTCCACCTTTTCATCTTCCGGCCGGCCGGTGTAACGGCTGCCGCAGAGACGCGGGGTGCGGTTGGTGTGGTGGGCAAGCAGGTTGTGGTGGAAGGTTGCGGGTTGTCCTCCCCAGATACCGCCATATCCGTGCGCTCCTTTCTCATGAATGGAGTTTGCCAGGCTTTCGCTGATGATACACCATTGGAGGGTAAAGTAGCGGTTATCGTAAAATGTGGCACATTCGTCCGTACACCAACTCATGGAACAATGGTCTATGATGATGTTCCGGCAGGCTTTAGTTCCGTTCATGGCATCATCGCCTTTTTGCTTGATATCAGCTCCCATGCGTGAACGGATGAAACGGACGATTACATTGTCTGCCTGAACGGAAAATGTATAATTTTTCAGGCAGATACCGTCTCCCGGTGCTGTTTGTCCTGCAATAGTCACATCACCATTGTTTATTTTCAGGGCTTTTTGCAGTTCGATGATTCCGCTGACTGCAAAGACGATGGTACGTGGCCCTTTTTGGTTGACAGCCCAACGGAAAGTTCCTTCGGAACCGTCGTCGGCCAATGACGTGACTGTGTACACTGTACCGCCGGCTCCTCCTACGGTGTATTTTCCTGCTCCGTCGGCACCGGGAAAGGCCGGGATTTTGGAACGGTCGGGAGTGAGATACTCTTTTAAAATTGTCTCATCCGGAATTGCAGGTCGCATGGCTTGGCTCATGAGAGGGAAAGCCAGTACCAGGCTGCAAATTGCTAATAGGTTCTTTTTCATTCTTGACTGGGATTTGGGGTAAATTTACTAAATTTATTCTACAACGCTGCCGCCTGTCGCACCGTTTTTCATGATTTCGTGTACCAGGCTGTTGAGGTACATTTCCAGATTGGTATATTTCCCGTTTTTGTCGACTGTTTTTTCTTTTCCGTCAGCCGATTTCTTGGGATTCAGGCCGTATTCTTCTTCCCGATAGTCGGGAATGCCGTCGCCGTCCGTATCTTTTATGTTTACCTCCGTTACGGATGTCAGTACATCGTAAGGATTGCTTATTCCTAATGCGGCACAGACATCTTTGGGGTCGTTTATATAGCCTTTACTGTTTGGAGAACATCCTTCCAGATGGCTCCATTTGTCTGTGTTTCCTGTACAACTGGCTTCTCTGTGTTGTACGTCATAGATAATCAGTTTGTCAATTTTATCCCGGTAGTTGCAGGCTCCTGCATTTTCCAATACCCGGTTGTAGGCTTCGTCTGCCGTATGCGTTGTTACATATCCCGCTGTTGTGATCGGTGAATTTGACTTGATTCGGGTACGTTGGTTCCAGAGTTCATCGGTCGCACAGTTGTTTTTAGTCATTTGGCTGAATACTCCGTCTGTCCAGTTGTCATTTGTCACGGATGTATTTTCTGCTACTTTGTTGCCGTTGATGTAGAATTTGCCCCATGTCTGAAGCCAGTTGCCGTATTTGTCTTTACCGGAATAATTCGAGGGATAAACGTCCGATTTGGCAATGCGGTATGAACGTCCGGATTTGGCTTGGTCGGTGGCAGGACCCGGTTTGTAGTAATTGTTCACGATATTTACCTGTTGTGCTTCACCTCCGTAACAACCTTCGCCTCCCCAGTTGTAGTAGACATTGTTGCGTATATCTACCCGTTCTCCGTCGTTATTATCCAGTGCCAGCGTTGTGTAGCGTGGGCCGAGGCGGGGGACCCGGCTTTCGCAGTGTGCAATCAGGTTATGGTGGTAAGAGGCGTTGTGTCCACCCCAATTGCCGCCGTATCCGTGTGAAGAGAATTTTCCTTTGTTGGCATTGATTTTTGCATCCGTTACACGTAAAGCTTGAGCAGCCAGACACCATTGTACGGTGGAATTCTGCATGCCGTAAACTGAAAGGCATTCGTCCGTACACCAGCTTGTGGAACAATGGTCGATAATGATGTTTTGTTTGTCACTTCCTCCTAGCGCATCACAGTCTATGTCTGTATTGCCGGGACGGAACCGTATAAAGCGGATGATGACGTTATTGGAATTGATTGTGAAGGGATAATCGGCTATGCATATTCCGCCGGGTGAGGTTTGTCCGGCAATAGTCAGATCGTCTTTCTGTGTTTTAAGTTCTGCTTTCAGATGAATCGTCCCCGATATGTCGAAGACAATTGTTTTAGGACCGTTTTGTTTCATTGCCCAACGCAAGCTTCCGGTCGTATTTCCGCTTGCATCGTCTTCGAGATTGGTTACGTGGTAGACATTTCCGCCACGTCCTCCGGTCGTGTTGCGTCCATGCCCTTCTGCGTATGGAAAAGCCAGGAGTTCTCCATAATCCAATTGTTTTACCGTATTTGAAGAACTTCCGCCGTCTGTTCCCGGATTTTCCGGTTCATCTGTATGGTTGTCAGAGGAACATGCTATTGCACATATCCCCATCATGCCGAATAACATGGCTACATGATATAAATAGAGTTTTTTCATAATCGTTTTGGAATATTTGTATGGAATGAGGTCCGGAAATCCTGTCAGTTTGGATATAATGTCTCCACCAAGCTGTTGAGGTAAACTTCCAGATTGGTATATGATTTACTTAATGTATATTTGGCGCCGTCGGATGCACTTCTCGGATTCAGCCCGTTTGCTGTTTCCCATTCATCCGGTATGCCGTCGCCATCGGTATCTTTCGGGCCGTTCTCTTTTTTATATTCGGGCCATCCGCCTACATCGCTTGCTTTGTCGATTAGCCCGTATTCGCTTCCTTTACTGCCGTCGGCTGTGAAGTCTCCGTTGCGGACATTGGCAATGATGCGTTTGTCCACATTATCATATTTCAGGGAAGCGCCGGCGTAGTTCAATACGGATTCGTATGCGTCTTTGGCCGATTGAGTGAACTCGGATACGTCTTCGGTGATTGTAAATTCTTTGTTTGCCCGGAGCGCTTCTTTTCCTCCGTCAGGCAATTGGGCTTCTTCCGTTTCATTGGGATGTAAACCTTCCCAATTATCATGATTTACGGCAGCAAGTAAAGATTTGTATTCAGGATTCAGGGTGGGGCACGTATCGTCGAAATAGTTACCTTTCAGGTAGAAACTTCCCCATACTCCTTTGGAATTTTTGTTTGTACCGTCGTCGCCGTTCGGTTGAAAAATCCGGTTTACAATGTTTCTTTTGGTATTGGTGGAGGGACCTGGTTTATAATAGTTGTTTATAAAATTATAATTTCCTCCTTCACCTGCATATCCGCCGTTTGTCGGTCCCCAATTATAAAATACGTTGTTGCGTAAATCCACTTTTTCATTTCCCGGTTTTCCCGTGTAGCGGCTTCCGCATAAACGGGGGGTGCGACTGCTGTGGTGTGCCAGCAGATTGTGGTGGAATGTAGCGGGCGAACCTCCCCAAATTCCTCCGTAACCGTGATATCCCTTGCTGTGTACCGAACGGTTCAGACTTTCACTGATGATGCACCATTGCATGGTAAAATCGGTATTGTCATAGAAAGAGGCGCATTCGTCAGTGCTCCAGCTCATGGAACAATGGTCGATAATGATGTTTTTATGCTGTTTTCCCCACAAAGCGTCACCGCTGTCAGCCTCTTTTTCCGTGGTAAAATTGTCGGAACCCATGCGGAAGCGCATGAAACGGATGATTACATTGTCTGCTTGTACGGATACGGGATGTCCTTTCAGGCAAATGCCGTCACCCGGTGCGCTTTGGCCGGCAACCGTTACGTCGCCGTTAGTTATTTTCAGGGGACTTTGCAACTCTATCAGTCCGCTTACTGCAAATACAATCATGCGTTTTCCCGAACGGCTTAACGCATAGCGCAAAGTGCCTTCGGCCATGTTATCTTCCAGGGAAGTAACTGTATAAACTGTTCCGCCCGCACCTCCTGTAGTGTAACGTCCCGCTCCGTAGGCGCCGGGAAAGGCGTCACGCGGTTCGTCAGAGGCATTGTTACCGTTTTCATTTGGGGTTTCTTCGATGTCTTGCCCCGGTATGTCATTGTTGTTGCCGGGGTCTTCGCTGCTGCAGGCAATTGTGAGATTGAACAAGCAGAAACAGAATAATCCCGTTTTGATGAATTTAAACATATAGCTTATTTTAAAAACAGAGTTCTTTGTCTTATACGCTGTATCGGTTGATGGTGTGGGTGACAAAGAACTCATTCTGATTTTATTGGTTTTATTCGCTTATCGTGCCGTATTGGCTTACGGTTTTCACCGTATAGATATTTCCTTCATCCGTATTAGTTAGCGTAACTGCCGTATCTGTCGTTTGTCCTGCGTAGTTGCCATTCATGAAAACGAGATAACCGGCTGCACCTGATACGTCATCCCATGTCAGTTCGTTTCCGTTCATGGTTATGTTGGCTGGTGCTGGAAGGGGAGTTTCTATATATTGTTTCGGATTCCAACCGTCGGTAGCGATAATATTGCCATAGGTATATCGTGCGGCCTCGGTTGGTGTGAGTACGGAGCTTGTGAATGAGACGTTCCCTGAAGTGATTGTTTTGCCTTCTGTTGAGATAACTGTCCCGTTTTTGTCTACTGTGTTGTATTCGGCGAACAGAGTCGGTATCTCACCGCCGTATCCCCAATGTGAATCAATGATATCCATTTCCAGTTTTGTATTTATCCAGACGGCTTTAGCCGTTGTTGACTGTGAACGTCCGAGTGAGAATCTGATGTCTTCCCCGCTGACGGTACAATCTTTTATGACGTAACCGCATTTCTCATTTGTATTGGTACGTGAGGCTGTGATGACACTTCCTCCGTCATTACCTGTATTATAGAACGTACTGTTTTCAATAAGTACGTCTCCGCTTCCCCAGATGTAGTCGGTGTGTCCCTCAATCCATGAATTGTAGACGTATGCACGGTGGGAACCGGTATTGTCCCAGTAACGGGTCCACCAGGTATCTTGATAAGATACGAGCAAACAGTTGTTCAATGTAAATCGGTCTTCGCGGTTGATTAAGGCTTCCGCTTGTCCGTTTTTGCCTAATCCGCCGGTATAACGGTTTGAGAAGGCGCCGTAGAGATTGATAATTGACAGGTTTGCAGCGTAGAAGTCTGTCGCTTCGATTAAGACGACAGTGTTTTGGTCTGTACTGTATCCTGCTTTACGGGCGGGTGAATTTTCGTTGAAAATGGAGTAGGGCCAACTTGTTGTATTGTCGGAATCTTCCACGCGATTCACTGCATACTGGATTTTGACGCCTTCGCGGCTTTCACCGATTAAATGGATGAACGTTTTGTTTTTATTTACTCGTACGCATTCGTTGTAGGTTCCGTTGGCGATAAAAATCTTATAAGGACTGGTACATTCTCCCGGAACAGCGTCAATAGCGGCCTGTACGGTTGTAAAATCTCCGTTCCCCTTCGAATCGACTATGGCGTCAAAGACTTTTCCGCCTCCTGAGATTTCGGATTTGGCGGTAAAACTCAGAAAGAAGTCTTCGTTGTAGGGTCTTCCTTGCATATCGGTCAGTGCCCCGGCAGGAATCTCGAAAGTGCATTCTTTGTTCTCCATATCTGAGAATGTGTAGCGGACTTTCTCATAATTGATAGATACACGCACTGTTCCGCCGTTGAAATAGATTTCCGTATCCGGGGCTTGGCGCATCGCTTTGTTGAACACAAGTTCCACATATCCGTTGGGGCCTACTACATCACCTTCATTGATATTTTGTGAAATCAGGACAGGATTGCTTGTGTCTTCTGCTTCGTCATTGTCTTTGCAGGAAGTGCTGACGAAAAGCAGCAAGAACAAAAGTAAAAGCTCACTTATTGTATAGATTGATTTTGTATTCATCATATTTTTTGCTTTTAGGGAAGTTTCTTCACCAAACTTAAAACCGACTGGCGAAGAAACTTGCATTTTTTATTTAGTTATTTGTTCCAACGCGGGTCGCCGACTCTGTTTTCTTCAGAAACGTCTGTTCCGAAAGTCAGGTCTTCGTTGGCTCCGTTAGGGAATAATTGGTCGGAAGTCAGGGAAAGGACAGTATAGTCTTTTCCCCAGTCGGAAGTATTGAATGTGAAGTCGGAAGCTTTGTACAAACCGTTTACGACGAGGGAGGAAGGTGCCTTTTTATAGAATGGGCTGATTCCTCCTTTAGCAAATAATACGTTGGAGATTATGATTGCTGAATCGTCTGTATCTCTGAATATGGCATCGCTTGCGGACATATCATAGAATGTACAGTCTTTGATTGTTACCGTACTGTTTTGTCCGGATTTGTGGCGTATGAACTGAGAGGCTTTGGCTCCTTTGGCTGTGATGACGGAAGTGTTGGAAACCATTAAATCAATGGAAGTCAAGATCACTTTGTCGGAAAGAAGCAAGCCGTAATGATTGGAGGTTGCCGCTCTTCCCAGCCCTTTAATGATACAGTCGTCAATAGTGACGGCCATCGCATCGGTTGTGCTTGCATTCATCCGGACTATACCGCGGATATCAGTGATTGTACATGATGTGACTTCTATTTCTTTGATACATCCGGAAGAATTATTCTGATAAATCAGGGTGGTATTTCCTTCGTCTGTAATATTCAGGTTATGGAATTCTACTTTTTCGCATATTCCGCTGGCGCCTATTCCTTTTTTAATAGTCATATTAACTTGTTCTTCTTTATTGTCTCCCCAGAAAATCAAGTGGGTTATGCCGGAAGGAATGCTTTCTTCTTCTTGTGCAAATGTTTCTGTTCCGGAAACATTGATTAAGATTTTTCCAGTGAGATTGTCCCAATCGGCAAGTGCTTCTTCCCATGTCATTTCCCTATATCCGGCCGGTTTTCCTTTTTGGGTCGTAAAGGTGATGCGGGAACAGATTGCGCCGTTTACAAAAGCGTATGCCGTGTATTCTGTGCTGGACGCTAGGCCTGTGATATTGACCTGATGGGCGGATATTTCTTCTTGTGACAGTTTGATGCCGGATTCCGGTACTCCTTCGCTGGAAAGGATACATGCGTACTCGTCTACATCTACTGTTGTTTCCCAGGAGAATACGGCAGAATTATCGGTAACATTGCTAATTTCGGATTCTATTTCTAGTCCGGGGATTGTAATTGTCTGTGAACCGCGGAGGGTATTGCCGTTATAAATGCCAATCGTGTACTCGCTGAATGTTTTCAGGTTTTCAATCCATGCTTCACCGGCAGTAATTTCTTCTGCCGATATGTTCCGTAGGATACTTTCTGTGGTGCCGGTTTCCGTTATTTCAAAATGGTCTACCGTCAGTCCGGCTTCCCACGACATACGTACTTTTCCCTGGCCTTCGGGTAAATCTTCGGCAGAGGGAGTGTTTAGAATGGCTTCTTCTTTGACGGATTCGAAGGTTTTCTTATAATTGACCCAAAGGGATTCTTTTTCACCGGAAATTGATTTGATACGTAGGTAATAGGTCGTGTTTACATTAAGATTTTCCATTGTGTATGGAGGTTGCTTGATGCGGTTGGCTGGATCGTTACCATAAACTATATTTCCGTTCTCCTCCGAACCCATCGGTGTTTCATCAGTCATTTCGTTCGGACTGATTTCAATAATGTAATAGTCTGTGTTTTGTGTAGGACTCCATGTCACCACTGCCCTGGCTACTTTACTGTCGGCTTCTACGCTGATTCCGTTTTCATCGGTTCCGAAAGGACGGTTGTAGGAGGAATCAATATCCCAATCACTTTTTTCTGTACACGAAGATACAGCCCAAGAGGAGAGGAGTATGAAAACTCCCATTCCTAGTATGTTTTTTATATTCTTCATTATTTTACGATTTAAAGATTAATCAGAATAACCATACGAATTATGCAATTTGCCGTTTGAAGTGGAGATGGTTGTGGATGCAATCGGCAATAGATAGCGATTTTTCACGCGGTTGTTCAGCCCGCTTGAGATACTCGGTAGATTTACTTTCAGATTTTTCTGTTCTTTGTCGGTTGTTTCCGCACCGAAGAAACTTTTGTTTTCATATTCCCCGCCTAACTTGCTGCCGAATACGAGAGAGGTCATGTCAATATACATCGGATTGTCTGTACGGTATTTGTAGTTTACATACTGTGGATAGGTTCCATTATATACCGCATTGGTATATTCGTCTTTGAATTCATCTATTTTTTCGCTTAACAGATTCCAGCGGATTAAGTCGAATTTGCGTACGCCTTCACCTGCCAGTTCCCATGCGTTTTCATCGACAATGGCTTCAAAGAAATCATTTTGCATCAATGCTTGCCAGGCGGCATCACGTTTGTCCGTATCCGTGAAAGCACGGTCATGTACTTCTTTTAAAGCCGCCGTAGCTGTCAGTGTACAACCTTTACCCGTGGCATTTTTTCCGTAGAGTTCGTTCACTACCTCGGCATACATCAGTAATACTTGCGGATAACGCATTTTCACTACATTGATGCCTGAACATACTTTCTGGTCGCTGGCTAATACGGCCGCATACCATTCTGTGTTTTCCATCATTTTGCGGTAATCCCATTTTCCACAGTAAATCCCGAAAGGTGAGTTTCCTAACATGTATTCTTTAAATTCTTTGGTGTTCTTGTCTGTGGAAAGTTGTGAAATGGCGCAAGTCAGTTCGCGGCGTACATCCCCGTCGTCAAATGATAAATAATAAGGAGCTGTCAACTTCAGTTTGCCGGATGAATTCCCTTTCGGGCCGAACAATGAGCTGGCTCCGTTTATACGATATCCGATTGTGTATCCTAATTCGCCGCTTTTATTCAGACCCATAGGGATTTCAAACAGGTTTTCCTGATAAGTCTGGTCGAGTTGGCTGATGTTCATTAAACGCCAGTATTCTTCTACAGAAGGATTCAACCGATGTTTTCCAGAATTAATCACAGCGGTCAGGTGGGTTTCTGCCAGTTCGTATAATTCTTTGCGTTTGGTATCGCTACACCGCTGAGTCGGGAAGTTGGGGTCGCTGTTATCTCCATTGACGTATCCTTCTTTCGCCTGTTCGCGGATGGCGTATCCGGCGCGTGTCATCGCCATGTTAGCCAATAAGGCATGTGCATAGCCTTTTGTGACATGTTCGGTCGTGTAGCTTTCTTCACCGGCCCAGGGCAGATATTCGATGGCTTCGTCAAGTTCGTCGAGCAGTTCGTCCATGATAATATCACGGTCTGTCTTGCCGATGTAAACGTTGGATAAATCGCTGTTGGAAGATTCTGTCTTGAAAGGTATGTCGCCGAATAAGCGAATCAGGTCGAAATAGACCATTGCACGCAATGTTACGGCTTCGGCACGAAATCTTAACATGCTGGTACGGGTTTCTCCTTCTTGTTGTATCAACTGGCTGTTGTTTATACCGTCTACTACCAGGTTTGCATTTTCAATAACCCCGTACATGGCATCCCATACTTTCGAGAGTTGCGACCATCCTGGGTTGGCATTGTAATTCATGTTGCCGCGTTCGCTGGATGTGTTGCTTGCATCGGAACCTAGCCCGTCAATCAGTTCGCAGTCGGTATTGGTCCCGGCAATAATGGGTAGGAAGTTGGAATAGGTCTGGTCTTGTGTTAGGCTGCCGTAAACTTTGTTGAGTGCCAGCTCTGTATAATAGGCATTGTTGAAGGTCGATTCATTGTCCAGTTCAGACGGTGAAGTCTGGTTCAGAAAATCCGAACAGGAAGACAAGGTTGCCAGTCCCAGTCCGAGGAATAATGTTTTATATATGTATTTCATACAATCGGTCTTTTTATGTTGTTGGTTAGAATGTAACGTTAATACCGCCTACGAATGTGCGGCTCTTGGGATAAGCTGCATAGTCTACACCCGGTGTCATGGCATTTTTCTTACTGCTGGTGTCTACTTCCGGGTCTGCTCCGCTGTAATTGGTCCAGCAAAGTAAGTTGTATCCTGTCAGATAGATTCTTACATTTTGCATGAAGGCTTTCCTTACAATGGATTTAGGAAGAGAATATCCGATAGTTATGTTGTTCAAACGTAGGAATGAGGCTTTTTCTACGGCGTAATCTATCAATTGCATGGTAGTGGCGCTGGCAGGGTTGTACATATTGGCATTGGCGTTTATTTCATTCAAACGCAGACCTGCTGCTGTCATATCGCCGTATGTGTTAAGGACATCGGTGGAACTGGACGATAGGTTCAATCCGGTTTCCGGGTCAATCCATGTGTAGCGGTTGGATAACCTGAAGTCATTATTCAGGTTGTAGCCGGTTCGCGAACCCGAACGGAATGAAGAAGCCAGTTTTGTACCGTTGACAATGACGTTTCCGACGGAGTAGTTGAAAAATACATTGAAATCGAAATTTCCTATGCGACCGTCAAAACCGAAACCTCCTGTGGTTGGGGCAATGGTATTGCCTAAGCGCTGTTTGAGAGGGTTTCCGTCTTTGTCACATTCGAGTTTCAAGCCGCCCGGATAGTATTTGCCGCCTGTGATTGTGGGACTGTTGTCTTGCAATCCGTCTTTCAGGCCCCATTCGCTGCCTGCCCAGACTAATTCACCGGTAGGATTGGTGACGGGGTCATATACCGTATAGTAACCGTTTGTTTTATATCCCCAGACTTCTCCCAGGCGTCCGCCTTTTTCTACACGGAAATCTTCGTATTTTGCCATTGTGCTGCCAGACCAATTACTGCTTTGCCAAGGGGAGTCCGTATTTAGTTTGTCAATGCGGTTGCGGTTGTAAGCGATATTAGCATTGAAATTCAGGGAAAAATTCTTTCTGTCGAATAAAACTGCACTTACGGAGAATTCTACGCCTTTATTGGATGTTTGTCCGAAATTCTTATATTGATAGTTATAACCGGAGAGGGAGGGTATTTCGGTACGCATCAGCAAATCCCTGGTGGTATTCCAATAGAGGTCGATGGAGCCGGAGATGCGATTGTTCCAGAACCCGTAATCGATACCGATGTTGCGGGTTACTGTCGTTTCCCATTTCAGGTCGGGATTGTAAAGGTTTGTGCCGTGTTCGAGCATAGTCGTGCTTTCTCCGCCGAAAAACGGGTTACGTGCATCATTACCGCCCAAGGAGTAAGTTGTTGCAAGCAATCCGGAACTGATACGGTTATTGCCGGCAGTACCGAAACTTAGACGTAATTTCAGGGCTGACAACCATTCTTGGGCATTTCTCATGAAAGTTTCGTCAGAGATACGCCATGCCAGGGCTACCGAAGGAAAAACGCCCCAGCGGTTTCCCGAACCGAATTTGCTGGAACCGTCGGCACGTACCGTAACGGCCAACAGATATCTGTCCATCATGGTGTAGTTGACCCGGCCGAAAAATGATAATATGTTTTCTTTGGCGGCGATAGTGGATTGGTTTGCCAGTGCTTTCCCCGAACCCATATTGGCTCTCATGTCGTCAAAATTCATTGTGACGGGGAAGGCGACAGATACGTTTTCGATTGATTTCTTTTGGCTACTGCTTACTTCATGTCCTATCAACACATTTATTTTATCACGGCCTTTGAACAATCTTTTGTTATCGTATGTCAATGTATTGGCATTACGCCAATTCATCGTTTTCTCTCTAATCAGATAGGCTTGCGGCTGTCCGTTATATCCGTATTTGGAATTCGAAACCGCATCTACTCCCCAGTATTGTTCCGTATCGTCATATTTCCATCCGTATCCGAATTCTGAACGGAATGTCCAGTTTTTAAATGGTTTCCAGTTCAGACCTACATTATAGTTCTGGTTGAATGTATTGCGTGTCTTGTCCGTTGCAAGCAGGCGTTCTAACGGAGATTTCTGTTGTGCCGAACTGTTCTCTTCATCGTCGTCACTATACTTTAATGAGTCAACCGGGCGGAATACAACGGCATTGGCTACGGTTGAATTGGCTGCGTTGGATTCATTGGTATCCGCACCTCCGCTCAAACCGTCTATTGTGGAATAGCTCAGGCGGGCATTGAAATCCAAGGACATCCATTTATTCAGTTCCGATTTGATTTTGGCGTTTATGTTGTCTTTCTTGAAACCGGAATTGAGCATGATACTTTTTTCTTCATTATGGGCGTAGCTGACACTGTAAGTCAGTTGTTTCGTACCACCGCTTACGTTTATGTTGTATTGTTGCTGGTTTCCGGTACGTCCGAACATTTCGTCCTGATAGTCAATGCCGTCAATTGAACGCCAGATGTCCATATCGGCATAATTGCCATAGTCTAAAGAACCGATTTCACGTTGATAGGCTACAAAGTCATAAGGACTCAAGACTTCGGTCAGCTTGGTTACCTGTTTAATACCGAAAGATGCTCCGAAATCTACTTGTGTCTTGCCTTCTTTTCCGCTTTTCGTTGTAACGATGATGACGCCGTTAGCGCCGCGCGCACCGTAAATAGCAGTGGAAGAGGCATCTTTCAGAACATCGATGCTTTGGATTTCCGAAGGGGCTATGTCACTGATGCTTGATACGGGAAAACCGTCTACAATATACAAAGGTGAGTTGTCTTGCGATAAGGAACCGCCGCCGCGTACGCGGATTTTTATGTCTGCATCGGGAGAACCTTCGGTTGTAGTGATGCTTACACCGGCAAGTTTTCCGGTTAGGGCTTCGGTAGCGCTTGATACCGGAACGGTTGCCAGGTCTTTTGAACTTACTGATGCGACAGAGCCGGTTAAGTCTCTTTTATTAACTGTACCGTAGCCAATTACTACAACTTCGTCCAGTGCTTTTGAATCATCAGCCATTTGTACATTGATTGTCTTTTTACCCTGAATGGCTACTTCCTTGGTTTTCATACCGATGTATGAAATTACCAATGTTTTTTTTCCATCTACTTTAATAGAAAAATTACCATCTAAATCTGTAATCGTACCATTGGCCGTATTACCTTTTTCTACAACAGAAGCGCCGATGACGGGCTCTCCGTTGGTGTCTTTCACGTTACCTTTTACGGTAATCGTTTGCGCAGATACGCTGAACGATATTGCTGAACATAGTATTAGCAATAAGGAGCGCATGTTTTTCACTTTGTTAGACATTCTTTGCATGTTTATTAATTAATGGTTGTTGTCTAATTAATTCATTTTCCCTTTTCAAAAGGGGTTTCACCGCCACAAAAGTATGCGAATGCAGATACAGTAATGTGTAATATTTGTTTTTCACCTCGTATTTTTTGTTTTTTAGCTACCTGGAGACGGATTGGTATTGTTGGAAGGTATTCGTAAGGGGTGGAGAGATATAGATGTGTAAACAAAGGGGATTCATCGTTTTTTATCCGGCATTCATCGGATTTTAATCCGTAAATAGACCGGAAAACCTGTGGAAGCGTAAGGAAATAGCGTATCTTTGAATCGTCAATCAATTAATTATAAAGACGATGGAAGAAGAACAGAAAATTTCATGTGCTACGGGTTTTTCCGGTAAAATTCTGATAGCATTACTTTTTATCCTTTCAGGGATATTGTTGTTTGCCCGTAATATGGGGTGGGTTACCTATGAAGTATTCAATATTATAGTATCTTGGCATTCTCTCCTTATTATATTGGGTATATATTTGATAGTGCGTCGTCATTTCATTAGCGGAATTGCCTTTTTATTGACAGGTGTCTATTTATTGACAGGAGAGTTATCGTGGTTGCCGGAGAATTCCCAGGCAATGGTGTGGCCTTTCGCTTTGGTAATAGCTGGCATTTTATTTCTCTTTAAACCTGGTAAGAAGAAGAATGTGCGATGGACTCGCCGACATGCGATGGGGCATAGGGGCGGATGGATGAAAATGCACCGGAGCAAGTACGGAATGAACTTTGAAAATGAACAACAGCAGTCTGAATCCGTAGACGGCTTTTTGCGTTCGGAAAATATATGGGGAGCTGCTCGTCATGTTGTACTTGACGAACTGTTTAAAGGGGCTGTAATCCATACCTCTTTCGGAGGGACCACTATTGATTTGCGTCATACTCATATCGCACCCGGAGAAACGTATATTGATTTGGATTGCAATTGGGGAGGCGTTGAGATTTATGTTCCTTCTGATTGGAAAGTCATATTTAAATGTAATGCTTTCTTTGGAGGGTGTAATGACAAACGTTGGCAAAACGGCGGTGTTAATAAGGAAAATGTGCTGGTGATTCGGGGAACACTTTCTTTCGGAGGATTGGAGGTTAAAGATTAGCGTATGAAAGCACATCCGATTATAGATTATCCTTTCCGTTGGATTCCGATACTGGTGTTGGCTTTGATTTTAGTTGTGATTCAGACTGCTCTGGTATGCGGATACACCGGAATTGACTACCTGCCCGCTTTGGTAGACGGGATTACGACGATAGGTTGGCTGGCGGCTATTGCTTATCTGGCTTGGTTTGTTGTCGGTTTGGTCTCCCTGTTTCAGACGGACGTGATTATGATAATTGCCGGGAGCCTGCTCTGGCTGGCGGGAAGTTTTATGGTTTACGATATGATGGTGAGGATTGTGGGGATAACTTATGTCTCTTTCGTCCAGACTATTCCTTTCAGACTACTGTTCGGAATGCCGGTTTTGATAGCGGTTACTCTCTGGTATCGTTTGATTGTGGTTAAGGAGGAGGTACGGAACCGAGAGCTGGAGAAAGAACTGATTATACGCCAATCCAACGGGCAACAAATGAAAACGGAAATTGAACCGATAGACCGGATAACCGTGAAAGATGGTTCCCGGATTCATTTGGTAAAAGCAGACGAGCTGGTTTACATACAGGCATGCGGGGACTATGTGATGTTAATTACTCCTTCCGGAGAATACTTGAAAGAACAGACGATGAAATATTTTGAAACCCACTTGTCTCCCGATACATTTGTTCGTGTACACCGGTCGACGATTGTGAATGTAACACAGATATCCCGGGTTGAGCTTTTCGGGAAGGAAACCTATCAGCTACTATTAAAGAACGGCATTAAACTTAGAGTCAGTCTTTCCGGTTACCGATTGTTGAAAGAGCGGTTGGGAATATAAGATCTGTTTTTTTAATGTAAAAATTAGATTTTACTTGTTGTGGGCAAGAAATGGATGTAAAGTATAAAGTAGGGATTTTTTCCCTACTTTTTTATTATCTGGCAGCGACGTTTTCTTAATATCAACTTTGCGTTTCAAAGCTTTCCGATAGTAATCTGTATTATTCAACGGGTAAGGGAATGGACAGGTTTTATTATAACATATAGGTTCCTGCGTATGTATTATGCGGCAAAGGTTCTTTCGGTCCCGAGGATAAGTGAGAAAACTCCCGTTTTTAGGAATATCTATATTTCGGATGTGTTTTGCAAAGGAGCGGGAAAGGTTACTTATATAAACGGGTTTCCGGAAATGCCGATTGAGAATTAATGATTGTTGTTAGAAACTGGAGTATGATTTGACATAAATGAAAAATAGCAGTTTGATTAATGAGAACATCGTAATAGGCATTTAAATGTAAAGATTATAAATTTAGTACTTTTATTATTATGCTCTTATTATTCCGGCATTCTTCCTTAATACCGCATGTAAATCATTGTGAGATGTATTCGGACAGTTATTTTAAAACGGAAAGGAATATGAATAAGTGTTTTTACTTTCTATAAATCAGGAAGCTATGGCGTAGTGATGTTTAAAATGAGAAAAATATGTAATCGAAGAGAGTTAGGATAGGGTAATTGGGATAGAATGAGATTATAACTGATAAAAGGTTATAATCCTTTTTTAGGATAACAAAACAGTATATATGTATAATGTGTTTCTATTTTTAATTCTCGTTTACAAGAAGATAAGTTAAAAGTATATAATGCAGGAGAGATGAATAAAGAAAAAAATCTTATAGTTTTTGTCGTTTAGTTATTATTCCTTAGTATCAAATAAAATCGTAAGATATTAATTTACTGATAGATTACAACTTATTCAACGATGTGTATAATTTGTCCACATACAATTTGTGCAGTTATTAAGGAAAATTTTTATATCTAAATATTTGTATTGTCTCTACTTTTGTGTTTCAAATAATTATAAAAATCTTTTATGTATGAAAAATAATCAGATTTTGGTTACTCCCCTTTCAGGTTGAGAGATATTACTTGTCTTTTTACTATTAACATGCACACTTTATTAACCATTAAAATTGAAAACGTATGAAAAAAAAGAGAGTCAGTTCTATGAAGATTCCTTGTAGGATATGGCTGTTAACTGTCACATTGTCCATAGGACAGGCTGCTTTTCCATTAGGGGTAGAATCCAATCTGCTTTCTATTTCTATGAATGAAGAACCGGTACAACAGCAAAAGGTCATTGAAGTTTCGGGTACGGTTACAGACAGTTCGGGGGCTGTTATTGGGGCAACTGTTGCTGTGAAAGGCACGAGTACGGGAGTGATTACTGATATAAACGGTAATTTTACATTGAAAGTTCCGGTAGGAGCTATTATTACAGTTTCTTATATTGGATATCAAAATAAAGAAATCCCTTATAAAGGAGAGAGAAATCTGAAGATTCAGTTGAGTGAAAATGTCCAGGAACTTCAGGAAGTACAGGTAATTGCGTACGGTTCTCAGAAAAAAGTCACTATAACAGGTGCTCTTTCCTCTATTAATAATGAAGAATTGTTGAAATCTCCGGTTGCCAGTATGGCGAATGCATTGACCGGTAAGGTTACCGGTCTTGCCAGTGTGCAGTCCAGCGGTCAACCTGGTGCTGACGATGCTACATTATATGTGCGTGGTGTCGGTTCGTTAAGTGCTGATTTATCGCAACCTTTGATGTTGGTTGATGGTGTGGAACGTTCTTTCTTCCAGTTGGATCCGAATGAAGTGGAAAGTATTACAGTTTTAAAAGATGCTTCTGCTACGGCTGTGTTTGGGGTGCGTGGCGCCAATGGTGTCATTCTAGTTACTACCAAGCGTGGAACACAAGGAAAGGCAAAAGTAAATTTCTCTACTACCTTTGCATGGCAGATGCCCTCGCGTGTACCGGAATTTGCAAACAGTTATGAATATGCTGCAGCTTATAATAACGCCCAATTACACGATGGCGTATCTAAGGACCAGTTGGCATTTTCTTCGGATATTGTCGAGAAATTCCGTACGAATAGTGACCCGTTGGTATATCCAAGTACCAGTTGGACAGATATGTTGATAAAGAGTTCAGCTTTGCAAACACAGCATAATTTTAATATATCAGGAGGTTCCGAGAGAGTAAGGTATTTTGCTTCATTAGGTGTATTTACCCAAAACGGTTTATTCAATACTTTTGAAGAAAATGGTAACGACAAAGGCTTTAAGTATAATCGTTACAACTATCGAATCAATATGGATATTGATGTTACCAAGACAACCTCTATGCAAGTGAATTTGGGAGGTTACCTGAATGATAAGCAAGAACCTAATTATAACAACGGTACCTATACGGATCTTAAATATTTGTTCCGTGATATTTATACGGCTGTTCCGTTTGCAGGTGCAGGAATTGTAGATGGGAAATGGGTCGTTTCCGACCAGGATCTTTTTTCGGTAGGTAATTATGCGGACGGTTTGAACGTATATTATGGTAAAGGATACAATAATCGTACACAAAATACTTTGAATTTTGACTTCAAATTGGAACAAAAGCTCGATTTCCTGACCCGGGGGTTGCAAGTCCATGTAAAAGGTGCTTATAACAGTGGAGTTACTATAACCAAACGTCGTGAAGGCCGTGCCAATAAATATGAAGCTATTTATAATACGGACGGTGAATTAATTTATAAAAAGACACAGGATTATCAGAAACTTGGATATACCGAGAGTACAGGACAAACAAGAAACTGGTATTTGGAGGCTGCCGTTAATTATAAACGTGATTTCGGCAACCATCATATTTCAGCACTGGCTATGTATAATCAGTCTATGACGTATTACCCTTTTGAAGGTAACAGTCCCAGTGAATTCATAGGTATTCCGAGAAGTTATGTCGGTTTGGTAGGCCGTGCCACTTATGATTACAAAACCAGATATTTACTGGATGCAAGTGTTGGTTATAATGGTTCCGAGAATTTTGCGGAAGGTCAACGCTTCGGCTTATTTCCTGCCGGTTCTATCGGATGGATTGTTTCGGAAGAAAAGTTCTTCCGGCCGATAAAAAAAATCATTACTTATTTAAAATTTCGCGGTTCTTACGGTATCGTAGGTAATGACCGCGTGAGTGATTATTCCCGTTTCCTATATCTGCCTGATAAATATTTGATTAGTTCGGGCAGTTATAGCTTTGGAACCAATACGTCAACCCTTATTGCAGGAGCAACGGAATCTAAGAAAGGTAACCCTAAAGTAACATGGGAAACATCGGAGAAACAAAACTATGGTATTGACGCCAAATTTTTCAAAGACCGTTTGAGCGTCAATTTCGATTACTTTATCGAACATCGTAAGAACATCCTGAAATCTCGTACGGTATCTCCCGGGTACCTGGCTGTCAGTCTTCCAATCGCCAATATCGGTAAAGTAGATAATAAAGGATATGAAATTAATGTGAAATGGGATGACCGAATCAGCAAAGTACGTTATTATATCGGAGCCAACCTATCGTATGCCAAAAATAAAATCGTATTCATCGATGAAATCCACTATCCTTATGAATGGATGCAGACAGAGGGCAAGCCGGTAGGACAACAATTCGGTTATGTGTTTGATGGATATTTTACAGAAGAAGAGGCGGCTAATTATGAAAATCTTAAAGGTAAAGAGGGCGGTATTGCCAATCAAGGTTCAGGTTATATTCCTCTTGCCGGTGATGTGAAATACAAGGATTTGAATGGTGACGGGCAAATTGATGAAAAAGATGTCCGTGATATCGGTTACCCGAAATATCCCCTGTACACGGCAGGTGTGAATATGGGATTCTCATGGAAAGGGTTTGATTTCAGTATGACGTGGGCCGGAGCTTTTAAAACTTCACGTTTGTTGAGTTCGATGTACCGTGTTCCTTTTGGGGAGAGTAATAACTCGGCCGTTATGAAATATATGATTGAAGATGCCTGGACTCCGGAAAAGGGAAATTCGGCCAAAGCGCCGGCACTTTCATTCAAAAGTAAGTCCCATAACTATCAGGATTCAGATCTTTGGTTGAGAGATGCTTCCTATGTCCGTCTGAAAAATATTGAAGTAGGATATTCATTCCCAAGCCCTTTGCTGAAGAAAGCGCATATAGGTTCACTTCGTATTTTCATGTCCGGATATAATCTGTTGACTTTTGATAGTTTCAAGGTATCCGATCCGGAAAGTGACCCGAGTGGAACAGCCTATCCGTTGATTAAAGTGGTGAATGTGGGGTTGAAAGTCGGTTTCTAATTAAATTAATTAATATAAATCATGAAATCATTAAGAAAACTATTATATACTGTCCTTTTGATGGGAACTCTGTTTACAACTGTTTCTTGTGAGGATTTAGCATTCGGAGACAAATTCCTGCAGAAACCGCCGAGTTCGGATGTAACGATTGATACCATATTTTCTTCGGCGGAATATGCCCGTCGTATTTTATGGAAGAGTTATCAGTCACTTCCTTATGGAATAGAGACTTCCGGTTACTGGACACAAATGTGGCTTGGGACTTTGGAAGGCCTGACGGATTTGAACTATGATAATGTAGGATATTCGGGCGTAATGAAAGTATATTATAGTGGCAACTATAATGCTTCGATAGAAGATACCCCCAGAGGTACATATATGGCGACAAAAATTCGTTTTAATAATAATGAAAGCGGGATGTGGGGAGCCATCCGCCATGCCTGGTTATTTTGTGAAAATGTAGACCGTGTGCCGGATATGGATGCTGCGGAGAAGTCTCGCCTGAAAGCAGAAGCTAAAATGATTGTTGCTGTTTACTATTCCCATATGCTGCGGCATTATGGCGGTTTGCCGATTGTAGACCATGCCATTGACCCGGAAGACACCAATCTTCCAGGACGCTCCACTTTGCAGGCGACGGTCGATTTCATTGTCGGATTGTTGGATGAAGCCATTAACTGTCCGGATTTCCCTTGGAGAATCTCTGACGCGGATTTGGACAATTGGGACGGACGCATGTGTAAAGCCGGTGCTATGGCATTGAAAGCGCGAGTTCTTTTATTTGTAGCCAGCCCGCTGTTCAACAATACGGAACCTTATTATAATGGGGAAGCTTCCCGGCAATTAATGACTTGGTTCGGAAATTATGACAAAGAACGTTGGAAGCTTGTTATTGATGCCTGCGAACAGTTTTTTACCGCTCTCAGTTCCAATAGATATTATAAACTGGTTGAAGCCGGTGATAATGGAACGACTACTGAGCGGCAGGCATTTACGAGCGGATATTTTGACCGTGGAACCACAGAGACATTGATTTCCGTAAGAAGAGGCATATTAAGTCCGTCCAAAAACTCAATAATGAGTAATTCTATCCGTTGGGGAGGTTATTGTCCTACAAAAGAATATTTTGATATGTTTCAGATGGCGGACGGTACAGATTTTGACTGGAACAACCCGGAACACGCAAAAAATCCTTTCCTAAACCGTGACCCGCGTTTGTATGAAACATTTATTCTTGACGGCGATGACTTCAATGGACGTAAAGCCGGACTGACAGAACCAGACGGTGATGATTATCCGCAAGGCCAAGACTGGAAAGCGGGACAAATGCATGAGTTGAGCCTGGCAACGGGATTGGCGTGCCGCAAATGGGGGTTAGACCGTAATTCCTCTTGGCAGAATCGCCCCATCCAATGGCCGTTCTTACGCTTACCGGAAATTTATCTCAGTTATGCGGAAGCATTGAATGAATATTACGGCGCTCCGAATGCACAGGCGTATGATGCCGTTGATAAAGTACGTGCCCGTGTAAACCTGCCCGGACTTAAAAAAGGTTTGGGACAGACAGAGTTTCGTGAAGCTTTGTTGCGTGAGCGTGCGTGTGAATTCGGCTATGAAGAAGTTCGTTTTTTTGACTTGATTCGTTGGAAACTTTACGATGTCTTTGAAAAGAAACTGCATGGCTTGCATGTGTACAAACATAAAGACACAGGCGAGTATAAGCTTGTTCCGTTTGAGCTGACCAAATACACCCGTGTGTGGTGGAATGGCGGTTTTGAGCCCAGATGGTGTCTGAGTGCATTCCCTTCTAAAGAAATCAATAAAGGATATGGTCTTGTACAAAATCCGGGTTGGGAATAATTAAACAATGATATTAACAGAAAATAGAAATAACAATATACTCATGAGAAAAAGTATCAAGTTATTAGTAGCGTGTATGTTGTATTCGCCTGCAGTTATTATGGCGCAAGGGCAGGACAACCAGTTTGCACGCAAAAGTAAGGTGGCTATAGAGTATGGACGCGGCATTTCTTTCGACTTGAAGGAATCGACTACGGCAACTGCGGTAGTAAGTGAGGAAGAACTTTCGCATAAAAAAAGTATTAACAACTCTAATATGCTTTATGGTCTGATTCCCGGATTGCAGGTATTACAAAATGCGGGTAACGCTTGGGACGATGCTGCGACATTGAGAGTACGCGGATACGGAACCAGTAGTTCTACCGCTCCATTGGTGTTGGTTGACGGATTCGAACGTTCATTAGATCAGATAAGTGCTGACGAGATAGAATCCGTGACCGTCCTTAAAGACGCAGTCTCTACAACCCTCTATGGAATAAGAGGAGCCAATGGTGTCATATTGTTGAAAACGAAACGCGGAAAGATGGGTAAACCTGAGATTAATTTCTCTTACCAGTTCAATGTGGCTACGCCGCAACGTCTACCGGAATTGGTTGACGGATACACTTATGCCAAAGCGTTGAATGAAGGATTGACTAATGACGGGCTATCGGCGCGTTATTCGGCTAAAGAGTTGGACGCTTTCAAAACCCGGAGTAATCCGGATGTATATCCAGACGTAGACTGGTGGAATGAAGCATTACGTGACCATAGTTACGGAAACAATGTGACCTTTTCGGCAAGAGGTGGAGGAGAGTTTGTACGTTATTTTACTCAATTGAATTATCTGAACGATAATGGCATATTGAAACCCACAAGCGACAATGAAGGTTATTCCACTCAGTTCAAATATTCAAAACTGAACATTCGTACCAATTTGGATGTCACCGTCAGTCCTACGACTACCGTACAACTGAACCTGTTCGGAAACTTCTCCGAACATAATCGTCCCGGAGAAACTACATCGAATATTTTCAGTGCGTTGTACCAAGTACCTTCGGGAGCGTTTCCTGTTAAAACTTCCCGTGGTATATGGGGAGGAACTACCGTGTATTCCAATAATCCGGTGGCAAGTATTTCCGGCAGAGGATATGCGCGTTCCCAAACCCGCAACATGTATGCGGATATGAAACTGAATCAGGATTTAAGTGTCCTGGTGAAAGGATTGTCAGTAGGATTTCAGGTAGGATTGGATAACAGTGTTTCCTATTGGGACAACAATACCATGAATTTCGGATATGAACAAGCGACAAAGGATTGGGAAACCGGAGAGATTGCTTATAATACTTTACGCAATGAAGGTTCTCTTTCATTCAGCAAGAGTGTCGGTTCCTCGGTCAATCATTTCAATTTCGGAACCTATGCTAACTATGCCGGAAATTGGAATAAACACAGTTTGACTGCAACCTTGCAATACAATATGGATAAAACGAATGCTAAGGGACAGAATAATTCAAAAGCATTTATAGATGTAGTGGCGCAGGCACATTATGTATATGACCGCCGTTATGTGTTGGATGCATCTTTGTCTGGTTCTGCAGCCAGCATCTTGGAACCGGGGCATAGATGGGGACTCTTTCCGTCCGTGGGAGCCGCATGGGTTATATCGGAGGAGGAGGCTTTGAAAAGTGACTGGCTGGATTTGTTGAAGTTTCGTGCTTCCTACGGTATTGTAGGACGTGCGGATTACGGTACAGACCTTTACCTAGATGTATATGGAACAGGAGGAAGCTATTACTTCGGAAAAAATCCGGCGAGTATCAGTGGTATGAAAATTACCCAATTGGGTATCGTTGACATGACTTATGAGAAATCTCATAAATTAAATGCAGGATTTGATTTTATGGCTTTCAGGAAATTATCTGTTACCGTTGACGGCTTTTACGATCACCGGACAGATATCCTCGTTAGCGGAAATAATGCTGTATCTTCCATATTCGGTTTGGTTACCCCTCAAATTAATAATGGAGTTGTGAATAGTTATGGAGTGGAAACGAGTGTGCGTTGGGCGGATAAAATCGGAGATTTCAACTATCAGATTGGTGGTATGCTGACTTTCAACCGTAACAAAATCATGAATCAGAATGAAGAATACCGTCCTCATGACTATTTGAAACGTACAGGCAAACGTTTGGGACAGTTCTTCGGTTATGAAGTGGAAGGTATTTACCAGAATCAGGAAGAGATAGACAACCGAAACGTTAAACAGAACTTATCCGATGTACGTCCGGGCGATTTGAAGTATAAGGACCAGAACAATGACGGAGTAATTGATGCTTATGACCAGATCGCTTTGGGATACAGCGCTATGCCGGAAATTTATTATTCCTTCGACCTGAATCTGGAATACAAAGGATTCGGTATCTATGCCCTGTTTCAGGGAACAGGAAATCAGAGTTGCCTATTGAACACTTCGAGCGTGTATTGGCCTTTGATTAACAATAGTACTGTGTCTACTGAATATTACAACAATCGCTGGACACCGGAAACTCCGAATGCCAAATATCCGCGTTTGACCTCGGAAGGTTCCGCTAATAACTATACGACCAATTCCTTGTGGGTGTCCGATGCGTCTTATCTGAAACTACGCACGTTGGAACTCTATTATAACTTTTCACAGGAGATGATGAAAAAAAGCAAATTCATCAAAAGCGCCAAAGTCTTCGTACGTGGACACGATCTCTTCTGTATAGATAAGATTAAAGTATTAGACCCTGAAAATATCGGAACAAACCATCCGACCATGACTCAGTGTACTTTTGGTGTTAACTTATCATTCTAAAAAGTAAATGAACATGAAGCATTTTAAAATCAAACATATCGCCTTACTGCTTTCGGTAGTATCCTCTCCCTTATATACGAGTTGTGATTTTATGGATTGCAGTGAAACGGATTATTACTCGAAACAACAAATTTTGGATAACATGGACCGTGTGAAACAATTGGCTACACAAGTGTACAGCTATCTGCCACACGATTTCTGCAATACATCGGGAGCTATGCAAGACGCAGCTACGGATGATGCTATACATATCTACGAATCATCTGCCATCCAACGGTTTATCAATGGTACATGGTCGGCCAATTATACAGTCAATGACGTATTCGGGACTTACTATAACGCCATCCATGACGCTAATTTCTATTTGGAAAACTGTGTAGGACTGACATTTGACGAATGGAAATATTCCGACGGTTTTGCCGACGATTATAAAAGTTATCTGAATTATGAGCATGAAGTTCGTTTCCTGAGAGCATTCTATTATTTTGAACTGGTAAAACGTTATCAGAACATACCTCTGATAACCCAAACTCTGACCCAAGAAGAAGCCAACGAAGCAGAACCTTCGGATGCGGCCACTATCCTCAACTTTATCATCAGCGAATGTACGGATTTGGCTAACGGCAAACTGCCTGTCAATTATAACAATATGCCTGGCGGGGAGGGTAACTTGCAACGAGCTACCAAAGGCATGGCACTTGCCTTGAAATCTCGTGCATCTCTGTATCTTGCCAGTCCTTTATATTCCGCTGATGATACTCAGAAATGGAAAGATGCTGCTCAAGCAGCGTATGAGCTTATCAGCCAAGCAAGTGATTTGGGATATAGCTTGGATGCAAAATATTCTAATCTATATGGTGCGACCAACAACCAGAGCAAAGAAGTTATCATGTGTCGTCCTACAGGTGCAAATACAAGTTTTGAGTCAGCTAACTTTCCGATGGGGGTAACTAAAGGCTCTACTACCACCTGTCCAACGGAAAATCTAGTAAGCGCCTATGAAATGGCAGATGGTACGGCCTTTGATTGGAGTAATGAGTCAATGGCTAAAGAACCCTATGCAAATCGTGACCCCCGCCTGGGAATGACTGTTGTATATAATGGTATGGAATGGCCCAAAACGGCTCCAGTAGAGATATTCGAAGGCGGCAAGAACGGCCAACCCATTAAAAATACAACCACTACCGGATATTACCTTAAAAAATATGTAAATAACAGCGTCACTTTTGAGCCGGGTGAGACTACTACCAGTCAGCAACATAATTGGATTTTATTCCGTTACGCAGAAATCCTGTTGAACTATGCGGAAGCAATGGTAAACGCTTACGGTGATCCCGACTACACCGGTTCTTATAATCTGAGCGCGCGTGATGCCGTCAACCGGGTACGTGACCGCGGAGATGTAAAAATGCCGCCTTATCCTGCCGGCATGACTAAAAATAACTTCTTGAAACGGTTAAAAAATGAACGTCGTGTGGAATTCGCTTTCGAAGGACAACGTTTTTGGGATTTGCGTCGCTGGAAAGAACTGGATGACATGCAGAACATTTATAAAGTGAAAGTAGTCAAGCAAGCTGACGGAACCGTTCAATATACGAAAATGTTACTTGCCACTTATCATATACAGGATAAAATGTATTTCTATCCGATTGCGAATACCGAACTTTTCAAAAACCACAAACTGGTACAGAATGCAGGTTGGTAACCTCGGTATAGGATAACGATTATACATACCGGTGAGGGTATCTCGGTCCGATTCAAAGGATAAAAGGTACCCTCATTAATATTAGATATGAGTTTCTTATACTGGCAGAAATTTAAAATGAATCATGAAATATAGATACAGTATGCTTTTCATCGTATTATGGGGGCTTTTTATCGCATGTTCGAATGATACTCCTACGGTCGGTTCTGAAGAAGGAAAAAATGAGCAGGAAGAATCCCTTCCTGCTAAAGGTATTTTGTTTGCAGATTTTGAGACGTATGATACGACTCCTTATTTTTTCCGGTATGGCAATTCGGGTAACAGTAAGATATACGATTATTATCCGCGTTGGGCCTATTCTCATGCGGTAGTGGACAATCCGGTTAAAGATAAAGAGAATACATCTTCTAAAGTATTGGAATACATATCAATGGAAGCACGGAACTATGGGGTGAAATTTCGTTTTTCCAAGGTGGTAGGTATGGATGAATTAAGAGGTATCCGTTTTCGTATTTACCAACCTGCCAATGTGATAGGTAAAGAAACATGGAAAGGGACCTCCAAGGCTGTTTCTCAACAATTAGGAGTAAAATTGATAGGGAGATTTAATTCTGTGAATGATTATGAACAGGAGGAAGGAATTTTACTGACCCGTTCGTTCGTTGATTTCAAAGAAGAAGGAGTCTGGAAAACATATACTTTTACTTTTAGTCGAAGTGAATACAGTGCTGCTGCAACACTGTTGAAGAATGGTGTGGCGGGTATGGTTATCCTACCCACATATAGTTCGGAGGTTACTTTAACCGAAAAAGACAAGTATAAATGTTATATAGATGATATTGAACTTTTATAATGGCGGAAGGAGAATAAAAAGATGAGAAATAAATGGTTCCTGTTGTGTATATTATTATGGAATATATCTTATGTGCAAGCCCAGACCTCTAAGGTGGAACTGATGTTCCCAAATGCTGTGCTTACACGTGAAAGTTATGATAAGGTGAAAGCGGCATTAGAGAAAACCGGTAATACAGCTTTTCCGAAGAACTGGTATATCAGGCATGTGGAAACTCCCGCTAAAGAGATTATAAAGAGCGGCCGGAAAACCACTCCTGTCAAATCCATTGGCGAGAATCCGGATAACGTGGATATCAGCAATGAAATGGAAGCTATTCACCAGTTATGCCTGGCATATACTTTCACTTTGGACAAGGCGTATTTGGATAAAGCGGTCGAATATCTAAAAGCGTGGGCTGAGATTAATGTCGCTTTGTCGAAAAGGAATATTCATGAAGAATCCTATAATATTGCCGTAGAAGGTTATTCGTTAATTCGTAAAATAATTGACCGGTCAGACCGGGAACTGATTGACGCCTGGGTACGTAAGAGGGTGGATGTCTTTATTAAAGATAATGATTTAAGAGCTAATAATTGGGGTACTTGCCTGTTGTATCAGTTCTATTTGTTCGGCACGGTATTGGAAGATGAGGCGATAATTGATAAATTCCGTTCTTCCTATGACAGTTGGGTAAAAGGTAATCTATTCCCCAACGGCACGACAACGGATTTGCTGGGTCGCGACGCTTTTGCATATCATGCTTACGATTTGTTGTTTTTCGCCCGTCTTTGCCATTTAAAAGCGATGTACGAAGGTTACGAGAGTGCTGAGGCATTTTATACGAAAGATGTGCAATGGGGAGCTTCTATCCGGAATAGCGTAGTCTTCTGGAAACCGTTTCTGCTGGATACGGAGAAATACACCCACCTCGAATTTGTAGGGACAGAATATGAACCGGATAGGAAACGGCCGGATTACAACAAAACTTACAGCCCGTCAGGAACCTTGTATGTAATTGATGAATTGTACGAGATAGATAAGAATCTTAAAGAAGTATTGGAGCATTATAATCGTAATCCGGATGTTTCCTTAAAACTAGGGTTAAGTTCTTTACGCTGGCATTGATAGTTAAAGACTTGTCTCAATCTGCATAAAGTAAATTTTAAATTGAAAAAACTTGAAAGTTGAATATTTTAGATACTTGCCGAGACTCAAACCCGAAATAAAGATTGTAATTTCCATAGAAATTTACAATCTTTATATTGTCTCCGGCATAAATGAAAACATGCCTTGATTATAAAATAGCAAATACGGAATTATGCATTAATTCGCTAGTAAAAACATTGCCTATGTCCATTTTTTTTGCGAATATTGCAAATAGTTGGCATATTCAAGAAATATATCGGCTAATTACCAGGTAACAACACCAAATGAAAAATAATATGACGTTACGGTACTTATTCCTTTTATTCATATCCCTTTTATTTGTTTCACCGTTATATGCTGAATATTTTAAACATATAGGTTTGTCCGAAGGTCTCGTGCAACCTTCAGTGATGGCTATTTATCAAGACAGGTTAGGCCGGATGTGGTTTGGGACAAGGGAGGGGATAAGCCGGTATGACGGGAACCGCGTAAGAGTATTCAAGGGATGGATAAAATCTGCGGGTGAGGAATCTCCAGTCTGGCTGGGAAATGAAGTTTCGTTTATCGTCGGTGACAGCCGGGACAATATATATTTCCTGATTGACAAGAATCTGGTTAAATATGACATACAGGCAGAGAAATTCGCCCGGCTCACTGACGGAGGCATTGTCACTGCGCTTGCTTCGTCTGAAGGACAGGTATGGTATATGAAATATGATTCTTTATTCTGCTTGGGGACAGGGGAAACTCCTGTTTTTGTGTTGAAAACGAATATCACTTCCCGTATTTGCTGCCTTACCATGATGGAACATGAAATCGGTATCGGTACGTATGATGGAGTTTATTTGGTTGACCGCCGTTCATACCGTCAGAAGCGGCTGTTAAAAGGAGTGGAGATTTATCGCATATTCGAAAGCTCTCAAAAAGAACTATGGATAGGAACCCGCATGCAGGGTCTATACCGTATGAACGGCAAACGGCAATTATTGAAAATACCTTATTCCCCGGGTTCTCCGGAAGGTATCAGCAGTGAGCAGATTCGTGATTTTGTGGAAGATAACGAAGGGAATATCTGGTTCGGTACTTTTGACGGGCTCCATCGGTATGATATCCACAGCGGACAGTATTCCCTTATCCAGATTCCACAGTATGTAGGCGGGCTGAATCATCCTTCCATCTTCGCTCTCTACAAAGACATTGCCGGCACTATATGGGTGGGTAGTTATTACGGAGGAGTCAATTATTTCAATCCCCAACATGATACTTTTGTTCACTATGACTATGGGAAAAACATAAACTCGTATTATTCTTATATCGGGGAAATCGTTCTTGACAAGTATGAGCATCTGTGGCTTAGTACGGATGGCGGTGGCATCACTTGTGTAGACAGGAAATGGAATACCCTCCGGACGTTTATAGCCGGCGGGAGCAATTCTATTCCCCATAATAATGTGAAAAGCATTTGTTATGACGAAAAGAGGAATTGCCTGTATATAGGCACTTATCTGGGAGGATTGTCACGTTATGATTTGAATACGGGCCGTTTCCACAATTATTGGAAAGGAGAAAAAAACTCTTCCGATATGCCGGATAAAATTGTTTTCCATGTGAAAATGTGGAGAGGACAAGTCTATATTTCCGCACATAACGGCTTTTTCCGGTTAGATGCTCAAACGCAGGAATTCCACAAAATCAATATTCCTTTTGCATTTTACGAACATTTTGACATCGACGCGGAAGGTAATCTGTATATGGTGGGATGGAAAAATGTCTTGTCTACTCATATAGAACATCCCGATTCCATCGTTTACATACCGTTGACAGAAGGAAACTGCAAAGCGGCTCCCACCCGTGTGCTTGCTACTGCCGAAGGGGTTTATGTCGGTACGTTGGGAATGGGACTTTTTTTCTATAACCGGCAGACGCGCGATATGGCTCATTATACTTCCCGAAACAGTCAATTGCCAGGTGATTTCTGTTATAATCTTAGTCAAACCCGGAGTGGGAAAATACTGATTACCGGTGATAAGGGGGTTACCTGTTTTATCCCTTCCGAAGGTACTTTCACGACAATTGATTTGATGAACAATTTCCCTTCTGCCCATATAATCAACGGATGCGGAATTCTGGTATCTGGCGGAGGGGATATTTATGTCGGCGATACGAAAGGAGTGACGGTGTTTTCAGAAAACGAGTTTAATAAAACCGACGCTACCAATGATAATTCCAGTTTTTATTTCTCAGAGCTTTGGGTTGATAACAGGATGGTTGTCCCGGGAGACGGGACACGCATACTGTCCCGGTCGCTTCCATATATGCAGGAACTCAGGCTTACCCATGCCCAAAACAACCTGATTATTCATTTTGCTTTGTCTGATTACGGGCAACAACTGTCGGAAAAATGGTTTCAGTATAAATTGGAAGGCCTTGACAAAAACTGGATTAAGACTAAACAGACGGAATTGTATTATACCAATCTGGACCCGGGAAAATATACGTTGCATGTGGCTTCAATGAATGAAAAGAACGGGCAGAGTTTGAGGGAAATAACGATATCGCTGGTCATTGCCTCTCCGTGGTATGATACATGGTGGGCATGGACAATGTATGTAATGGTTTTTATGGCATGTGTTTTCTACTATGTGTACAGTAAGATAGCAAAACGTACATTGGCGTTTTCATTGGAAAAGGAACGTTTTGAGAAACAGCAAATAGAGCGGCTTAATCATGAAAAACTAGTGTTCTTTACCAATGTCAGCCATGAGTTCCGGACTCCTCTTACTTTGATTATTAGCCATATTGATATATTGCTGCAGAATTATTCTTTGACTCCTTCCGTTTATAACCAAATAACGAAAATAAGGAAGAATGCGCAGAAAATGAGTAAGTTGATTTCCGAGTTGCTGGAATTCAGAAAACTGCAGCAGAACTATGGGAACATTCAGATAAAACAGCAGGATATGGTGGCGTTTCTAAAAGAAATCTACCTTTCTTTTACCGATTATGCACAGCAAAGAAATATAAATTATGAGTTTAAATTGCCGGAGTTCCCGGTATTGTGCTGGTTTGAACCGCAATTGATGGAGAAAGTATTTTTCAATCTTTTGTCCAATGCCTTTAAATATACTTCCAATAAAGGAAACATAACGTTGTGGGGAGAGATAACGAACACTGATATAAAAATAAATATTACGGATACGGGTATCGGCATTGCCGAACAGGATAAAGATAAGATATTCGCGCGTTTTTTTCAAAGCGGTAACCAGGAAAAGAAAGGAAGCTTGTTTGGCGGAACCGGCATCGGATTGGCATTGACCAAAACGATTGTGGAAAAGCATCATGGAGAGATAACGGTCAGAAGTACGGTTGGTGAGGGAAGTACGTTTACAGTGAGATTGCCCCGTCGGAAGGAGGTGTTTCTGAATGATAAAAACATACAATTTCATGTCCAGGAGTCAGAGAGTGATCTTATCCCCGACTCGATGCCAGTGTTTGTCGATGACGAGAGTCCGTTTATGGAGTTTGTAGAAACCGAAAATACGGAGGGCAAGGTTTATACGGTGCTTTTGGTGGAAGATAATGATGAACTGCTTCAAATTTTGAAAGAACTTTTTGAACCTTTTTACAAGATTGTCTGTGCCCATGACGGAAAAGAAGGGTTAAGCAAAGTGTATGAATATTCCCCAGATTTGGTTATCAGCGATGTCATGATGCCCGAAATGACCGGAATGGAAATGTGTCTGCAAATCAAGAATAATATAGACCTTTGCCATATACCCGTGATATTGTTGACTGCACTTGATTCTACCGAGCAGAACATCGAAGGGCTCAACCGGGGGGCCGACGATTATATTACGAAACCCTTTCATGCCCGTTTGTTACTGGCACGTGCCAATAATTTGATACGCAGTCGTTTGTTAATGCAGCATCAATTTGATAAAAAGCCGATGTCCGAAATAGACCTGACTAGTATTAATCCTTTGGATAAAGACCTGCTGAAACGTGCTTCACAAGTGATTGAGCAGCATATTGACGATACGGAGTTTGATATTCCCGCTCTTTGTAAAGAAGTCGGTGTCGGCAAATCGTTGCTTTATACTAAATTTAAAGCCTTGACCGGCATGACCCCCAATAATTTTTTGCTGAATTACCGTCTGAAATATGCGGCCACCTTATTAAGGCAATATCCGGATCTTCCCATTGCAGAGGTCAGTGACCGTAGCGGGTTCAGCGTACCCGTATATTTCAGCCGGTGTTTTAAAAGCCAGTTCGGATGTACTCCTCAGAGTTACCGGAAAGAAAAGAAACAGTCCGGCTGAATCAATGTCATTTTCCCCCGAAACAATTCCGACGGGTACGGAAGACATGGAAAATAAATGCGGCTATTAAGGACGATTTAGTCAGATAAAATAAAAATAAATGGTGCTATTTCGCCATACGTTAATATAATTGATTGAATAACGATGCAGAAATTACTTATAGTTATATTCTCGTTGTTTTATACCATGCGGTTATTCGGTATTCCGGCATACCGGAAACAGGAAGGTGACGGAAGTATCTTTCGATGCCGGCAATCGTATCGTAACCGATTTATTGCAGTCTGGGAAAAAATTATTCATTTACAATAAAAAATCTATAACATGAATTTGAAAAACTCTATTCTTGCGGGATGTACAGTTCTTGCGGTTGCCGCGTCTTGTACCCAAAGGGCGGTTGAGAAGCAAACATGGGTTGAAGAAGCGATTGAAAATGCGCGTGCCCAGATTGGATTGGAAATCGATACCATCGAAAGTAGCGGCAGATTTTTGAATCCGGTGACATTAAATGATAAAGGTGATGTCTATTATTGCGGATATGCGGATTGGCGGAGCGGCTTTTTTCCGGGTAGCGTATGGTATCTGTACGAATTGACAGGTGACACCACCCTGCTCCCGCTTGCCCGGAAATATACCGAAGCTATCAGCGAAGCGCAAAATCTTACCTGGCACCACGATATCGGCTTTATCATCAATTGCAGTTTCGGCAATGGGCTGCGCCTGACCGGTAATCCTGAGTATAAGGAGATAATAATACAGGCGGCAAAATCTCTTTGCACCCGTTTCCGCAAGGCCCCTCAAGTAATTCAGAGTTGGGATGTAAAAGGAAATAGCTGGCAGTCGAAACGCGGTTGGGAATGCCCTGTCATTATAGATAATATGATGAATCTTGAACTGTTGTTTAAAGCCGCCAGATTTTCGGGCGATTCCGCTTTCTATAAAGTAGCCGTGATGCATGCGGACCGTACTTTGAAAGAGCAGTTCCGTCCCGACGGAAGCTGTTATCATGTCGTTGACTACAGTCTTGAAGATGGGACTGTGCGCCATCGCCAGACCGCGCAGGGATATGCTGACGAGTCTGTTTGGTCTAGAGGACAAGCGTGGGCTATTTATGGATATACTGTATGTTATAGAGAAACATTGAACCGCACTTATCTTGAGCAGGCGGTCAAGACTTTCGAATTCATGAAGAATCTTGAAAATATGCCGGCGGATTTTATTCCGTATTGGGATATGGATGCGCCTGACGTTCCTACTGCGCCGCGGGATGTCTCTTCGGCTGCTGTCATGGCATCCGCTTTATATGAAATGAGTACTTATGATTTGCCGGCTGCTGATTCTTACCGCGCCTATGCCGATAAGATAATGGAATCGCTTTCGTCAAAGGATTATACGGCCGAATTGGGAGAGAACGGATGTTTTCTTTTAATGCATAGTGTAGGAAGCATTCCCCATAACAGTGAAGTGGATGTTCCGTTGAATTATGCGGATTATTATTATTTGGAGGCTTTGAAACGTAAAGTTGATATTGAGAAAGAATCTATTTAAAGAGAATGACGATGAAAGTAAGAATTATTTTATTGACTCTTGTTTCTTTCTGCTTTTTGAGTGTAAGCGCTATCGGTAAGAAAAAGAATCAACCGGTAGACGACAGGAAACAATGGACTGACTTGTGTTATAAGATAGCACAACCTATTTTGGAGAATATGAGCAGAGGAGAGTTGCAAAAGAATATGCAACTGGAGTTGAGCCCCACATGGGATGGAAGAGACAAGCGGGTAGCTTACATGGAGGCGTTCGGACGGCTGATGGCGGGGATTTCTCCTTGGCTGGAACTGCCTGACGATGATACGGCGGAGGGAAAACAACGCAAACAATTGCGTGAGTGGGCCTTGAAGTCTTACCGGAATGCAGTTGACCCTCAAAGTCCAGATTATTTGTTATGGGAAGGACACCAGCAACTTTTGGTAGATGCCGCCTATCTTGCGGAAAGTTTTATCCGCGCTCCCAAGGCGACTTGGGGACAGTTGGATACCATAACGAGAGAACGTTATATTGAATGTTTTAAGAAAGTCCGTGCCATTCGTCCCGCATATAACAACTGGCTACTGTTTCGCGACATGGTAGAGGCTTTTTTGCTCTCTGTCGGTGAAAAGCCCGACGGTTATGCCCTGACCGTAGGTCTTAATAAGATAAATGAATGGTATCTCAGTGACGGGTGGTATTCAGACGGAGCAGAATTCTCGCTGGATTATTATAAGAGGAGTTCTATAAATTAAAATATTGTAGTACAGTTGTTTATATGGTTC
>NZ_CAUCSQ010000004.1 GCF_958445495.1 uncultured Bacteroides sp. | reverse complement strand
TTTGCAATTTTATGATATTTCTTGAATGTATAGGTTCGAGAGCCTGTCTCTCCGCACAGAAGGGTAGTCTAAAGCTGCTTTTCTCCTTGTAAAAGGAAGATTTTCTTATATTGAAACCGTAAGGAGAGGTGCTCGAGTGGTTGAAGAGGCACGCCTGGAAAGCGTGTATACCCCTAAAGGGTATCACGAGTTCGAATCTCGTTCTCTCCGCAATTTATTCCAATTCTTTAATGTCTTTTATTTTTCCGGTTGTGTAGTGATTCGTTTATTCTTATCGGTCATCACTGCCGGAATTAGTCTGTAAACTTTTCCGTTGTGACTTCTTCTTCATGCTGTTAGGGGGGCGGATTGTCCGTTTTAGCTAGGTTCAGTTGTAATTGTAGGGGATTTACTCCGGCTTCATCTCGTTCCGGTTTATATTCTTGAGGAATGTTGTTAAAACAGTAGTTCCTTCTTTTGTGAAAGGATTTAGGTAAATTATTCCCTCTCTTCGTATTTAATAAATAAATTGTAAACATAAAAATGAATTTTGAAACATGAAACGGATTTTATTAGGCTTATGGTTTCTGTGTTTCCTGAATCATGCGTCCGGACAAGAGAAAGGATGGGAGATTCCTTTACCGGAGCAGATGCCTCAGGAACATCCGAGAGTATTGACTACCCCGGAAGGAAAACGAGAGGTATGGGATTTGATTAAAAAGGAAGAATGGGCCGAAGATATCTTCAATAAACTAAGAGAACGGACGGAAGTATATACGAACCTGACGGATACCCAACCGGCGTGGCTGTTGTCCCGCCTGGCGATGTATTGGAAATCCCATGCGACGGAAGTGTATGTGAAAGGTGAGATTTTTGACCATGCGGGAGGTGAGAAAGCGCCCTATCCGACTGTACGTTATACGGGTACACGGGGAACGGCGGCCACCCACGGGCGTCCCAAGCTGGAGGATGTCATACCCTATGACGATGATAACGGTAATGTCACTTTCTGTAACAATGCGCTTCCCGGCCGTCCTATGGAAAGTGTGCATCCGTCGAAGACCGGACGTAATATCGAAAGCCTGAATTGTGAGATTTTGGGAATAGCCCGTGATGCGGCCTTCCTTTATTGGATGACAGACGAAGAGAAGTTCGCGAAGCTGGCTGCCGGTGTTTTCGATACTTATATGACCGGAATCTATTACAGAAATGTGCCTGTCGATTTGAATCACGGTCATCAGCAGACATTGGTCGGTCTGACCTCTTTTGAAGTAATCCATGAAGACGCCCTGCATATAGCTGTTCCTTTGTACGATTTCCTGTATGGTTATTTAAAGGCCAATTATCCGGAAAAGATGGATATTTATGCCGGAGCGTTCAAAAAGTGGGCGGATAATATAATAGCTAACGGAGTGCCCCATAATAATTGGGATTTATTGCAGGCGCGCTTCATAATGAATGTAGGGTTGGTGTTGGAAGACAATAAAAACTATGCGGACGGGAAAGGGCGTGAATATTACATTGATTACGTATTGAACCGTTCCAGTATCCGCCAATGGAGTCTGACTCATCTTGCCGGATACGGTTTTGACTCGCAGACCGGTATATGGGCGGAATGCCCCGGATATAGCAGTGTCGTGATTAATGATTACGCCAATTTTGCCAATCAGTTCGACAACAATCTGAAATATGACCTGGTAAAAGCTATGCCGGTACTGTCGAAAGCGGTAGCAGCCACTCCCCAGTATTTATTTCCCAACCGGATGATTTGCGGTTTCGGAGATACACATCCGGGATATCTGAATACGAATTTTTTCATTCGCATGATTCAGAATGCCCAGGCAAACGGAAAGAAAGAACAGGAAAGTTATTTCACGGCTTTGCTGAAATGCCTGGACCCTGAGATAGACGGCGAAAAGGGAAAAAAGAAAAAGGTGCGTGTGGCTGTCAACTCCTTCTTTGAAGACAAACCGTTAAATCTGAATCCGGACATCAAACCGGGAAAGATAGAAGACTACGTTTCTCCTTTGTTTTACGCTTCCAATGTGTCGTGGCTGGTACAGCGGAATGGAATGCATCCGCAGAACAGCCTGATGATTTCTCAAAACGCCAGTGAAGGCAACCACATGCATGCCAACGGCATTTCGATGGAGCTTTATGGGAAAGGATACGTCTTGGGGCCGGATGCAGGTATCGGGCTTTATTTGTACAGCGGGTTGGATTATGCGGAATATTATTCGCAGTTCCCTGCTCACAATACAGTCTGCGTAGATGGGATATCCAGTTATCCGGTGATGAAAAGCAACCATTCTTTTGACCTGCGTTCCTGTTTCCCGGTTTCATCGGAACCCGGAAAAGAATTTACTTCCGTCACATACAGCGATGTTTACTTCCGCGAACCGGAAAGCAGAGCAGACCAGACCCGGTTGATGAGTATTGTTACTACCGGTCCTCAGACCGGTTATTATGTAGACGTGTTCCGTAGCCGGAAAGAACGGGGAGGAGACAAGATGCATGATTATTTCTATCATAACCTCGGACAAACCATGACATTGACAGCGGCCGACGGTACGGATTTGAACTTGCAACCGACGGAAGAACTCGCTTTCGCCGGAGCACACCTCTACGCCTATTCCTATTTATATAACAAGAAATCGGCTGTTACGGACGAAGATGTAAAAGTCACCTTTACCATTGACATGAAAGACAAAGGAGGAGACGATATATCCATGAACCTTTGGATGAAAGGAGAACCGGAACGTGAAGTCTTCACCGCACTGGCCCCGATGACAGAAGGATTGAGCCGTACTCCCGGTATGCCGTATCCAATCAAGGAACAGCCGACGCTGACATTTGTCGCCCGCCAGCATGGAGAAGCGTGGAATCGTCCTTTTGTAGCCGTTTATGAACCCAGTACGCAAAAAGAACCGTTGTCTATCCGTTCGGTCTCTTTTTTCGATGCGGAAGACAATACCTTGAAAGACTTTGCCGGGATTCGCGTGGAAAGCAAGAACGGGCGTACAGACCATATATTCTCCTTGTCGGACGCGACACGGTCCGCTGTTTATCAGAAAATGGAGGTAAAAGCCTCTTACGCCGTTATCAGTAACGCATATAAGGGAAACCGGACCCTGTTTATGGGAAACGGTACCCGGTTGACGGCGCCGGGAGTGATCATCCGTACTTCCGTACCGGCGAGCGTGTTGCTCGAGCAGAGGCAGGGAAAGTGGCATATACTCTCTTCGGCCCCGTGTACGGTAGTGATAGACGGCAAAAAGCGGCAGTGCGAAGCGGCGCCGGAGTCGAGATTATTGCCGGATTAGTCCTTCTCCGCCCCGGTCCGGAGCATTTCTAGAAAAGCATGCAAACGGCAACGGTGGAAGGAAATATGACAATAAAAAACAAAAAAACGTATTCAAACGTTTTTAAATGCCATATTTTTCCTAATTTTGCGGCTTCTTGTCGGAGTTTCAGATAAACCGGCAAGAAGTTTTTTTGTGGGTAAATAATTAGTGGGAAATAATATTTAGTGGGAAATAAATTATGGTGTATGTGATGAGAGATGGTCGCAGGATACTGACTGCGTTATCATTTCTGTTATTGTGTTGCGGTGCACATGTGCATGCGCAACGGGTGGCCGTAAAAACAAACACGTTGGGGTGGCTGACCGCTACTCCTAATCTGGAGGCCGAATTTGTTTTGGGGCGTCACATCTCATTAAACATGGGACTGGCAGCGAACCCGATTAGTACAAACAACTTAAAGACTACTTTCACGCATTTCCAGCCGGAAGTACGTTATTGGTTGAACCGTCCGATGGTGAGCCACTTTCTGGGAGTCACCGCTTTCATGAACAATTTCGATATGATGGTTAAAGATGTGCATCACAAAGGAGATGCGTATGCAGCCGGTCTGACCTATGGTTACGCATGGGTGCTGGGCGAGCATTGGAATATTGAAGCGACCGCCGGTGTCGGCGTGATGCGTTACCGTCAGTTCAAGTATGATAAAGGAACACCGAGACCGGGTGAGCCCAATAATGATAAAACCATTGTGGCGCCTGTCAAGTTAGGGGTGTCTTTCGTATATATTATCCGGTAAGTGGAACGATTATAATTAAGCCAGAAAGGGAATGAAAACCAATTTGAAATGTAAGAGATTAGTCGGAATACTTCTTGTGATAATGATTGTATCCTGTATGGATGTATTTGCCCAGCGTATCCGCGTGCAGGGGCATATAACGAATCCGCAGGGGAAAAGTGTTCCGAATGTGAATGTATTGAATCCCGTCAATGACGAACGTATAGAGATGTCCGACGAAGACGGCCGTTATAGCGTATTGGTGGAAAAGAACGGTTCGTTGAAATTTACATGTATCGGTTATGAAGACAAAACGGTGAAAGTAGCCGGTAAGCAGATTCTTGACGTAGTGTTGAAAGATGCGGTGATAGAGCTGGACGAAGTTACGATTACCACCAAGGTGAAAAACAAAGTGATTCCGGAACCGACGGATATTGAAATCAAAGGTAATTATTTTCATTTGAAAACCCGTGTTCCCGTACCTAAGGAAATGTTTAACTCTCACCGCCGCTTGGTGTTACAGCCCTCCATATACGATGTGACGAGAGGAGAGCGCCTGTTGATGCGCCCTGTCGTATTTGACGGAAGCACATACAATACGACCCAGCGCCGGATGTATGATTCCGATATAGAGAAAGACCCCTTGCATGAATACATCCGGGTAAAAACCACTTCGTCCCGTAAGGGAGACGTCATAGCCTACCACGATTCCATTTATATAGAATATCTGCAGGATGACTACCGGGCGGACGTGCATCTGGCTATGGAAAACTATCGGAATATCATCTACCGTGACTCTTTTTCCATAGCGCGGGGTACTATCAATCCGTTGCGTTTCCTTGAGTATAAATTTTCCGCATTCAACCTGACGGACAAGAAATACCTACCGAAACCGGTGATGCAGTTGCGGGATACGAAAGGAGAAGTGAATCTGACATTCCTTGTAGGCAAGGCCGACCTGGACGACAAAAATCCGCAGAACCAGGTAGAGCTGAGCCGCCTGAATAAAGAGTTGCATGCCATAGAGACGAATCCGGACGCTTCGCTGAAGAGCTTTCACATTACAGGCGTCGCCTCACCGGACGGCTCGTACGAATCGAATTTGCGGCTTGCCAAACTACGTACGGACAAAGCGCTGGAACGCATTCTGTCCCAACTGGACTCGGAGACACGCAAAATTCTGGAAGTGAAGTCGGACGCATCCGTCGCCTCATGGAAAGAAGTAGTGGAGTTGTTGAAAAAAGACTCCAGGCAGGACATGGCTAAAGAAGTGGAAGATTTAATCAGGCAATATGAAAAAATCCCTTATCGGCTACATCAAGTATTGAAGTCCAAACCCTTCTATAAAGAGATTGCCGCCACCTATCTGCCCAAGTTGAGAAAAGTGCAGTACACATACGGCTATTCCGTTTTCCGTTCTCTGACCGACGAAGAAATCAGGCAACTCTATCGGAAGAATCCGAAAGAACTGACCCGGTTTGAATATTACCGGATGATTGCGATAACCAAAAATCCGGGAGAAAGGGAGAAATATTGCAGGGAAGCCCTTGAGTTGTATGAGAATTTCACGTATGCCGCCAATGAACTGGCTGTGGCAACCATTCAGAAAGACGCACCCGATTCGAAAATCCTGGAGCCTTTTATCAGCAAGTCGGCTCCCGTAGAGCTGCTGTCCAACCAAGCCATCGCCTTGCTTCACGAAGGCAAATATACGAAAGCGGATTCCATACTGGCTTTGGTTCCGGAAGAGGCCGTATCCGACGACTTGCAGGCTATTGTCCAGGCATTGGCGGGATATTATGACGATGCTTTTGAGAAAGTGGCTGCTACCGGTCCCTTGAATGAAGTCGTAATGCTGCTCGCGATGAAAAGAAATCAGGAAGCTTGGGATAAAATTTCAGCGATGAATGTAAAAACGGCACGTGAATATTATGTAAAAGCGATAGCGGCCAACCGTCTTGAGAAAGTCGGTGAGGCGATTATGAGTATTGAGAAAGCTTTGGAACTTGACCCGACCCTGTTGGAGACAGCGAGGGTAGACGGTGACATTATCGACCTGTTGCCGGAAGAGCAGAAAATAAAGAATGACAATACAACGAAAAAGTAAACGATGAATATCTTCAGAATCAAAAATAAATACATGGCGGCAACATTGTTTATGTTGTTTGCCGTCACTTTGCAGGCTCAAGATTACGGTGCATTGAAATACATGTTGCAGAAACGGCCTGCTAATGAAAAGTTCACGGGCAATAAGTTCAACGAACACCTCTTCTTCTCTGCCGGGGTAGGCCCGTATGGCTTGCTGTCAGGCAAGGAAGCGCAGGACGGAACGGGAATGAACGCCCATCTTTTCATGGGTAAATGGCTGACTCCGGTTCACGGACTCCGGTTAGGGGTGAATGCGGGATATCTGCCTTCCTCTATGTATGATGCTAGAATAAAGATGGGCGGAGGAAGCTTGGACTACCTTCTGAACATGTCGTCCCTTGCGTTCGGATATAATGAAAGGCGGCGTTTCGAATTGTTCGGAGTTATGGGTGTGGAAGCCGGTTATTCCAAAGTGTCCGATAATAACGAGCGTTCTGAAAAACATCCCGGACTGAAAGGAGGAGGCGAGTTCTATTACGGCGCACATTTCGGTTTGCAGGGCAATATACGGCTTTCTCCCACGCTAGACCTGTTCATAGAGCCCAGAGTCGGATGGTACAATGACGAACTCGCCTATATGGAAAGTTGGAGAGGATACAAGATAGGCGGAACAGTCCTGGTAGGATTGACCTATATGCCTGCCGCTCCGATGGGAACCAAGATTCATTTTGATGAATTCGACAACAGTTCTTTCCTTAATCACCTGTTTATCTCTTTGTCCGGCGGTGTCAGTACGTTGAAGTTCTCCGGATTCAAGAATACAATCAAAGGATTGGGGCCGCAGTTCTCTGCCGGAATCGGAAAATGGTTCAGTCCCTCCTCCGGTTTGCGCCTGTCCGGGACTGTCGGGATGAGCGATACCCCTTCCGGTAGTGACAGCAGAAATTTCAAACACATCGATTTACATGCAGACTATCTGCTGAATATTAATAATGTCCTTTGGGGATATGACGAAGACCGTCTGTTTACCCTGGTCGGTATCGCGGGCGTGAACCTGGCGGGGACGAAAGGAGTTGAAAAGTCTGCCAAGTATGCTCCGGGGATAGGAGTCGGTTTGCAAGGAAGCTTCCGCCTCAACCCCTCCATAGACTTGTTTGTAGAACCTCGCCTGAATATCTATGATAAGAAATACGCGGGCGGTTGCGGATTCGGAAATACCGATCAGTTGGGAGAGCTGAACTTCGGTCTAACCTACCATACGGTGAACCGTGCAGACCGTCCGAAAAACGTTTTTGCCGGCAGCCACATTGCCGACAACCTGTTTATGACTTCCGGAGTCGGCATGCAGTTGTTCCTGAACAAGACAAATCTTGAAAAAGTCAGTTCATGGGGGCCATTGCTTTCCGCCTCCATCGGTAAATGGTTCACCCCGTATTCCGGTTTGCGCCTGGCAGGTATGGGAGGATTCTTCACCAATTATGTGGTTCCGGCAGATGCGGTAGACGGCAGGTTGAGGCATCTCAGCCTTAGCGGAGGCATTGATTACCTGTGGAATGTGACTTCCACCATGAGCGGATACAATCCGGAGCGTATCTTTGATTTGATAGGTTCCGTCGGTGTCAATCTGGCATATACTTCCAAGTCCGAACATAACCTGCAACCGGGGATTAATGCCGGCATACAAGGATTGTGGCATATCAACGATTTCCTCGGCTTGTATGTTGAACCGCAAGTCCGGCTGTACGGCGACAAATTTATCGAAGGAAATCTGGGCTTTATGCAGAAAGACGTGCTCGTGTCGGTCAATGCGGGACTGCACTACCGCTTTGTGCCCTACTCAAAGCCGGCTAACCGCAGTGTATTCGACAAAGACGACAAACGTTATTTCGTGTCCGGTGCTTTGGGGTTAGGCAGTCTGTTGGTTGCCAGCAAAGATTTGGTTAAGAATGCCGGTGTGGAAATGAAAGGAAGCCTCGGCAAGTGGTACACTCCTCTGTCGGCATGGAGGGTGAACGGGACGATTATCTATAAGTCGAAAACACACGCAAAGACCAATCTCCATTACGCCGGTTTAGGCATGGACTATATGATGAGCCTGGCTACCCTGGCAAAAGGATACAATCCCGACCATGTGATAGACATCGTTCCTTTTGTAGGAGTCACTGCCGGCCTGGCGCGTCGCAAAGGAGAGTTCAAGGTCGTGCCGGGACTGGATGCCGGCGCACAGTTCAAGCTTCGTGTCTCTCCTTCCCTGTATTTGTATGCAGAGCCTAAAATCGGCATACGCACGGATACGTATGACGGTTACAAACAAGGAAGGCCCGACCGCGTCGCCTCTATGGTGGGCGGATTATCATACCGGTTCAAATTGCCTGTCATCCAATAAAAACGGTCCCGGTAACCTGACGGTATAAACAGTATAAAAAGGACAAGCGTCAAAATAGAAAATGAACCGCGCCTTGAAAGTCGGGCGGCAAGTTCATGACTGTTTGGGCGCTTGTCCGGTATATTTCCCGATATTAAACCTCTCCGGTGTTCCATTCCGGATAAATTCCGGTTACATAAACGTTACATTAATATTACTGCCGTTTCTGATTGATAATGAAGAAAATGAATTCAAAAGATTCATTTTCTCCCTTGTCATTACCCGCTACTTTTGCTTTCAGAAATCAAAAATAAAAAAGTATGAAAATGATGGCTGAAGCAAAATCAAGGCTTGGTTCAAGCAGAAAATTATCGGATTTACTCTTTATCCTGTGGGCGGGAGGCGCTGCCCTTCTTTCCTATTCGTTAGTTTATGCGTTGCGCAAACCATTCACCGCGGCTACGTTTGAAGGATTGGAAGCTTTCGGGCTTGACTATAAAGTACTGGTTACGATTATCCAGATAATGGGATACCTGATTGCCAAATTTGCAGGAATCAAGCTGATTTCCGAACTGAAAAGAGAAAACAGGCTGAAATTCATACTCGTTTCCGTCGCCGTGGCTGAATTATCCCTTGTTGCATTCGGAGCGTTGCCCGTCCCCTATAATATGTTCGCCATGTTTTTCAACGGATTGTCCTTGGGATGCATGTGGGGAGTCATTTTCAGTTTCATCGAAGGACGCAGGACTACGGACATCCTGGCCAGTCTTTTGGGTATCAGCATTGTCATCAGTTCGGGAACGGCAAAATCAATCGGGCTGTTTGTCATGAATACATTGCATGTAAATGAATTCTGGATGCCGGCGTTGATTGGCGCTTTCGCCCTTCCGTTGTTGGCCTTGCTGGGATATAGCCTCACCCGTTTGCCGCAACCTACCATAGAGGATATAGAACAAAAAAGCAACCGTCTGCCGCTCAACGGCAGGCAACGGAAAGAATTGTTCATTGACTTCATGCCTTTCCTCGTATTGTTATTTGTGGCTAACCTGATGTTAGTGGTACTCAGAGACATCAAAGAAGACTTCCTGGTGAAGATTATCGACATGAGCGGGCAGTCTTCATGGCTGTTTGCACAGATAGACACGATAGTGACATTGATTATTCTCGCCCTGTTCGGAGCAATGGTGTTTGTGAAAAGCAATATAAAGGTACTGGTCGTTTTGTTGGGACTGGTGATTCTCGGAACGGCTGCGATGAGCTTTATATCTTTCAATTATGACTCCCTGCAGTTAAATGCAATCACCTGGTTGTTTGCCCAGAGCCTGTGCCTGTATGTCGCCTATCTCTGCTTCCAGAGCATCTTTTTCGACCGTTTTATCGCCTGTTTTAAAATAAAAGGCAATGTCGGTTTCTTCATTGTGACAATTGACTTCATCGGATATACGGGTACGGTATTTGTGCTGATGTTCAAGGAATTTGCCCATGCGGATATAAACTGGCTGGAGTTTTACAACCTGCTGTCCGGGTATGTAGGGCTGATTAGCACAGTCGCTTTCACTTGTGCCGCGGTTTATCTGATACAACGCTATAAAAAAGAAAAACAACTGAGGGAAATAAGGGAAACAGGAATGGACGGTAGAGCGAAATTTACGGGAAAAGAGATAGGAACCACCACTTTACCGCAAATCTGATGAAACAGCCGATGAAAGAAATAAAACCGGGATTGACATCATCCTTTCTTTTGCTTTTACTTCTGCTGGCTGTCCGTGGCACAGCGCAGAACGTGCCTGACGCGATATCCTATAAAATTACCGGACGCATGCTTATGGACGGAGGAGTTTATCTGAAAAATCCCGGCCACTTTGGAAACGGTACGGAGTTTAACGACCTCCGTATCGGCGTAAAAGCCGGCTACAAGGATTGGACAATGAAGCTGGAAATAGGATATGCGGGAAATAAAGCAGCCGTCAAGGACGCCTTTGCCGACTATTCATATAAAAAACACTCCATCCGGATAGGCCAGTTTTACGAACCTTTCAGCCTCGACATGCTTTGCAGTACGTTTGACCTTCGCTTCCATCAGTCTCCGGGAGCAGTCCTGGCGTTGACGAACGGCCGGCGTATAGGAGTCGCTTATTCTTACCGTACCAGGCATTATTACTGGTGTGGCGGATTCTTTACCGATAATGATTTGGGCAATCTGAAAAATGTATCGCAAGGATATGCCGTTGACGGACGCTTCGTTTATCGTCCGGTTTATGAAAAAAACAGACTGGTACATATCGGGGCGGCGGTTATCCGGCGTACGCCGGATGGTGCGCTTCCCGAAGACGGTAACGTGAAAACCTTTACCTACGAATCTCCGGGAGTAAGTACGATTGACAACCGTGCCCTGCTACGGGCCGATGTGGACCATGCGACGGCACAGCTCAAGATAGGAACCGAATTATTGGTTTACTATCATAAATTCCTTCTTCAAAGCGAATATATCCGTGCCCGCGTGAAGCGGGAAGAGGGTTTCGAAAATTATACGGCGCAAGGAGCCTACCTGCAATGCGCCTGGTTGTTGTCAGGCAAGCGTTACCTGTATGACGAAGAATCGGCTTGTCCCGGAAGGCCGGAAGGAAAGTCTCTTGAGCTATGCGCCCGTTTCAATTACCTCACGTTGAATGACGCCGGTATAGCAGGAGGAACGCAGAAAGACCTTTCCGTCGGGTTGAATTACTATATCAATAAACACGTCGCAGTGAAATTGAATTACAGCTATTTTATTTCCGGCGCACAGGTTCGGGAGACAGGGAACTTCAGCGTGTTACAGGGACGCTTCCAGTTCATATTCTAACGGAACGGTTCCGGCGGAATACCCCGTTTCCATCCGGTATGCCCGTCCGCATGAGAAAAAACGGATAAAAGACAGATAAAAGTTTGAAAAGAAACAGGTAAATCTCCTTTGTTGTTCGTAATAAACAATAAAGGAGATTTTTGCATCCGTCATTTGCCGGAAGCGACTCCCGTTGCCGGTTTGCCGCCATTGCAGAAGAGGCAGGTACAGCTTTGCGGCAATCTTCGGTGCGTCAGAATTGAAATAGTTAACGGTTTATAGATATGACAGGAATTTTATCGGAAAAAAGAAAATGGCTGCTGGCAATGGCTGTTGTATTTTCCACGTTGGGGAACGCCCGCTTAGTGACTTATCCTGAAGGGCGGGATGCCGGTATGGCGCATAATGATGAATATACCGTCAAAGTCCGTGAGGCAGGCGGAGAATGGAAGGAACTTTTCGAATATGAGGTCAGTGTGGATATGGACAGGGTGAGAGCTGTCCGGGCACAACCGGCCTCAATGGTACAATTCGATATGGAAGGCCCCGTGGAAGTCATGGTGAAAAAGAACAACGGCCTGATACAAGATGTGAAAATCCGTCCGTCGGCAGCCGGCATTTCACATACGGTCAACCGGAACGCCGTCTTTTTCACGCTGACGGAACCCCGATACCTGTCCGTGGAATTTAATGGAGACCGTCTGCACAATCTTCATTTGTTTGCCAATCCCCTGGAGACGGAAACATATACGGAAAGCGGCGACGGAGTGATGTATTTCGGGCCGGGCGTCCATAAACCGGACGATTTGCCGAACAATCAGATACGGATTCCTTCAAACACGACTGTCTATCTCGCTCCGGGGGCAGTGGTAAAAGCAAAGCTTCTTGTAGACGGGGCGGAGAATGTACGCATCCTTGGCCGCGGCATCCTCGACCATCCGATACGGGGTGTGGAGGTGACCCGTTCGAAGAACATACTGATAGAGGGCATCACTGTGGTGAATCCCGACCATTATACGATATTCGGTGGAGAAACCGCAGGATTGACAATCAGGAATTTAAAATCGTTCAGTTGCAAAGGATGGAGTGACGGAATTGATTTGATGTGTTGCAATGACGTGCTGATTGATAATGTCTTTATGAGGAACAGCGACGATTGCGTTGCCATATATGCACATCGTTGGGAGTACTACGGAGGGACGAAGAACGTGACATTGCAGAATTCGGTCCTTTGGGCGGATGTCGCCCATCCGGTCAATATCGGCGGGCATGGAAATCCGGACGATGCCACGGGTGAAGTGATAGAGAATATAACAGTCCGTAATGTCGATATTTTAGAGCACGATGAAGATGACGCGCTTTATCAGGGATGTATGGCTGTAGATTGCGGCGATAAGAATCTGGTGAGAAAAGTCCTGTTCGAAAACATCAGGGTAGAAAGCATCCAGGAAGGGCGGTTATTCCATGTAAATGTCCGTTTCAATCCGAAATACGATAAACAGCCGGGGAGAGGCATTGAAGACATCATTTTCCGCAATATCACTTATGATGGAGTGGGGGAGAGTCCTTCTTTGCTGAAAGGATTCGATAAGAACCGTATGGTGAAGAATGTGACTTTCGAGAATGTGGTGATTAACGGAATAAGGATGAAGACTGCCGACGGCTTCATCACTAATGAGTTCGTAGAGGGCATCAAGGTAAAATAACCGGTTCCCCCGCTGCATATAAGGATAGAAGGATAAGTCCTTTTCCCTTAATGGCAAACCGGTAATAAACCGGAGATTGTTATTTTTCCTATCAGAAAGTAAGGGTGATTCCACGTCTTTTATTTTTGACCTGCAAGTAACGGCAAGAAGTCGGATTGTTGGATAATCCCGCACTGGAAAAGGAATTGCGGATTTGTGTAATTCTAACTTTTCAGTTATTTTAGCGACGTGGAAAAAGATAAAGCTTAAAGTCTCACTTACATGAAAAAGGATATTTTTTTCTTCTTGTGCTGTGCTGCTTTCCTGATTGCCGGACAGGCGGCGAGAGCGCAGGGACGGCAATTCGTTCATCCCGGCATCACCTATACCCAGGGGGATTTGGACCGGATGAAAGCTATGGTCAAGGCGAAACGGGAACCTTATTATTCTACCTTCCTGAAACTGAAAGAGTCTCCCTATTCTTCACTCGATACGCAAGTCGCCAACCGGGGCGGGCAAATCAGGGAGGGACGCTTTAACGCCACTATCGGGGCGGACGGCAGGCGGGCGCATGACTTGGCCCTGCTTTGGCATCTGACGGATGATGAAGCTTATGCCCGCAAAGCGGTGGAGTATCTGAATGCCAACTCTTATTATACGAATACCAGTTCCCGCGGGACCGCCCCTTTGGACAACGGGAAGATTTACCTCCTGGTCGAGGCAGCCGAATTAATGCGCGGTTATGCTGGGTGGAAAGCGGAAGACCAGCAGCGTTTCAAGGAAATGCTGGTCTATCCCGGATATAGCAATACGGAGAACCTCTCTTCCCGGTATGCGGATTATCGGGATGACTCGAAAAACGGAATAACCTTCTATTGGAATATTTATAATTTCGATGCAGCGAGGTTCGGTAACCAAGGACTTTTCGCCGCCCGCGGGATGATGGCGATGGGCATTTACCTGGATAACGAAATAATGTATGACAGAGCTTATCGTTATTTGTCGGGGATGGAACATCGTCCGGACGATTTGCCTTATCCTTCAGGACCGCCGGTGACCGGTGGGAAACCGGTCAGGAAATCGCCGACCATCCTTGATTATCAACTGGAAGGAAGGGAAAACCGGATTCCCGATTACGGATACGATGAGCAGTTGCGGCATTATATCTATCCGAACGGCCAGTGCCAGGAGTCCTGCCGTGACCAGGGGCATGTACTGGCGGGCGTTCACAATTACGTGGCTATTGCGGAAATGGCATGGAACCAGGGAGATTCCCTGTATAGTTGCCTCAATAACCGGTTGCTTTTAGGGCTGGAATGGAGTTACCGCTACAACCTTTCGAAAGTCCGGGCTTATGAAGGACAGGAAGAACCTTGGGAGCCGGCAGGATACAGCGGCAATCCGGAGGAAGCTACCTTTGAGAACGGAAAGTTCCTCCGGATAAAAAGCCGCAGCGGGCGTTGGGAATCTGTCGCCGTATCTCCTCACGGGCGCGGAGACGCGGCAGGCAGCGGCGGAACCCGCGAGATGGCATTGGCGCATTATGCGGTACGAGCCGGGTTGCCGGCGGAGAACTATACCTGGTTGCAACGTTACCGTGACTATATGATCGAACATTACGGCTGTGAGAATTGGGGGATAGCGCCCAACTGGTTTTATGAATGGACCGGATGGGGAACATTAACCAAACGGCTGACTCCTTGGATGGCGGGGGAGCCTGTTTCCTTCGTTGCAGGCAAACGGATACCGGGAATCCATTCATTACCTTGCGGGATTCCCGCTGCCGATTACGACTATTATTGCCTTGCGGAAGACCCCGAAGGACATACCTACCATAATGTGGGAAAGAAACGCGGAAATGAATACAGGCCCGACGGGGCGGTAGAGTTGCGGAAAGAGGGGAAAGATTACGTCGTTACCCGGATAGAAGACGGAGAATGGATGAATTATACCGTAAGCGTCCCTGCCGACGGAGAGTATGCCGTTTATGCGGCCTACCGGTCGGAAGGAGATTCCCGGTTGTCCGTAGTTTCCGATTCGGGAGCGGAGACGGGAACGGCGCGATTGCCCCGTTCCGGACGATGGACGGAAGGAACAGTGGGGAAGCTCGTTCTTTCCGCCGGCGCCTGTGTGCTTCGCTTGCAGATAGGGCAAGCCGGCGACGGGCTTGAAATCCGGAAAATAATCGTGAAGCGGAATAAGGGGATTTGACTTTTCATTCGTACTAATAACGGTACTGCAAAAAAGAGAAGCATGAAAATTCGGATATGTCTGTTAATCATAATGGGGGGATTATTGTGTTCGGGTCGTGTCAGCCCGCAAGAATCTCCTTATGTGTTCCGTCAGATTGGGGTTGTCGAAGGATTGCCGGATAACTATGTCAAGGGCGTTTTCCCCATTCCCGACGGGCGTGTCGGTGTGCGGAGCACTGTGTTGTTAAGCCTGTATGACGGTGCGAACTATTCAAACTTTCCTTTCAATATTCATGGCGAATATTCGATTGCGTACAACCATATCATTCCTGAACAATATATTGATGCCGGCAACCGGCTGTGGATGAAAGAGCGCAAGAGCCTGCGCGTCTTTGACTTGACGGCCGAATGCTATGTCTATAATGTAGATTCTTTGTTCCGGCAGTTCGGGCTGAAAGAGAGAGTGGAGGATATGATAATCGACTCTGAAAAACGTTGCTGGTTTCTCATGCCGGGTTCTTCCGTCTACATGTATGACCCGGAAACGAAGTCGGTGGAACAGGTGTGCAGGAATGATGAGTTTATGGAATATTACGGCGGGTTGCTGGGAGTGGAGAGCCACGGAAAATACAGTTGGATGGTCCATCGGAAAGGCGCCATCCGTTGTTATGATTTGGAAAAGAAACGTTTTGTCCGGCAGCTTGATTTCCTGGAGGGACAACTGAAACCGGACGACCGGGTGATTTTAAAGATACTCGATAATGGAGATTTCTGGCTCATGTGGGACCGGGGAGTAGGTTATTATGATGTCTACAACAAGAAATGGAACCCGATTACAGGGATACGGCTCGGCCATTATTCGTGGTTTACTTCCATGGATGTGGATAACGGCGGAAATGCATGGGTCGGGACAGTTCTGGACGGTTTTTATGTGATTGATATGCATAACTTCTCCGTGACCCGGATATTGGACATCCCTCTGCTGTCGGGCAATACGCTACGGAACGGGATTCAGAGCATCTATTGCGACCGGAAAGACAATTCCGTCTGGATAGGGCTGTATAATCAGGGGATATGCTATTACCATCCCAGCATGAACAAAATTACGTTGTGCAACAGGAAGACGGTTGGCGGTGACTGGAAAGGGGAAGAAATCCGCTGTATGCTCGAAACATCGAAAGGGGAAATATTGATGGGAACTACCGAAGGAATATACCGTTATGACCCGGAAGCCCGGAGCATGAACCGGTTGTATCGCGAGTTCGACCGTAAGAATTGCCGTGTATTGTATGAGGACAGCCGGCAACGTATCTGGGTAGGGACGTATCATGACGGGTTGTATTGCATCGAGCACGGGAAAGTCCGTTCTTACGATTATCCCGACACGGATTATCAGAACGAATTGGATTTCAGTAATATACGTGTAATGGTGGAAGATTCTTCCGGACGGCTGTGGGTCAGCATATATGGCGGGGTAGGGCTTTTTAATCCGGAGGACGGGCGGATAAGCCTGTTGTCCGAACAGTTTCCCGAACTGAAAAAATACAAGGTTGCCAATGCCTTGGCGATAGATAACCGGGGCCGTCTGGTGGTCGGCAGCGATAACGGGCTTTATATCTATAATCCGGAGGAGAATACGATATGGATACCGGAAGAGGACGGGCGGACCGGTTCGATATTCAATCAAGGAAGCATCAAGTACAATCAGATATTGAAAGACCGCGAGGGAACATTGTGGTTTGCCACCCAGTACGGCTTGAGTGTCCTGGCTCCCGACGGGCAGAGTTATACGCTGGGGAAAGAAGAAGGATTGTCCAAGGCTATCCTGAATGTGATGGAGGATAAAAACCGCGACATCTGGATTTCAACGGTCACTTCCGTTTATAAAATAAAGGTAGAACGGCAAGCCGGCAAATACGGTTTTCATGTGATAAGCTGCCTGTCGGAAGATGAAATCCGCCAGGATGATTTGTACAGCTTCCCTTCGCTGATAACGAAAGATAACCGCCTCTTTTTAGGATTGATGAACGGGTTTATCACTTTCTCGCCGGAGAACATGACAGACAACCAGTGCCTCAACCGCCCTTTATTCACCTCGTTCCGCTTGTTCAATGTCCCGGTGGTTCCGGGTGAAAAGTATAACGGACGGGTCTTGTTTGATAAGGCGTTGAGCTATTCGGACGGGGTACGGCTGGATTATGACGAGAATTACATCACGCTTGAGTTTTCCGGGCTGAACTTCCCTAATCCCTCTCAGACTTCTTTCCGCTACCGTTTGGAGGGATTCGATAAAGAGTGGACAGAGACGTTGTTTGAGAACGGGCAAGGGCGTGTGGTATATAACAATCTTCCTTCCGGCGAGTATGTCTTTCGCGTGTCCGCCGCCGGCAATGACAGAGTATGGGGGCCGGAGTCCGATTTCAAAATCGTTGTCCGTCCTCCGTTTTGGGACACGTTGGCTGCCCGTATCTTCTATGTCGTGTCGGGCATTCTGTTTGTCACCCTTCTGGTGTATGTGGTTAACCGGCGCAACCGGCAGAAAATGATTCGTATGCAGGAGGAAGAGGCGTTGAAGCAAAAGGAAGAGCTGGACCAGATGAAGTTCCGCTTTTTTACCAATATCAGCCATGAGCTGCGTACCCCGCTGACGTTGATTATCACTCCGTTGGACATGATGATACGCCGGTTGACGGATGAGGCGGTGAAAAAGCAGTTAGGCACTATTTATAAGAATGCGCAGAACCTCTTGTCGCTGGTAAATCAATTGCTGGATTTCCGGAAACTGGAAATGAAAGGCGAGAAACTGCACCTGATGAACGGGGATATGGAAGAGTTCATCGTCTCCGCCTACAATAACTTTATGCCGATGGCCGTGGAGAAACATCTCAACTTCGTGAATGAATCGGAACACAGGGCTCTTTATATGTTTTTCGACAGAGACAAAGTGCATAAGATTGTGAACAATCTCCTGTCCAATGCGTTCAAGTACACTCCGGAAGGGGGGACGGTCAGCCTGTCACTTGCTGTGGAAGAGACGGAAGGGAGGAATTACGTGCGGATTGCAGTGTCCGATACGGGGATTGGAATCTCCCCGTCGGATTTGCCTTATATCTTTGACCGTTTCTACCAGGTCGGAAATGAGGGGGACGAAAAGATAGGCAGCGGCATCGGGCTTCATCTGGTAAGGGAATACGTGAACCTTCACGGCGGCAGGGTTGCTGTCGACAGCCGGATTGACCGGGGTTCCGTATTTACCGTCCGGTTGCCTATGGATTTGAAACCGGAGAGAGAGGATGTGCCGGAGGAAGTTGCGGGAACGGAACCTTCGGAGGTGAAAGAAGGGGCAACGGCGGTATCCGTCGCGGATGATAATATGCGGAAGCTGCTGTTGGTGGAAGACAACCGGGAGTTCCGCACATTCTTGAAAGAGCAGTTGGAGGATTTCTACCGGATAGTGGAGGCTGCGGACGGTGAAGAAGGAGAGAAGAAGGCGGTAGAAGAGAATCCCGACCTGATTATCAGTGATATCATGATGCCGAAGGTAGACGGTATCGAGCTTTGCCGCCGGATTAAGACGAACGTGCAGACTTCTCATATTCCGGTGATATTGTTGACTGCCCGTACGGCCGACGACATCAAGATAAACAGTTATGAAGTAGGAGCGGACTCCTATATGGCAAAACCTTTCAATTTTGATATGCTGATGGTGCGCATTGAGAAACTGATAGAGCAGCAAGAGAAGAGGAAACAGGAATTCCGTAAGAATATCGAGGTAAATCCGAGCGCCATCACTATCACTTCCGTAGACGAGCAGCTCATACAGAAATGCCTGGAATATATCGAGAAGAACATGGACGACCCGGAATATGGCGTGGAGGAGCTGAGCCGGGATTTGGGCATGGTACGCATGAGCCTCTACCGTAAGCTGCAATCCATTACCGGACACACGCCCACCGATTTCATCCGCAGCATCCGTTTGAAGCGGGCGGCGCAACTGCTGCAAGGAAGCCGGTTGCCGATTGTCGAGGTAGCGAACCGGGTGGGGTTCGGCTCTTCCAGTTATTTCTCGAAATGTTTCAGGGAGATGTTCGGGATGTTGCCTAAGCAATATATGGAGGAACATGCAAAAAAGGAATGATTCCTGTCCGCGTTCACCGTTTAATTGTTACATTTGCGTTCCTTTTGCAAGGTTGCGGCAGGTTTCCGTTCCTGAGAAAGTTTTATTATCTTAATAATATATATGTGTTGATATGAAAGTATTAGTTTTGATTTCATTGGTAGGAGGTTTGTTATTATCCTCTTGTGGAGGCGGCAGTTCGCAAAAAAATGCGGGCGGCCGGGACGTGAATCCGGCAGACACCATTTATTTGGGTGATTTGCGGGAGAAGTTTGCCGGAGATACTATTTTCTTCAAGGTAGTGGCTCCCGAGCTGATGTTGATGGATTACCAATATTTTTGGCCGGCCACAGAGTCGGACGCATTGGAGAAAGGGCTTACGAAAGAGTACTACAAGCGGGTGAAGAAAGAAATCACCGCCACGAATGAAGCAATTAAAAAAGGCGTGATGAAGGGGGCGGATGTAAAACGCATACCGGATTTTCAAGCCATGCAGGAAAATAAGCGGTAAAGTTTTCCGGATGTGTTTTCCATCCGTGCAAATGAAAGAACAAGGGAGTCGTTAATGGTAACGGACTCCCTTTTTTTATTGTCCTGAGCCGCCGTTTATGCCGATGAAAAGGGGAATTTTCATCAAAAAAGGAGCTTGTTACGACAGTTTTGTCATCTGTTACTTTTGTGATATTTGTTATGAAACCTGTTTTTTACTTTTGCAACATCGTTAAACAGATTATATTGAATACCATGAATAAACGACAAACTGCATTTGACGACTTTTTTTCCGAGTGCTACCTGAATTATCGGGAACAAATCAAAAATTATATAGCTGTCCGGATTTTCCATCCTTGTCAGGCGGAAGACCTGGCGCAGGATGTCTTTGTCCGCCTGTGGGAGCATCGGATGTTCGTAAACAGGGATACTGTCCGCTCTCTGCTTTTCACGATTGCCCGTAATATCGTGACAGACAAGATACGCCGTTATTATAAACAGGAAGATTTTGCCGCTTACCTGTATCATGATAATAAAGAGGAAAAAGCCGGACGGAACCAGACAGAAGAGACAATCTGTTACCGGGAACTGGAACGGGCGCATGACAGAGCAGTGCGGAAACTTCCCGCCAAACGCCGCCGGATTTACGAGTTAAGTTTCAACCGCGAATTATCCTGTCCCGCCATTGCGGGGAAGTTGTCTTTGTCGCCCCGCACAGTGGAGTGCCAATTGTTGCTCGCGCGTAAAACGGTGCGTGCCTGTTTGCGGAATGAATACTCTAAAGTCGGTTGAAAACCGGATTCGGAAAAACACATATTAACTTTAATAATTTAATAGTATTATGGAAATTAAATCCAGATTCTTATGTTCAAAAGGAGTCGCATTGGCTTTTGCCGTGCTGCTGGGCGGTTCGCCCGGTATCTTGCTTTATGCGGACGATTCCGTAGAAGTGGAAAAGAGTTTGATTGCGGTCCAGGCGGGCCGTACCGTCAAAGGGCTTGTCACGGATGTGAACGGCGAACCTTTGATTGGTTGCAATGTAGTGGTTGTAGGAAGCAATGCGGGAGTGATTACCGATGTTGACGGTCGGTTTACATTGAATGTGCCTGCGGATGCCAGACAGATAAAGGTAAGTTATATCGGATATATGGACCAGACAGTCAGCCTGAACGGGCGTTCCGATTTCAAGATTGTGCTGAAAGAAGATAATAACGCTTTGGACGAAGTGGTTGTCGTGGGTTACGGCACACAGAAGAAAGCCACTTTGACCGGTGCGGTAGAGTCCGTCAGCAGCCAGGTGTTGGAGAGCCGCGCCGTCACTAACGTCGGTGTGGCTTTGCAGGGAGCCACTCCGGGGTTGGTAGTGACCCGTTCCAGCTCGCGTCCGGGCAATGAAGGACTGAACTTTCAGATTCGCGGGGCGACTTCGGTCAATGGAGGCAGCCCGTTGATTATCGTAGACGGAGTGCCCACCCTGAACGCCGCTTCCTTTCAAAATCTGAACTCAGACGATATCGAGAGTATCAGTGTGCTGAAAGACGGGTCGGCTTCCATTTACGGTGCGAAAGCCGCCAATGGGGTCATTCTCGTGACTACGAAGAAAGGAAAGGGAAAAACGACGGTCGATTACAATTTCAATATGCGTTTCACTACTAACGGCGTCATGTCATATTCGCCTACGATGCAGGAGTATGCCACGATGTGGCTGGAAGCCAACAAAGTGATGAATGAGAAAGACTGGTGGGGCTGGGGAGAGGAGAATCTCCGGAAAATGGCGCAAGGCATCGAAGGAATATACGAATCTACGATTGCCGATTGGGGAGCCATGTTTGTCGGCAATGCCAACCGTCTGGACGAGATGTTCGCCCGGCGTTACTCTTACCAGCACAACTTGAGCGTGTCGGGCGCTACGGAAAAGTCCGACTACCGCCTGTCATTGGCGTATGCCGACAATCAGGGCAACCTGGCTACCGCCTATGACGGCCAGAAACAGTTGAACCTTCGTTTGAATTACGGTGTCAAATTGACGGATTGGTTCAAGCTGGACACTTCCGCCAGTATGATTAAGACAGATACGGAAACCCCGTCGCACGGTATCGACAAGACGCTCTACGGAAACGACGCGCCTTTCTTCCCCGCCAAGAATCCTTACGGGCAATGGTACGCCAATTTCGGTAATGTGGGTGACCGCAATGCCGCGGCGGCCACTTCGGACGGAGGACGCGACAATAAAGCGAGCCTGACTACCCGTCTCGACGTGAAGGCGACCGTGGATATATGGAAAGGAATCAGTTTTGAAGGAATAGCCTCTTTCCAGAATGAAGAGTTCCGTAGGGAAAGATGGTCGCTGCCGGTACAGACATACAACTGGTTCGGAGAGAAAGCCACGAAGCTTGTGTATGAAACGACACAGACAATGAGTACTCCAGAAAACGTGTTGAATCTGAAAGATTCCCACCAACCCGGTTACCTGGTGGAAGCCAATAATTATTTTTATCAGTATTATTCGGGAATGTTGAAATATAAGCGCACATTCGCCGATGTACATAATGTAGACGCCATGTTCGGCATTGAAGCCACGAAATATACTTCCAAAAAGGTAGTGACCGCCCGCGAAGTGTTCGAAGATGTGGGAATCTACGATTTGAACCTCTCCAGCGGGACGCAAGGCAACGGCGGAGGCAAGTCACAGAACGGCACGTATTCATACATCGCGAGGCTGAACTACAATTATGCGGACAAATACCTGATTGAGTTCCTGGGGCGAAGTGACGGAGATTCCCGGTTTGCCGAAGGATACCGTTTTAAAACCTTCGCTTCCATCTCCGGGGGATGGGTGTTTACGCAGGAAAAATTCCTGGAGTCCGTTACTCCTGTCGTTAATTTCGGAAAACTGCGGTTCAGCTACGGTAACTCAGGCAATAACGTAGGATTGGGAGATTTCGATTATGTCGGCACAATCGGCAAAGGAACGACTCAGTTCGGCGTGATACCCGCCACCCAGGTAGCTACCAGCTACAGCGGCCTGATTTCCTACGACCGTACTTGGGAACGGGTGGAGCAGAAGAATTTCGGTATTGACCTGAACTTCCTCGACAGCCGCCTGCGTACCTCTTTCGACTATTTCATCAAAGACAATATCGGCATGTTGATTAATGTCACTTATCCTTCCGTATTGGGAGGGACCGCGCCGAAAACCAACAGCGGACACCTGAATGTGAAAGGATGGGAATTTACGATAGGATGGCGCGACCGCATCAAAGATTTCTCATACAACGTAGACTTCAACATCGGCGACACAAGAAGCATGTTGAAAGACATGGAAGGCGCCGACACCTGGAATGCGGGACTGAATGCGAAGGTGAACGGGTATCCGCTGAATTCGTATTTCCTGTACCGTACGGACGGGTATTTCAAAGACCAGGCGGAGGTAGACCGTTATTATGCACTGTATTACCGGACAGGCAGCGACCTCATCGGCATGGAGCAGCAAGGCTCGAACGCCTTACGTCCCGGAGACACCAAACGTATTGACCTGAACGGCGACTATAAGGTTACGGGTGTGGGAAGCGGCGACAGCGACCTGCAGTATATCGGCGATGCCAATCCCCACTTCAATTTCGGGCTGAACCTGGGATGTTCATGGAAAGGGATAGATGTAAGCGCCCTGTTCCAGGGGATAGGAAAGCAATACGTGATGCGTAACGACTGGATGGCTTACCCGTTCCAGTCCCGTACTTCCAACCAGAATCCGAGGTTCCTGGGGAAAACGTGGACGGAAGAGAATCCACATTCGGAATATCCCCGCCTGACTACTAATACGAAAGTGTCGCACTGGAATTACGAGAATAATGATTTCATGTTGCAGAACAACCGCTATATCCGTTTGAAGACCTTGATTGTAGGATATACGCTGCCGCAGATATGGACACGTAAGGTAAAGCTGGAAAAAGTGCGCGTCTATTTCTCCGGAAATGATTTGTGGGAAGCTACCAGCATCAAAGACGGGTTTGACCCGGAAATGGGAGCCAGCTCCAATAACAACGGCTATCCGTTTGCTCGTACTTGGTCGTTCGGCCTGAATGTTACTTTGTAATGGATTTGCTAATAGATAAAAACAGAAGCTATGAATAAGATAAGAAACTATATATTAGCCTGTGCCTGTATGGCAGGACTCTCTTCTTGCATGGACACGTTTCTTGATTTGGAACCGTTGGATGCAAAGACCGATGTGATTTACTTTAAGAGGCAGGAGCATTTCCGCGAATACGCCAACGGGCTTTATAGCCAGTTGATAGGATGGCAGTCCGGTTACGGAAGCATCTTCGACCATATGGATGTATCTTCAGACCTTTCCGCAAATTTCCAGTATTCCTACGGAGTCGGTACAGGCAATCTTTCCGCAGGCGGGAATGACAGCCGTTGGGGGAACTGTTACGCCAATATCCGCGCGACGAATATCCTGCTGGAGAAAGCGAAAACCTATTCGGGCAGCCGGGAGGACATCCAAGTTGAAACGGGTGAAGGGCATTTCTTCCGCGCTTATAATTATTTCTATCTGCTGAAGTTCTTTGGCGGCGTGCCCATTGTGACCGGCGTGCTTGATGTCGATTCGCCGGAATTGATGGGAGCCCGCAGCAGCCGTTACGAGGTTGTCAACCTTATCCTGTCCGATTTGGACGCCGCCATAGCCGTCCTGCCGAGGGAAGAAAATATCGCTGCCGGCGATAAAGGGCGAATCAGCCAGCAGGCGGCGAAGGCGTTCAAGGCGCGGGTACTGTTGTATGAAGCTACCTGGAGGAAATACAATGGCACTTCTACGGACTTCGAAGGGTCGGCAGGACCTTCTTCCGACCAGGTGAACTCTTTTCTCGAAGAATCCGCCGCCTTGTCGAAGGAAGTGATGGACGATACGAATTATTCGCTCTGGAACTACAATAATGTGGATGCGATGAAGAATCTGAGCAACCGTTACCTGTTCAATATCGAGGAGGCGGGAAGCAATCCGGCGGGTGCGGGAAGGGACACGAACAAAGAGTTTGTCATCGCGGCCGTTTACAGCCGGGATACCCGTAAAGGGCAGGTAGAGTTGAGCCGTATCGTCTACACCTTGCGTCCCAGCCGGAAACTGGTAGACATGTTTCTGTGTTCGGACGGGCTTCCCATTTCGATGTCCGACAAGTTCAAAGGATATAAAACACCGGGCGACGAGTATGAAAACCGCGATTACCGCCTGGAATCTTATATCGGCAAACCCGACGAATCGACCAATCTGACCGGAGACGCCGGTTACGGCACTTATAAGTTCGCAGTGACCGACATCAGTTATAACAACAAAGACGAATCGGCCAATTATCCGGTGCTTCGCCTGGCAGAGGTCTACCTGAACTATGCGGAAGCCGTGATGGAGCGTTACGGTGAAATATCGGACGAGCAGTTGGACAATTCGATTAATAAGATACGCGAACGTGCAGGTATAGCCGACTTGACGAATGCGCTGGCCGCACAGATTAAAAACGGAGTGGCGGAGAATGCGGATAAATCCTTGAGCGAAGTGATGCTGGATGAAATTCGCCGCGAGCGCACGTTGGAACTTTATATGGAAGGTTACCGCTGCGACGATTTGAAACGTTGGGGCATTGCCGAGGAAGAGCTGAATGAGTCGCGTTGCGGCATGATAGTGGGGAACGCCGATTATCCGACCGTGTTTGTAGATTCCGACGGCGACGCCGTGTCCGACAGGTATAAGCCGGCAAGTTATACGAAAGGAACGGAAGAAGTGGATACTCCTTTCGGCAAGTTACCGGCCGTGGTACTTCTCAAATCTACCGACTGTTCGTTCAACAAGATGGATTATTTATGGCCGATTCCGCAAGACCAGATAAACCTGAATCCGAATCTGGTGCAGAATCCGGGATATTGATTTTTGATTAAAACGATTCGAATACAATAAAAAGCAGCATATATGAAACATTTATATACATACTCATTTCACTTGACGGTGCTTGTTTGCCTTTCCGCACTGTTTCTCGGCTGTGAGCAAGACGCCAAGTACAGAGTTTACGAATACCCCATGCCGGAAGTGACGGAGATGTATCCGACCGACGGATATGTCGCCTCGCAGGTGGTTATCACGGGTACGAACTTCGGTGACCGTGCGGAAGCCGTAAAGGTGTTCTTCGGTGCGGTGCAGGCAACCGAGATATTGATGTGCAAGAACAACCGCATTGTGGTTGAAGTGCCCGAGACGGCGGTCAGCAGCGATGTCTCATTGCAGGTTTATACCAATAAACTGGAAAATATAGGCCATTATACCGTGTTGCCTACCCCCGTAATCATAAGCATGGAGTCCGACAATGAAGACGGGAGCAGCGTAGCCGATGCCGGGGATATCGTGACTATTATCGGGAAAAACTTCGGGACGGACGCTTCGGACATCTCGGTCAGTTTCAACGGAACGCCTGCCGAGTTTACGCTGGTAGACGGGCAGACTATCAGGGCGGTCACTCCCGACGGGTATGAGACAGGCAACGTGACAGTTACGATTCACGGGTACGATTTGACGGCAGGCGCCATGCTCAACCCGAATTCCAAGGGAGATGTGACAGTGCTTTACCTTGAGAACTATAAACAGCCGTTTGCCAGCGAAGAGGAGAATCCGGGCGACTGGAGCAAACCTGTGGGCTGGAATCAGAATGCGGCTTCATTGAATCCTACCGGATGCAGGCAGCAGCAAGGAACGAACACATTCCTCACTTTCCAGAGAGGATGGGGGAAGAACGCCGTGACCGACGGAAAAGTATGGCAGGCCGTCCATTTGCGTAAAGGAACCTATACGATGGAAGTCACCTATGCCGAAACGTATTTCCCGAACAGTGACAATAACGCGCTTTATGCGGTGATAATCCCCGGAACCGACGATACTGCCATCCCGAATGTGGAAGACATCGCTTCTGTTACGGACCTGGGAGGGGTATGTGTCGCTTTCGACAATTGGAATCCGGATGCAAATGCGGTTTCGGGCACGATGGTTACGCCCGCGATAACTTTGGATGAAGCCGCGGATGTCGTAATCGGTTTCCTTATGACGGTCGGTTCGAGCAATACCTACTTTAAGGTGACAGACGTGAAACTGGTTCTTAAATGAAGGATTTAATTAAGCAAAAAGGATAAAACGGTTAAGATTGTTATGAAGAAAATATATAATTGGTTGTTTCCCGCCTTCTTTTCATTTTGTATGATAACCTCCTGTGACGGGGACAATGAGGAAATTATTTCCATGAGCCACACGGACCCGGTGGCAACGGTCGAGAAACTATCTTACTATTCCGGATATGCCGGCAGCGAATTCACCATAACGGGGACTGAATTCGGCATCCGGGCGGATATGGTGAATGTTTATATCGGTTCGAAAGAAGCGGAGGTGCTCTCTTGTACCGAAACAGAGATTGTCGTAAAAGTCCCTGCCGACGCCACGGACGGAAAGATTACCGTCGATGTGTACGGACAACGGATAGAGACGGATTTCATCTATCAGGTACTAGGCAAGCCGGGAGTGAGCAAGGTGGAACCCCAGTATGGGTTCCCCGGCGATGAGATTACGTTTATCGGTCACGATTTGGTGACGGCCGTTTCTTTATACACGGTCTATTTCGGCGACGATACGGAGAATAAGGCGGAAATCATAGGAGAACCGGCAGAAGGAAAATTTACCGTGAAGGTTCCGGAAACGGCGGCGAGCGGGACAGTCTCCCTGGTTGTAGACGGGCAGAGCGTAGACCTCTCTTCTTATCCCTTTACGGTTCTCCGGCATGCCGCGCTCGATGTGCCGGAAGAGGGCGAGCCGGTTCCTTCGGGCTTTGCGGGAAGCGTGTTTACCATAACGGGAACCAACCTTGTACAGGAATTGCTGGATGAGTCCGTTGAAGAGCCCGGAACTTTGAGAGTTCTTTTCAGCAAGGACGGGGAAGAGCCGGCGGATGCCGTGATAGACAGGGAGAACCTGACGGAAAACAGCATTCCGCTTACGGTTCCCGCCTCTTTGGAAGCGGGCGGTTATACGGTTACTGTCATCACTCCGTTTGAAACGGTCCAGACGCAATTGCAATATGTCGTATTGCCGAAACCGGTAGTAGAAAGCGTGACTCCCCTTAAAGGATATGTAGGTACGGAGGTTACGATTTCCGGAAAGAATTTCGTCCGTTCTGTGGAAGACATTGAAGTGAAATTCGGGGAGACTCCCGCTACGGATATTAAACTGGCGGAAGGAGGCGGAGCCCTTCTGGTGAAAGTACCGGTACTGACGGATTTTGGCGCGACCGCCTTGTCTCTGTCCATGCAGGGAGCCGAAATAGAGTTGGGAGAAGACTATTCCGTGTTTGAAGTGTTGAGTTCGCCGGTGATAACCTCGGTAGTTACCGATAACGTATTCAGTGAACATGCTGTCCGGGCAGGTGATGTCATTACAATCGAAGGTAGCGGTTTTAAGAACAGCACCCTTACAAGCGCCGTTTTCAACGGACAGGAGCTGGACTTTACCGTTGAGAGCGATACGAAAATCACGGCAAGCGTTTCCGCCGACAGCGAAGCGGGCGAAGGTGCGGTCGTCCTGCATTTCGAAGGTGTCGGGACACAGGTTGCCAGTACCGGTAAATTGAATATGCTGAAAAAAGGCAGCGACGTATCGGAATATGTGCTTGTCAACGGTAAGCGGCCGTTTGTTTCCGTAGAAGGAGCGGCAAGCGGACATTGCACTCCTGCCGGCTGGTCGTTCAATTACGGCAGTGGCAATGACGGGTTCTATCATGACGAGAGTCTGGCGGGCCGTCCCGGAGAAGGCTTGTTCATGGATGCCGACGGAGGGCTGTTGGTGATTCAGGCAGGATGGGGGTTGCCGAATAAGCAGAATGGAAAAATGTGGCAGGCGATAGAACTTCCTAAAGGAACTTACGATATTGTTTTGAATGTTGCGGAGGTCAACGTGGACGCAGGCGGCAGAAAACAGGCGGGATTCCTGATTCAGAAGGGCGGCGGCGAGCCTTCTAACCTGGATGGAGGCAAATTCCAGTGGGAGGACAATGACGGGAGCATAAAAGCTTCCATTAATCTGACGGAAAAAGGCAGTTGCAAGAATGTCCGGTTCTCGCAGGAAGACGTGAAGATAGATTATGACGGCGTATCGACATTGGGCTTTGTCGTACAGTTTGTCAATAACAAATGCGTAAAAGTATCGTCCGTTGAGATTCTTTTGAAAGAGTAGGAGGATGCATTTTACCGGATTGCAGCAACTCTCTTGATTTTATACCAATATAAAAAAGACAGTATTATGAGAAAAATAGCTTATATGATTATAGCTGTCGCATCCGCGGTAATTGCCGGATGCGGGGACGGCATCGATTTGCCGGATATAAATGCGGAAACGGATTTGGAGAATATCCCGCTTAAAGAAGATGAGGAGAATTTGGTGGAAGTGGAGTCGAAGGCTTTGTCCGTGCCGTTTGAGCATGTGGGAGGATTGCATACGGAAGAGGATTTCGAACGTATCCGCACCCATTTGGAGGAATCGCCGTGGAAGGAAGGCTACGAACTGTTGAAGAGTAGCAAATATGCGCAATTGTCGTTCGTGACTTCTCCTGTGGAGACCATTAAGCGCGGGGTGAGCGGAGACGAGAACTACATGAATGCCGCCAGGGGCGCCGCGGCTGCCTATCAGTTGGGGCTGCGCTGGAAAATAGAGCAGAATGACGAATATGCCGCCAAAGCGGTAGACATACTGAATCAGTGGGCGGATGTCTGTACCGGTTTGGGCGGAAACTCCAACGTCTCTCTGGCGGCCGGTATCTACGGATACGAGTTTGCGATAGCGGGCGAGCTGCTTCGTGACTATCCGGGATGGAACGCCAAAGATTTTACGGATTACCAGAACTGGATGGTAGACGTGTTCTACCCCGCCAACAAAGATTTCCTGGTGCGTCACCACGGGACGACCGACCTTCATTACTGGGCGAACTGGGGGCTTTGCAACGTCGCTTCCGTTATGGCGATAGGCATCCTTGCCGACCGGCGGGACATCTATAACGAGGCGATTGAACATTTCCAGACAGGCAGCACCAACGGACGCCTGACAAGAGCCATCTATCATGTTTTCACGGGTGAATACGCGAACTTCGCCCAAATGCAGGAAAGCGGGCGCGACCAGGGACATACGCTGATGTGCGTCGGGCTGCTGGGAACCATTTGCCAGTTGGCGTACAATCAGGGAGACGACTTCTTCAAATATAAGGAAAATATGTTCCTGAAAGCTTGTGAATATGTGGCTTGTTATAATTATACCACAGACGAAGTGCCGTATATTACGTACATACGCTATTACACCAATCAGTGGAACGGAGTGTCGGAAGAAAAATGCACGGCCATCGGCGAAGGGAGCCGCGGACAAGACCGTCCCATCTGGGCGCTTCCTTATTACCACTATAAGAACGCGGAAGGAATTAAAGACGAACAGATTAAATATCTGGACATTGCGGTAGAAACACGCGGCATCGAAGGCGGAGGAGGGAATTACGGCGAGAACTCCGGTGGATTTGATGCTTTGGGTTTTGGCACATTGATGTACACAAGATAAAAAGAGACATACTGCCGCAGGTTCTGCGGAATCGTCCGTACGGCAAGGTTTCCGGCAACGGTTGTCCGTATAGTCTGCGGTGAATTTCTAACAATCGGTATTATTGTTTTTAAGATGGAACTAATCAGGAAAATAACATTGTTTGTTCTTTTTGTTATGGCAGCCGTGTCCGCACGGGCGGAAATTGTGACGTATCCGGTTCCGCAAGGTATCTATTATGCCCGTCATAACGACGACTACACGGTGAGGATACGGCAGGCCGGCGAGGAAAAATGGATAGACCTTTACGAATACAACGTGAAGGTGGACATGGATACCCGGTCTGACGCCACAATGGTGCAGTTCGACTTCTCCGGTAAGGTGGAAGTGTTGATACGGAAAAACAACGGAGACATCCGTTCGGCGGTGGTGCGTCCTTTATCCAAAGGCATCCGGCCGGAGATAGACGGAAACTTCCTCCTGTTTACATTGGATAAGCCGCAAAAGCTGTCCGTGGAGTTCAACGGAGACCGTCTGAACAACCTGCATGTTTTTGCGAATCCGATTATCGCGGATGTGCCTGACAGGAACGACCCGAATGTGATGTATTTCGAAGCCGGCATCCATGAGCCTGCCGATACGGCGGGAAAATGTTTCCGCATTCCTTCCAACACGACCGTCTATCTGGAGGGGGGAGCCGTCCTGAAAGGATGCCTTGCCTGCGACAGTGTGGAGAACGTGAAGATTCTTGGGCACGGCATGTTGCTCGAACCGCAGCAGGGAATATCGGTGGCATATTCCAAAAACGTGCTGATTGACGGCATTACCGTTGTCAATCCGCGTCATTACACCGTTTCCGGCGGGCAGTCTGAGGGAATTACCGTCAGGAACTTGAAGTCGTTCAGCTATCAGGGATGGAGTGACGGGCTGGACTTCATGTCCTGTTCCGATATTGTCATCGACGATGTATTTTTGCGCAATTCCGACGATTGCCTTGCTTTCTATACCCATCGCTGGAATTTTTACGGAGATTGCCGCAATGTGTGTGTCCGCAACTCGACCCTTTGGGCCGACATCGCGCATCCTGTCAATATAGGCACGCACGGCAATACGAAGACCGGCGACGAGGTGCTTGAGGACATGGTGTTTCAGAACATAGACATTCTGGAACATGATGAGGACGACCGGAATTATCAGGGCTGCATGGCAATCAACGTGGGAGACCATAATCTCGCGCGTAACATCACGTTCGAGGATATCCGGGTGGAGAACATCCAGGAGGGGCAATTGTTCCACCTGCGGGTGATGTATAACCGGAAGTACAATACCGGTCCGGGACGGGGCGTGGAGAACATCGTGTTCCGCAATATCTCCTGTACGGGCAAGTATGTCAATCCTTCACTGATGGAAGGGTATGACGAAAACCGCAAGGTCAGTGACATCCTGTTCGAAAATATCGTGCTGAACGGCAAGCGGGTGGTTTCACTGGAGGAATTGAACGCGGACAGGAAAGGTTTTGTAGAGAATGTGAGGGTAAAATAGCTTTTCCATTGTAAAGGACGTATGCGGGGCAGAGTGAAGGCGGCTCTGCCCTTACCTTTACTCTCGCGGTTGAAAAAAAAGTTGAATAACTTGGCGGTGCTTTGTATCTTTGTGACGGAATTTATGAAGAGATATGCAAGACCGGGTCTTGTCTTAATTTGAATACCATGAAAAAAAATGTTTTGTTTTTCCTCCTTGCTTTGTCAAGTTGGATATTGTATGCGCAGGAATATCCCAAGGTGATTATTCCGGGCGACTATCCCGACCCTTCGATAATACGTGACGGGAAAGATTATTATATGACACATTCCCCTTTTTACTACGCGCCGGGCTTCTTGATTTGGCATTCGCGGGATTTGATAAATTGGGAACCGGTGTGCCGTGCCCTGCCGGATTGGGACGGTTCTGCCATGGCTCCGGATTTGGTAAAATATAAAGGGCGTTTTTATATCTATTATCCGGCTGCCGGAACGAACTGGGTGATTTGGTCGGATGATATCAAAGGCCCCTGGAGTAAGCCGGTCGATTTGAAAATAAGCGGCATTGACCCCGGCCATATTGCCGACGTGGACGGCAACCGCTATCTGTATGTGAATGAAGGGGAAGTCGTCCGCCTGTCCGATGACGGCCTGTCCGTCACCGGTGAAAAGAAAAAGGTTTATGACGGTTGGGAGTATCCGAAGGGCTGGGATACGGAATGCATGTGCTTGGAGTCTCCCAAACTGAATTATAAGGACGGTTATTATTATATGACCTCCGCACAGGGGGGAACGGCAGGGCCTGCCACCAGCCACATGGTTGTTTCCGCCCGTTCCAGGAACATTACGGGTCCTTGGGAAAATTCTCCCTACAATCCGGTTGTCCATACTTATAGCGGGAATGACAACTGGTGGTCCAAGGGACACGGAACCTTGATTGACGATGTGAACGGCAACTGGTGGATTGTGTACCATGCTTATGCGAAAGGATATCACACGTTGGGACGGCAAACTTTGCTTGAACCTGTCGAATGGACCGACGACGGGTGGTTCCGGACGAAACCGTCCGCCGACCCGATACTGTCCGCTGCCCCGATGCCGGAGGACAAGCGGATAAAGCGCGGATTGTGTCTGTCCGACGACTTTGAAGGTCCGGAATTGGGCCTTCAATGGACTTTCTGGAAAGAATATGCGCCCCAGTCGTTGGCGTTCGGGCGACAAACCTTGCGGGTGGACGCCAAGGGGAGCGGTCCGGATGACGGACGGTTGCTGTTGACGACTCCCGAAGATAAAAACTATGAGGTGCAAGTTGAGGTCCATGTCGGTAAAAAGAATATAGCGGGGCTGCTCTTGTTCTATCGTGAGAAAGCTTATGCGGGCGTGATGTCCGACGGTGAGAAATTCATTGTCTGTCAAAATGCGGACAAGAAAGTCGAATTGCCCAACACATTAGGGAAGCGCTTCACCGTAAGACTTCAGAATCAGGGAAATAACGTTCGGATTATGGTTGGCAAAGGTAACGGGGCATGGACCACTCTGGCGGAGAATATAGATGTTTCGCAACTTCACCACAATAACTACCACGGCTTTTTCGCTTTGCGTATCGGCCTGCTCTCTGCGGGAAAGGGAAGTGCGGGTTTCAGGCAGTTCCGTTATAAAAATGCGGTTCCTCAGGAAAAGGATATGAGCGCTTACCTGATGGTATTCCACAAAGACGAGACTCACGGGCTTTATATGGCCGTCAGCCGTGACGGTTATACTTTTACGGCTTTGAATGATGGCGAACCGGTCATTGCCGGAGATACAATCGCTTATCAGAAAGGGATTCGCGACCCGCATATCTTCCGCGGGCCGGACGGCGCCTTTTACCTCGCCATGACCGATTTGCGCGTGTTTGCCCGAAGAGACGGTTATCTGGATACGGAATGGGAACGTGACGGGCGTGAATACGGCTGGGGCAACAACCGGGCGTTGGTATTGATGAAGTCATGGGATTTGATACATTGGAAACGCACGAATATCCGCTTTGACAAGTTGTCTGCCGGATTGGGCGAGATTGGTTGCGTCTGGGCTCCGGAAGTGGCATACGACGATAAAAAAGGAAAACTGATGATTTATTTCACCATGCGTTTCAAAAATGAAGCGAACAAGCTTTATTACGTGTATGTGAATGACGAATTTGACAGGATAGAAACGCTCCCGCGGATTTTGTTCGAGTATCCTAGCGAAAAGGTTTCGGCCATAGACGGCGACATAACGAAGGTAGGGGATACATATCGTTTGTTTTATGTCTCCCACGATGGGGAGGCAGGTATCAAGCAGGCCGTTTCGGACCGAATCGACGGAGATTACAGGTTTGATGCCCGCTGGTACGATTCGGAACCCAAAGCTTGCGAGGCTCCTCATGTATGGAAACGTATCGGGGAGGATAAATGGGTATTGATGTACGATGTATATAGCATTCATCCTCATAATTTTGCTTTTGTCGAAACGTCGGATTTCGTGAATTTCAAGAATCTGGGACGTTTCAATGAGGGAGTGATGAAAACAAGCCGTTTTACTTCTCCCAAGCATGGAGCCGTGATACATCTGACTGCCGAAGAGGTGGATAAACTGGAGGATTATTGGAGGGAAAATAAAAGGAAGTATGTTCCGACGCCATCGGTACAGGTGAATATCGTCTCTCTCGATTCGTGTTTCCGCTTCGACGTTAGTCCTGAAATGTAAAAAAGGCTTCGGTTTCGGATAAAAAAACTTGTGTTCTGTTCGGGTTTGTGCAGGATGTGTTATCTTTGCGCGGATTGTGAATTAGTTAACCCTGTTCCGGCGATTGGAATTGCGGAAGGAAGCCCTTGCGGATTTTAATGGAATTGACAAAAAACACTGATACAAAATGAAAAAATACGTTTGCTTTTTATTCTTTGTGTTGGTAAACAGCTTGCCAGGCATGGCCGACACTCCTTTTCAACTCAAAAAACTACAAGTGGAATATGCTACGACTCCGTTGGGGATTGACGTGGAAAACCCCCGTTTCAGTTGGCGGATGGAGGCAACGGCGGACGAAAGAGGTCTGTCGCAGGCGGCTTGCCGAATCGTCGTGACCGATGAGGCAGGGATGCAAGTGTGGGATTCGGGAAAAATCAATGATGGCAATTCCTTGAACATCGAATATGCCGGACTTCCTTTAAAAGCAGCCACCCGTTATCTGTGGACGGTTCGCGTGTGGGATGCGAAACACAGAGAAGCCTCCGCTTCTTCCTGGTTTGAAACCGGGCTGATGAGCAGCGACCGCGCTTATCAGGGATGGAGCGGTGCGAAATGGATTGGAGGAGGAGATGAAGACAGGACGTTCTATTCCCATTATCTTCCGGTTTTTAGGCTGGACTTCTCTTTACGGTTGGACGAAGCGTCCCGGACCACCCGTTCCGGATTTATTTACGGGGCGAATGACGGACGTTTGATGAACCGGTATAAGAACCTCTACCGGTTGGAAAATAAAAAAGACGAGTCATATATCAGAGTCGAACTGGATATCGCCCCGTTGCTTTCGGGCAAAGAGGCGGTGCTGAACGTGTACCGGGCAGGTTATCATCCGAATGACAGGAAAGACATTCCCTATAAGAGTTTCGCCATTCCGCAGGAGCTTGTCAACGAGCGTAATAAATACGGCTGGCATAAGATAAGCCTTCGCTCGAATTTGGGCTTTACGCAGTTTTATGTGGATAATGCCGGGAAAGAAATCGGCTCTGCCAACCTGAATCCTTTGGGCCGGGGCGGTGATTTCATCACTTTCCCCGTAGCGGGAGATATGGGTTACTTTGTTCCTGCCGGACAGGCGGCCTCTTTCTCGACAGTGGAAATAGCCGACTTCCGGAGCCCTTCCAATGTAATCGCTACATTGCAGGATACGGTATGCCGCATAGACGGCGCTTCTTCGGGAGTTCTCGACATCTTCACTCCGGAGCCCCGTTCGGCGCCGATGTTAAGGACGGTCTTCGCCTCTTTGGATGCAAAGGTGAAGAAAGCGCGGCTGTATGTTACCTCACGCGGCATCTATGAGGTTTATCTGAATGGCAGACGGGTGGGAGACGACTATTTCAATCCCGGAATCACCCAATACAATAAAACACACTTATATCAGACATTTGACGTGACGGAGCATATCCGTTCCGGGCGGAATGCGCTCGGTGCTTTACTGTCTGAAGGATGGTGGAGCGGAGGAGCTACTTTTACGGGAGACAACTGGAATTTCTTCGGCGACCGTCAGTCATTGCTGGCAAAACTGGTAATCACTTATGCGGACGGGCGGGAGAAAGTAATCGTAACCGACCCCTCTTCCTGGCAATATTATGATAAAGGCCCTGTCTGTTACGGCAGTTTCTTTCAGGGCGAAGTGTATGACGCTTTGCGTGATGCGGAGGTAGAAGGGTGGAGCACGGCTGCATACGATGCCGCGAAGTGGAAGCCTGCCTGCGAAGTTGCGCTGGAGGGTAATATCTGTACGGACGGAACCCCGGACCAACCCTGGGTAAACGACTATTCCGGTTTTGAACTGATAGGGCAGTTCGGGCAGACCGTAAAAGCGAGGACGGAACTGACCGCGCTCTCGATGGAGGAAGTGCGTCCCGGCGTGTTTGTTTATGACATGGGACAGAACATGGCGGGAGTCCCCAAAATAAAGTTGTCCGGCTTGAAGCCGGGAACGAAAGTCTGTCTTCGTTTTGCCGAGGTGAAATATCCGGACCTGCCCGAATATAAAGACCATATCGGAATGATTATGTTGGAGAATATCCGCGCTGCCATGGCGCAGGACATCTATATCGCCAAAGGGGGTGAGGAGACGGTTCTTCCCCGCTTCACCTATCATGGCTACCGGTTTGTGGAGATAACGGGCATTGACAAGCCCCTGCCCGTAGAAGCGGTGAAAGGAGTGGTGCTGAGTTCCATCCATGAGTTGGCCTCCCGTTACGAGACATCGAACGCGAAAGTAAACAGGTTGTGGGAAAATATCACTTGGTCCTCTTTCGCCAATTTCATGTCTGTCCCGACCGACTGCCCTCAACGGAACGAACGTTTGGGATGGGCGGGAGACATTTCCGTCTTTTCCCGCACGGCAACGTATCTGGCGGATGTTCCGCAGTTCCTGAGAAGATATCTCCGTTCCATGCGCGACGTGCAAGGCAAGGACGGGCGTTTCCCGGACATTGCGCCTTTGGGCGGCGGCTTCGGCGGTTTGTTATGGGGAAGCGCCGGCATCACAGTACCCTGGGAGTGCTACCGGCAATATGGAGACAAGGCATTGCTGGCAGAACATTACGACGCCATGAAACGGTATGTTTCTTATATTCTCGACAAGACTATCGACCCGGAGACGAACCTGCTTGTGCAGAACCGGGTATGGGGTGATTTATGCGACTGGTTGGGGCCTGAAGACAGCAGGAATGATAAATCCCTCTTATGGGAGGCTTATTTCATTTACGATTTGGAGCTGATGGGCAAGATAGCGGCCGTTCTGGGTAAGACTGCGGATGCGGAGGAGTACCGGAAGCTGCACGGCGAGAGAAAGGCTTTTTTTAACAGTACTTACCTGCAACCGGAAACCTGCAAGACCATCCATTCCGCTTTCATACCGGAGAGGCGGGGGACTCTGGTGGATACGCAGACTTCTTATGTGCTTCCGCTAGTGTTCGGCATCATTGACGAGGAGAATAAACCGAAGTTTGTCAAGAACCTGATGGAGACAATCGTCAGGGAGAATAAGACGGAGCAAGGCAAGCAGTGTCCTCCTTATTCGTTGATGACGGGTTTTATCGGGACGGCGTGGATTAGCAAAGCCTTGTCGGACAACGGTTGCAGCGAGGCGGCATACAGGCTGTTGCAGCAGACGGCTTATCCGTCATGGCTGTATTCGGTGGAGCAGGGAGCCACCACCATCTGGGAACGGCTGAATTCCTATACCCACGAGGATGGATTCGGGGGGAATAACCGCATGAATTCTTTCAACCATTATTCTTTCGGTGCGGTCGGTGCATGGATGTACAATTATTCTTTGGGCATAGAACGGGATGAAGATTCTCCCGGATTCAAACGGTTTGTATTGAAGCCGGAAGTGGACGCTACCGGCGGCATGACTTACGCCGAAGGGTATTACGATTCCATGTACGGGCATATCGAGAGCGGTTGGAGAGTGGAGAAGGACGCCGTCATTTATCAATGCGCGGTTCCGGCCAACACGACCGCGACGTTATATCTTCCCGCCGCTTCCGTGAAGAACATCGTTGAGGGGAATAAAGCGTTGAAGAAGAGTAAAGGGATAGAATATGTAGGGACGGAAGGCGGAAAGGTGGTATTGCGGCTTTTGTCCGGCAGGTATTCCTTTAAAATTCAATAAAGACGGAAGAAAGTCTCCTATCTTTCCTGTATCCTGAAAGTTTTTGTATTTTTGTAGACGCATACTTGCAATCATATTAAGTCGAGATGACGTTATGAATATAAATCGTACTTCAACATCCCTGCCCCGCAAGCTTCCGGTAGGCATACAGAGCTTTGAGAAACTTCGTAATGGCGATGTAAAAACCTTCCTTACCCGCCTGCGTGCCTTCTTTGCCGATTTTCCATACGAGCTGAATACGAAGACGGAACGTCATTACCAGGTTGTTTTCTATCTTGTTTTCAAATTGATGGGGCAATTCATACAGTCGGAAGTGCAAAGTGCTATCGGACGTGCGGATGCGGTAGTAAAGACACGTGATTGTATCTATGTCTTTGAGTTCAAGCTGGACGGCACGGCGGAAGAAGCTTTGCAACAGATTGACGAAAAAGGCTATCTCATTCCATATATTGCGGATGGACGCCGGTTAGTGAAAGTCGGTGTTTCTTTTGATGCGGTAAATAGGAATTTGGGAGAATGGTTGATAGCGTGAGTTTCTGTGCCTGATATTTGTTACTTCTACACTCTAGCATTTGTCTTATGCTTTGTTCCTAAGCGTTTCATTGTTTGGGAAAGGTAGTTCCTTGTCTTCGAAACAGAATTTTCTAGCCTTCGAAACTAGAGTTTCTGGCTCTTGAAACTGGAGTTTCCTAGCCTTTGGAACTAGAGTTTCTAGCTCTTGGAACTGGAGTTTCTAGCTCTTGAAACTAGGGTTTCTAGCTTTTGGAACTAGAGTTTCTAGCCTTTGAAACTAAAGTTTCAAGCCGAGAAACAAATAACGAAACTAATGTTCTTTGTATTACACATGGCGGGGATATTGATTGCGTGACAGCAGGTGACGGCATTTCTTCTCTTTAATGCTGCTGTCACAGCTTGCTGTCACGGTCTTTTTCGTTTATAATCAGTGTATTACTGTACGTTGTGTGACAGATGACAGCAGTTGGTACTAAATATAATTATATGTAGAGAGATTTGTCTCATTCCTGTTTCGTTTCCCCGCCATGAGAGGTTGCCATCCGGTTTGATACCGAAACGGTCATTCGTACACTATTCTACGCCTAGTGCCGGCAGCAGGTAATTTTGTCGTAATCCGATGCTCCGAAGAAGGGGAATCGGAAGAGATGAAAATAATGGCTATTGTTTTTTATTACAGTCTCATCCGATGCTCCTTTTCATCGTCCACCACAGCCATCATTCCTTCTACCTGTGCGAGAGCCAACATACGTCCGTGGAAAGAATATCCCGGATTGTAGCCTTTGTCTTCATCTCCCAGCATCATTCTTCCGTGGTCTACACGCATCGGCAATCCCGGATTCTCATGCTCGAAGATACGGATGAGGTCAATCAGATGTCCTCTTCCCGTGAGATGGGAACTTTCGATAAAGTTTCCTCCGGGCATGGCAGCCGTACTGCGCAGATGTACGAAATGAGTTCTCTTTGCAAATTTCTTTGCCAGCTTGCGGGTGTCGTTGTGCTTGCCCGCACTCTGCATGTACTATGATGCGTATTTTTGCAAGATATTTGCCTATCTTTGCAAAAATAGTTCAGCAAGGAGATTTATGAAGAAGATAATGAATGAGAAGTTGGCTATTACGGCTTCCAATCCCGTCCGCGCCCGCTTTTATGAATATCCGCGTTTTACGTATCCGTGGCATTTTCATAGTGAGTATGAGATTATCTATGTGGAGAAGGGAGAGGGGGATTGCCTGGTGGGTGACAGCATTATCCCTTATTCGAAAGGCGATTTGATTCTTTTCGGTTCCGAACTGCCTCATAGCATGCAGAGTCCGCCGGAGGACAGGAGAGAATCCGATAGCGGAGAAAAAACGGATAACGGGGAAAGGCCGGATAATGGAGAAGAATCCGGTAGCAGGGAGGAATTGGGCAATGGAAAAGAACCCGAACCGAAAGTGAAAGGAGTGAATATCCAATTCGAGAAAGACTTTATGCATTATTCCATTTCTCAATATTCCCAGTTTATTCCCATCAGGAATTTGCTGGAGGATGCCTGCAGGGGAATTAAATTCACTGTTGCCCGTTCGGGAAAAATCTTCAAGCTGTTGCAACGGATTCCTTCCGCCAAAGGGGCGGAACAAATCATCCTGTTGCTTTCACTTCTGCAAATGATGGCTGCCGGCAACCGCAGGAAATATCTGACGACTTCCCATTATACCCCGGCTCCTTCCATCATGCGTAATGAAAGGATGGAAAAGGTGATTGCCTATCTGAACAAACATTATACCGAATCCGTCGGCTTGGATGAAATTGCTTCTTACACAGCGATGAATCCCGCTGCTTTCTGCCGGTACTTTAAAGAAAATACAGGAAAGACATTCAAAGAGTATGTACTCGATATGCGTATCGGATATGCTTGTAAATTGTTGAATAACAGTGTGATGAATGTCTCTCAAATCAGTGCGGCCTGCGGGTTTGAATCATCGGTACACTTTAATCGCATCTTTAAACGGCTGACAGGAATGACGCCGACTTTTTATAGGGAACAGATGGAATAATGCCAAAGTTCAGATGGAATTCTATCTTTTAAGATAGTGTCTTTCACCTCTTCACAAAGATTTTTTGTCTTTTATCGTATAGTTGATGTTGAGTATAATTTCTTCCTCGTTCGTATATAATGGAAAAGACAGATAAACATGAACGTAAATAAAATGAAGAAAAGAATTTTGCTTTTGTTGCTGGCAATACCGGTATTGGCGAAAGCTCAGGATGTGATGACGGAAACCCGCCGGGAACTGGCGTCTCCCGACGGAGCTTATCGTTTTACCTTTTATCAGCGTGCGGTGGGAGAGGGTGATGCACAAATGTATTATACCTTGACTTATAAGAACCGTCCGGTAATTGAGGAAAGTAAACTGGGAGTCCTGATTGAGAACCAGTTGTTTGAATCTGCGTTGGGCATTCCGAACGATACCTGCCGTTTCTGGTGTGAGAATCTGAAATTGACGGGGACTGAACGGCGGAAGGCGGACGAAACATGGCAGCCCGTGTATGGCGAACGTGCGGAAGTCCGTGACTGCTACAATGAGATGGTTCTCAAATTCAGGAAAGGAGAAGGAGATGGCAATAAGGACGGCGGCTATGATAAACGTAAGAATTACTTTATGAATATTATCATTCGCGCCTATAATGAAGGAGTTGCTTTCCGCTATCATTTTCCGGAGTTGACAAACGGGCTTTTCCTGCATATCGTCGGCGAGCAGACTAGTTTCACGATGCCTGAAGGGACAATGGCTTATTATGAACGTTGGGCGCAAGGGCCTTATGAGCTTCGTCCGCTGAAAGGATGGGGGAGAGAGGAAAGTGAACGTCCTTTGACTTTGAAACTGCCTGACGGATTGTCGGTTGCCTTGCTGGAAGCGGAGATGGTGGATTATGCCCGCGGCAAGTTCCGCCTGTCTTCGGAAAAACCTTCCACTTTGGAAACGAGCCTGTATGGCAGTGTCGATGTGATTTCTCCTTACAGTACTCCTTGGCGCGTAATCATGGTCGGCGAACGTCCGGTGGACTTGATTAACAATAATGATATCGTCTTGAATCTGAACCCGGCTTGCAGACTGGCCGACACTTCCTGGATTAAACCCGGAAAAGTATTCCGTTCGGGCGACTTGAAACAGGATAGGGTGAAAGCTGCCATTGACTTTGCGGCGGAACGTGGCATCCAGTATGTACATTTGGATGCCGGTTGGTACGGTCCGGAAATGAAGATGAGTTCGGACGCTACTTCTGTTTCTCCGGATAAAGACCTTGATATACCTGTTTTGTGCAGGTATGCCGAATCGAAAGGGGTCGGACTCATGGTGTATGTCAATCAGCGTGCGTTGGTGCAGCAGTTGGATACTCTGTTGCCCTTGTATAAAAAATGGGGATTGAAGGGTATCAAGTTCGGCTTTGTACAGATTGGCAATCAGCATTGGAGCACGTGGTTGCACGATGCGGTCCGCAAGTGCGGAGAATACGGTCTGATGGTGGATATTCACGACGAATACCGTCCGACAGGTTTCAGCCGTACTTATCCCAACCTGATGACACAGGAAGGTATTCGCGGAAACGAGGAAATGCCGGATGCGACGCACAATACGATTCTTCCTTTCACTCGTTTCCTGGCGGGTGCGGGAGATTATACTCTCTGTTATTTCAATGGGCGGGTGAAGAATACGAAAGCGCATCAGTTGGCGATGGCGGCGGTATATTACAGCCCTTTGCAGTTTATGTTCTGGTATGACCGGCCGGAATTCTATAAAGGAGAGGAGGAGCTGGAATTCTGGAAAGCCGTTCCGAGCGTATGGGACGACAGCCGTGCGTTAGACGGGGAAATCGGGGAGTATATCGTCCAGGCACGTCGTTCGGGAAATGACTGGTTCGTAGGAGTTATGACAAATACGGAGGCCCGTACGGTCACGTTGACTGCGGATTTCCTGGAACCGGGGAAGAAGTATATGCTCTACTTGTATGAAGATGACGACAGGTTGAATACGCGGACGAAAGTGCGCAGTGTCCGTAAGAAGGTAAAGGCCGGGGATAAGCTCGTCTTGAAGCTGAAAGCGAGTGGAGGGGCTGCATTGCATTTCACCCCGCTGGAAAGTGAATAAGCGGTTTACAATTAAAAGAAACATCATGAGTAGATATTTTTTTGCGGCTTTGTTTGTTTTATTGCTGCAGGCAGCCCCGGTCCCGGCAGCTCCCTGGCAATGGTCGGTAGAGATAAAAGAGCTGGTTTCGGAAGAAACGAAAGCGCATCCGTCCGCTTACCTGTGGATACCGGAGAATTGCAGGCAAGTCCGTGCCGTTGTGGTAGGGCAACATAACATGACCGAAGAGACTATCTTCGAACATCCGGAGTTCCGGAAAAATATGAGCGAGCTTGGGATTGCGGAGATATGGATAACTCCCGGAATAGACCAACGCTGGGATGTAACGAAAGGCACGCAGCAAATCTTTGAGACGATGATGAAAAACCTGTCTGAAATAAGCGGGTATGCGGAATTGGAATTTGCGCCGGTCATTCCTGTCGGCCACTCGGCAATGGCGACTTATCCGTGGAACTTTGCCGCCTGGAATCCCGGACGCACCTTGGCCGTCCTGTCTATCCACGGTGACTCGCCCAGGACTCATCTGACGGGTTACGGACGTGCGAATCTGGATTGGGGAAACCGCACGATTGAAGGCATTCCTTCTTTGATGGTAATGGGAGAGGACGAATGGTGGGAAGACCGGTTGATAACCTCTTTCGATTATCGCCGCGAATATCCGAACGCCCCTCTTTCATTCCTTGCGGATGCCGGACACGGGCATTTCGATATTTCCGACGAATTGGTCGACTACCTTTCCCTCTTTCTGAAAAAGGCCGTACGATACAGATTGCCGGAACGCTCTCCTTTGGATGCTCCGGTCCGACTGATTCCTGTGGAAGCCAAAGACGGCTGGCTCGCAGACCGTTGGAGAAAAAATGAGATTCCCGCAGCCGATGCCGCTCCATATGATAAGTATAAAGGAAACAAGGAGCAGGCATTTTGGTATTTTGATAAGGAAATGGCAGACGCTACGGAAAAGTATTATGCCGGCGAACGCGGAAAGAAGGAACAATACATCGGTTTCGAGCAAAAAGGGAAACTGGTAACTTTCAATCCGGAATCCCATGTACGTATGTCACCCTCTTTCCAACCCGAAGAAGATGGAGTCACCTTCCGCCTGAAAGCTGTGTACACAGATACGCTGAGGAGGACGTACTCGGAAGAGCACGGCAAGCGCCCGATTCGAGTGTCGAGAATCTGCGGTCCGGTGGAAGTGGTGGATGATACCACTTTTACGGTCCGTTTCTACCGGATGGGACTGGATAATCCGAAACGTACGGGAAACATCTGCCTGATGGCTTCCGTAAAGCAGGATGATATATATCGGAGTGCTGTCCAGCAAGTGGAAATCCGCATTCCTTACCGGAATAAGGAAGGAATGCCGCAGCATATCACTTTTCCCAAGCTGCGGGACGTCAAGGCTTCGACCGGAGAAGTCGCTTTAAATGGCACTTCGGATGCAGGACTTCCGGTTTACTATTATATAAAGGAAGGACCGGCGGAAATAGCGGGTGACCGGATTGTGTTCACTCCGATTCCTCCTCGTGCGAAGTTTCCGGTAAAAGTCACGGTTGTGGCCTGGCAGTACGGGCGTAGCGTAGAGCCTAAAGTACAGACAGCCGATGCCGTGGAACAGAGCTTTTATATCACTGCCCGTTAAACGGTGTGCCGCCTGCCGCCGGTTTGGAAAATTGTCCGGGGGAGAGTCAGAGAACCAGTTCCCCGAACAATCTCTCTAATGTTTTGTCCAGGTCGGCCGAGAGTCCGGGATGCGGGCGGGATACTTGTATGCAGGAGCTTTTCACCGCAGTCAGCCATCGGAACCGGTCGGGAATATCCATACCGGCGATTGCCCCTCCTTCCTTGTTTCCTGAACATATTTTATCGAATACCCGTAATCCTTCTTTCAGGCAACCGGTATCCAACTCGGAAGAAAACAGTTTCAGTTTGTTCTCATCTACCGTATAGAGGGATTTCAGGTAACCGGCTTGTTTGGAGAACAGCACAATCCCTACATTGATAAATTCCTCACGTTCCACTCTGGGAACGAAACGGATGACTGCGTATTCATATAAGTGCCTTTCTTGCATGTTGCGCTTCATTTACAAATAGTTCGGAATGCTTGGTTCTTTCTTCCAGAAAACGGATGTAAACCTCTCTTAAATCCTGGGGCGTTTCCGTTCCTTCCGTCCGGTTCAGCCAGTCGTCGGGGACGGCATTGACAATTTCCCGTATCTTTTCCGGAGTTAACAGTCGCTTGAATTCGGTATTTACTTCCTCCAGTTTGTCGGCGGACGGCAGCAATACATGGTCTTTTATCTGTACGAAAGGAACAAGCGCCTGCTTTTGCCAGTTAGCCCAGGAATGGTGGAAATAGAGGGAAGCTCCGTGGTCAATCAGCCACAGTTCTTTGTGCCACATCAGCATATTGGTATTTTTGACGGTGCGGTCCACATTGGTCAGCAAGGCGTCCAGCCATACTGCCTGCGAGGCGGTTTTCCCGTCTACCGTGTGTACTGCCGGATCAAAGGCGAGTGAGCCGGAAAGGAAATGCAATCCTATGTTCAACCCGCGGCTCCATTGGAGCAAATCCTGTATTTCTTCATCCGCTTCTGTCCGTCCGAAGGCTTCGTCCAAATTCAGAAAGACTATTTCGGGGACTCTGAAACCCAGTGCACGGGCTATTTCTCCACCAATCAGCTCGGCAATCAGCGCTTTCGTCCCGTGTCCTGCTCCCCTGAATTTTACTACATACTTGAATCCGTCGTCAGCTTCGGCTAAAGCGGGCAATGAGCCTCCCTCACGCAGAGGAAGAATATATCTTGTTACATTTGCCGTTCGTAAATCCATGCAGCTCCTTTCTTTGTTTCGGGAATCAAAGATAGGATGTTTTGAGTGAATTTTATGAGAAAATGCGCGTTAAATTAAAGAATTGCAGCTTTATTAAATAATTTTGCGGCTTTGAGTGTTTGAAATGCTTTGTTCGTATCTAATAAGTAAAAAATGGAAATAATATGAATAAAAAAGTTTTAGTTACGACATTATTAGGGATGGCATCGGTATTTCCGGGTGTCATGTCCGCTCAATCCGTATATCCCGGACAACATCGGGGAAAACTGGAGAAAGAGACAATCGTTCCGGTACAGGCAGAAAGTTTCGACCTGAAAGACGTCCGTCTGCTGCCGAGCCGTTTCCGTGATAATATGCTTCGGGATTCCGCCTGGATGACTTCAATAGACGTCAACCGCCTGTTACACAGCTTCCGTACCAATGCCGGCGTGTTTGCCGGGCGCGAGGGCGGATATATGACCGTGAAGAAGCTCGGCGGATGGGAGTCTTTGGATTGCGAGCTTCGCGGACATACCACCGGACACATGCTTTCGGCACTCGGTCTGATGTATGCGGCTACCGGCAGTGAAATCTTCAAGTTAAAAGGCGACAGTCTGGTTAACGGGCTGGAGGAAGTGCAGAATGCGTTGAAAAACGGGTACTTGAGTGCATGGCCCGAAGAGTTGATAAACCGGAACATTCGGGGAAAGAGTGTCTGGGCTCCCTGGTACACTTTGCATAAGCTGTTTTCCGGCCTGATAGACCAGTACCTGTATGCCGGCAATCAGAAAGCGTTGGCTATCGTAACCCGTATGGGCGACTGGGCATACGACAAACTGAAACCGCTTGGTGAGGAAACCCGCAGGCTTATGATTCGCAATGAATTCGGGGGTATCAACGAATCGTTTTACAACTTGTATTCGGTGACGGGGGATGAGCGTTACCGCTGGCTGGCGGAATACTTCTATCACAATGACGTGATTGACCCGCTGAAAGAGTCTCGTGACGACTTAGGGACGAAGCATACCAATACATTCATCCCGAAAGTGATAGCGGAAGCCCGCAACTATGAATTGACCCGAAACGAGACAAGTAAAAAACTGTCGGAATTTTTTTGGCATACGATGATTGATCGCCATACTTTTGCGCCGGGATGTAGCAGCGACAAAGAACATTACTTTGACCCGGAGAAACTCTCCCTGCATCTGACGGGTTATACCGGAGAGACTTGTTGCACCTATAATATGCTCAAACTGAGCCGCCACCTTTTCTGTTGGACGGCCGACGCATCTGTCGCGGACTATTACGAGAGGGCTTTGTACAATCACATCTTGGGACAGCAAGACCCCGAAACCGGGATGGTGGCTTATTTCCTGCCTCTGCTTTCCGGCTCTCACAAGTTGTACAGCACTAAGGAAAACTCTTTCTGGTGTTGTGTCGGCAGCGGATTTGAAAGCCATGCCAAATACGGGGAAGCCATTTATTACCACAATAGTCAAGGCATATATGTAAATCTGTTTATCCCTTCTCAAGTGACATGGAAAGAAAAAGGATTGACGCTGCGTCAGGAAACGAAGTTCCCGCAGGATGAAACGACATATTTCAGCCTGCATACCGGGAAACCCGTCCGCACAACTATCTACCTGCGCTATCCTTCATGGAGCAAAAATGTGAAAGTATCGGTGAATGGCAAGAAAATAGCCGTCAGGCAGAAACCGGGTTCTTATATTGCCGTTACCCGTGAATGGAAAGAAGGCGACCGGATTGCTGTGACTTATCCGATGCAGTTCAGGCTGGAGCCTACTCCGGATAATCCGGCTAAGGCGGCTTTACTGTACGGGCCGTTGGTATTGGCGGGAGAACGGGGAACTGAAGGCATGCAGGCGCCCGCTCCTTTTTCAAATCCCGCTCTTTATAATGACTATTATACTTATGATTTTCATGTTCCCGCCGGGCTGCGTACTTCGTTGAAGATAGACGTAAAGCATCCGGAACGTGCATTGCAGCGTGAGGGGGATGAATTGAAGTTTACGACCGAGCAGGGAGATGTGATTCGTCCGCTTTATGATTTGCATCACCAGCGTTATGTGGTATATTGGGACTTGCAGCCGGAATAGGGTGTATTCGTGACAGGTCTGTCGGAAATAAAGGAAAATAAAGAAAAATTAAACGAATGACAAAATGAACAGCCGCTTGTTAATTGCCGCTTTTGCGTGCCTCTGCTTTTTTGCCGTTTCCTGCAAGGTGTCGCCCGGCAGGGAAAGACTGTATGATTTCTCGCCTCTGGACTCCCTCATACGGGGATGGGTGGATAAGGGGTATTATCCCGGAGCATCCGTTTGCGTGGTGAAGAACGACTCTGTAGTTTTTCGGAAAGATTACGGCGGTTATACGTCCGATACGAAAGTCTATGTCGCTTCCGCCGGAAAATGGGTGGCGGCAACCGTGGTCGGGGCGGTAGTCGACCGTACGGATTTAGGATGGGAAGACCCGGTAGAGAAGTGGCTGCCGGAATTTAAGGGAGATGCCAAAGGCAAAATCCTTTTGCGGCAATTATTGTCCCATACTTCGGGGGTGCGCCCGTATCTTCCGGAACCTCGTATAGACAACTACAATCATCTGGATTCGGCGATTGTGGAAATCCTTCCTTTGGATACGGTCTTTGCTCCCGGAAGCCGTTTTGAGTATGGAGGACTTGCCATGCAGATTGCCGGAAGAATGGCGGAGAAGGCGGCGGGGAAAGAGTTCGAAACCCTTTTTCAGGAGTTGCTGGCGCAACCTTTGGGTATGAAGAGTTCCCATTTCACGCCGGTCAATACGGAGGGCGGCCATGCGCCTATGCTGGGAGGGGGACTGTGTACCACACTGAATGATTATATGCGTTTTCTGTCTATGGTTTATCACGACGGGACGTATGAGGGCAAGCGGATTGTATCGGCGGAAACGGTGAAAGAGATGCAGGCCGACCAGGTGAGGGGTGCGGCAATCCCTTCTGATAATTATGTGATGAAGGGATTGGGACAATCTCATAACGGAATCTACGGATTGGGAGAATGGCGTGAGCTGGTAGATAAAAAAACAGGTGAAGCTTTTCAGATAAGCTCTCCGGGATGGGCCGGCGCTTATCCGTGGCTCAATAAACGCGATAAGGTTTACGGATTCTTCATTGCCCATGTGGCAGGTTCGTCCGTCAAAGAAGACGGTTTCTCTTCTTTTTTCGGCAGCCCGGTCATTTCACGGACAGTATCGGAAATCGTAAAGGGCAATCCGTCCGTTGTGAAGCAGGGACGTATTCAGGTAGGAAACGGCTCCTTGTATTATGAAGAGGCGGGCCGGGGCGAACCGCTAATCTTTGTTCACGGACATTCTCTCGACCATCGTATGTGGGATGGGCAATTCTCTGTGTTTGCGAAAAATTATCGCGTTATCCGTTATGATTTGAGGGGATACGGCGTTTCTTCCCCTCAAACGGAAGATTATCAATTCACGCATGCGGAGGATTTGGTTGCTTTGATGGACTCCCTGCATATCCGGAAGGCGCATATTGTCGGGCTTTCCCTGGGCGGGTTCGTCACTGCCGATATGCTGGCGTATTTCCCGGAACGGATGTTGTCCGCTTTTTTAGCCAGTGGAAACATACGGAAGTCCAAAGGACCGAGCCAGCCTATGACAAAAGAGGAAGCCGTGAAACGCGACGAAGAAATTGCTGCTTTGAAAAAGAAAGGGGTGGATGTCATGAAACGGGAGTGGTTTGAGGGGTTGATGAAATCCGGGGGAAGCCGGCGTGAACGGATGCGCGCGCCTTTGTGGCGGATGATTGACGAATGGGACGCATGGCAACCCTTGCATAAGGAAGTGCGGGTGGTAGCGGGGCTGGATGCCATTGAAAGATTGAAAAGGAGCCATCCTGACGTACCGGCTTTGATTGTGGAAGGGCATTCGCCTGATAACCGGTTCTCAAAGAAACCTCAAATCCTCGATTATCTTCCTAACGGGAAGTTGAAAGTGATTGAGGATTGCGGACACATGATGAATATGGAGCGTCCGGAAGAGTTTAATGTGGTTCTGGAAGAGTTTTTAATCAATATTGAACGTTTAAAATAGAAGAAATGAATGCCATGAAACAAATCATCCTGTATTTAATCGGAATGTTGTTTACAATGTCCGTATATGCGCAAAAGATAAAACATCCTTCGCTTTTATATACCCCGCAACGCATTCAGCAGGTGAAACAGCGCATGCAGAATGAACCGGAGTTGCAGAAAGCCTGGGAAGATATTAAAAAGGCTGCGGATGAGGCTTTGCGGAAGAAAGACTTCAACCGGCTCGATTATCTTTCGTTGGCCTATCTGATGACGGATGATAAAGAATATGCGGATGTGATTAAAGAAATCCTTTTGAAAGCAGTGGAAGCCGAGTCATGGGGAGATATGGAGATGATGGCGCGTATCCCCGTGTGGCGTTCCCAACTGGGCATGGCACATAAGAGTTTTCTTTCTGCCTTAGGATATGATGCAGCTTATAACGTGATGTCTTCTTCGGAAAGGAAAAAGATAGCCGGCGGCTTGAAACGGTTGGCGGTAGAACCGGCTTTGGGCGACTGGTTATTAGAACCCTCCCGCATTCATTCCTTGAATTCCATGGGGCATAACTGGTGGACTTCCTGTGTGTGCCAGGGCGGATTATTGGCATTGAGCCTTCAAAATGAACTTCCGGAAGCAAGGGAATGGGTGGAGCAACTTCACGAGTCTCTTCCCGAATGGTTTGATTTTGCCGGTGATGTGTTGCAACAGAAGGCGAAGAGTTTCGATGAGTCCGGTGGAATGTATGAAAGTCTGAATTATGCGAATTTTGGCATTCAGGAAGCCCTGCTGTTCCGGATAGCGTGGATAAATACTCATCCCGGGCAGAATCCCGGTGATATTCCTCAATTGGCGAAACTGCCGAACTACTTTTCCCAAGTCTGTTATCCGCGTACGGGAATGCTGTATAGTCTGAATTTCGGAGATAGCCACAAAAACGTGTCGGCGGAATCCAGTATGATGCTGTTGTATGCGTTGGGACTGAAAGACCCGATTATTCTGTGGTATATAACTCAGGTGGAGCAAGGCCAGCACCGCGACGGTTTTTTCCTGAACCGTCCGACGGGTTTTCTTTATACGCCTGATTTGAGTAAGGCCCCCGTAACTCCCGAACTGAAAACTTCGCAACTGTTTTCGGATTTCGGTTGGGCCACTATGCGTGACTCATGGGAAAAGGATGCCACAATGCTTGCCGTGAAGAGCGGCCATACCTGGAACCACTCTCATGCGGATGCCAATTCTTTTATCCTTTTCCATAAAGGGGTGGATATCATAAAGGATGCGGGAAACTGCTGGTATCCGAATCCTGCCTATCGCAATTATTTCTTTCAAAGTCAGGCGCACAATGTAGTGCTGTTCAACGGGAAAGGACAGTCGCGCGAGCAGCAGTACGGCGGTTCTATGTTGAGAGGGTACTTACATCATCTGCTGGATGCGGGCGATGTGAAATATGTGCTGGCGAACGGAACCGGTCCTGTTTCTGACAATTTCAGTCGCAATTTCCGCCATTTCCTCTGGATGGATAATGTGATTTATATGATTGACGACTTGAAGACGCATAAGATAGGACAGTTTGAATGGTTGTGGCACACCAACGGCGTTTATAAGAAATCCGGCATCGACGTGAATGTGACGAATGGAAATTCCTCGGTAGTCATTCGTCCTCTGTATCCCCGCATGCTGGCTAAGTCCGATTTTGTCCATGATTATCCCGAAGATTTGTATTGGGAAGAGCTGGAAGCTCCTACGGAAGACTTGAAAGGTACGGAAACTTATTATTCTTTCCATTTGCCCGCAGAGGTGAACCGGGTGAAAGGATTGACTGCCATTATCCTGAAAGATACTCCCGATGAAAAAGACCTGCCTCAAATGGAAAGAAGGGAGGGGCAGGATTGGATAGGTCTCCGTATCCGCCATAAAGGTAAAATTACCGATTTGTATATCAATCAATTGGCTGATGGAAGACTGATGCACAGTAATTCGTGGATTATGCCGGACGGTTGGATGACCGACGCTTATATGTTTGCTGTCTCTTATCCGGAGGGTACGGAAGCGAAGGATGCTAAAGATTTCTTCATCGCTTACGGAAGCGCGTTGAGGCGGGACGGCGAAACATATTTTTCATCACTCTCCAAGCTGTTTGCCATCCGGAAAACGGAAGGTAAGAAACTCAGGCTCTGGCTGGACGGACAGCCGAAGATGAATGCTGTTTTCAGAAGTGCCGGCAAACCTGCAGCCGTAGAAGTGAATGATAAGAAAATCCCGGTTGTCTATCGGGGGACACAGGTAAAGGTGAGACTGTGAAGTAAAGGGAAAGGATTTTCTCCGGAAACTTATAGTGAAGCCGGTGTTCTGTTTTTGTGCAGACCTACATGAAATCTGAAATATTTTATGTAGGTTTGCATTGTTTTGTTAAATATGAGTCTCCTATGCGCAATCTAATACGATATACGGTGAAGCCTGTTCTTACTCTTTGTCTGTTATTTGTAAGTTTGTCTGTTTATTCTATTTCTCTTTCTTTTCGTAGCCTTTCCGAAACCGACGGTCTTTCTGATTTAATGGTCAGTACTTTTTATAAAGATTCTTTAGGGTATGTCTGGATTGGTACGGCAAGTTCTGTGGAACGGTTTGACGGAGCAATTGGAACATATCGCTTTCTGGCGTGCTCCGGTCGATAATGATTTCGGGAATAAAATGCCGGCTCTGACAGGTGTCTGGCGAACTGCTCATGTCAACCGTTATGTGGAAAGTGTGACAATAGACGAAAAAAATAAGAAGGGGTTGTCTGTAAAGGTTAATTGGATATTGAGTGACATCCGGGTTCCGTATGTTATGGAATATTTGATACGTGACAATGGTTCTGTCATTGTGACGGGAAGTATTGGTCTGACCGGTAACAAAACAGATGTCCGTTGGTTGTCTTTACTGGATAATGACGGGCAAGGAGTGAAAATCACTGGTTTGCAGCCTATTGCATTTTCTGCCCTGCATTTTGCACCGGAAGACCTTGACCCGGGACTTACCCGTAAACTGCAACATACTGTTGACATTGTCCCCCGAAAGAATATATTTTTGCATATAGATTTGAAACAGCGTGGGCTGGGAGGTGATAATAGTTGGGGAATGTATCCGCACAACCAATATAGGCTGCTTGATAAGAAATATACATATAGTTATATGATTGAATTGATTGGCCGGTAAATAATTCAAATGAGATTGAGTAAATGAGATTGCCTCTTCGTATTTGTCTATAAACGTATAGCGAATATGAAGAGACAATTGGTATTATTGATACTTATGGCATACACTGTCACAGTATCTGCCCGAAGCATAGACGGGGTCTATAATATTCTGGATTATGGCGCGGATACATTGGCGGTAAATACGCAAGCCATAAATAAAGCTATTGATAGCGCCTTTCGGAATGGAGGAGGAAAAGTGGTAATTCCCGCCGGAAGATTCCGGTCGGGTACCATTTTCTTGAAAGATAATGTAGAACTGCACCTGTCCGGCGGAGCCGTATTGGAAGCTAGCAATGACTATGCCGATTTTCCTCTTTTACCACCCGCCGCTTATCGTTCGTTGAAAGATGCCGGGGGATGGTCTGCATTAATTTATGCCGAAAAAGCCAACCATATAAGTATCACGGGAAAAGGTACGATTGATGGAAAAGGCAGAGGCAGGAAGGGACGGGTTCAGGGAGTTGCCGGAGACTGTAACGGTCGGCCGCGTAATATTCTTTTCATATCTTGTAAAAATGTATCTGTTTCTGGGATAACCATGCTTGATTCTGCTATCTGGAACCAGCATTATTTGGATTGTGAAGATGTGACAGTTACAGATATTAAAGTCTTTAACCATGCTAACGGAAACAATGACGGTATTGATATTGACGGTTGTCGCAGATTTATATTGTCCGACAGTATTATCGACTCCGATGATGACGGCATTGTTTTGAAGAGCACAGGAACCGCTCCTTGTGAGGATATTGTGATAAATAATTGCATTGTCAGTAGTTTTGCCAATGCAATCAAATGCGGGACGGAGTCTACCGGAGGTTTCCGCAACATCCTTATTTCGGATTGCATAGTGAAACCGAGCCGTTTTGCAGGTGAACGAATCATTCAGTCAACTCCTGCCGGCATAACGGCTATTTCTCTGGAAGTTGTCGATGGAGGCGTGATGGAAGGAGTGAGTATTGATAATATACTGATTGAAGGGACCGAATGTCCTCTGTATGTCCGTTTGGCTGACAGGGGACGCAAACATATCGACAGCGTTCCCGTACCTCCGGTGGGAGTCATGAGGAATATTCAAATCAGTAATATAACTGCCTATGGTACCGGAAATTTTTGTTCCTCCATCACTGGCATTCCCGGACATAAAATAGAGAATATTTATCTGAGCAATCTTCATTTTGTAAATAAGGGCGGTCTGGTAAAAGGGAATTTCCTGACAAAAGAACTTATAAAGGGGGAGCGGCATGATATGGATAAGAACATGTATCCGGATAAATACTGGGCTTCTTTCAGAGATGTCATTGAAGATGAAAAAGGCTATCCACAGCCTACTGTATGGAAGAATCTTCCTAGTTTCGGGCTGTTTATCAGACATGTAGCGAAATTGACGTTGAATAATGGAACATTTATTTCAGAAAAGCCGGAACCTCGTATTCCTGTCATAGCAGTGGATGTGGATGAAATGTATGTGAAGCAACTGACTGCCGGGCAAAACTCATCACCTGAGGTATTTTTACATAAAGTATCGAATGCGCATATCGATTCGAAGTTGACAGTTCAAATAGAACAGTAAGGGCAATATCAGGGCGGGATTTTTCTCATTTTAATAAAAGAAATATTCTCATTTGGAGATTTTTATGTAAGTTTGTCACATGTTTAATATGAAAGGGACTGTTGATAGGTGAAAGGCACGATTAAATATCTGATTTTTTTTATCATGTATTGGGCTTGCGGAGTAACTTCGCAAGCGGGGAATTACACGTTTCGCAATGTGGTAATGTCCGACGGTCTTTCCGGATTGTTGGTGAATGCTATTTATAAAGATTCAGAAGGTTTCGTGTGGTTGGGAACCGATAATTGTCTCGACCGTTTCGACGGGGTAAAAGTACGGCATTTTGAATTCCGGGGAATGGAGTCCGGGCGGAAGAAACGGGTGAACTGCATTACTGAGACTGCCGATAATCAGCTTTGGGTAGGCAATGGTATCGGGCTTTGGCGGCTGAACCGCACTAACAACCAATTAGACAGAATTGTGCCCGAAAAGATAGACTTTGCCGTCAATGCGCTGCTGGCGGACGGCAATATGCTTTATATAGGGACGGAAAAAGGATTGTTTATCCAGAAAGACGGGCAGTTGCGGCAAGTGCTGACAGACCCTAATATGCTGGCCGCCTGTAACAGAATCATGGATATTTGCCTGAATGAAGATAAGAGTACATTATGGCTGGCTACGGTGCAGGGTTTGTTCTCCTATTCGCTGAAAGACGGTAAGACAGGCTCCTGGCATTTTCGGGAGAACGTGCCCGAAGCCGATTATTTCCGGTGCCTGACCCGTATCGGGGAAACGCTTTATCTGGGGACGATGAGCCAGGGAGTAGTCCGTTTCGACATTGGAAAGAAGACATTTTCCCATACCGTATCTTTAGGTTGCGATGTTATTTCCGATATCTCCGGAGACGGGGAGGAAAACGTATATATAGCCACAGACGGCAATGGCGTCCATTTTCTTTCTCATAAGGACCAACAGGTGGTACGCCGTTTTTATCATGATGTAAATGACAAGGAGGGAATCCGCAGTAACTCTGTTTACTCGCTGTTTGTAGATGACAGGGGAACTGTTTGGGTGGGACATTTTCAGGCGGGCTTGGACTATTCGCTTTACCAGAACGGCCTTTTTCATACATATGCTTACCCTCCCTTGTTCAATTCTGCCAATCTTTCCATCCGTTCCTTCGTGAACAGAGGCCGTGAGAAAGTAATCGGTTCGCGTGACGGTTTGTTCTATATCGACGAAGCTGCCGGAGTCGTGAAAAGTTTTGTGAAACCTGTCCTGACTTCGGACTTGATACTGACCATCTGTTTTTATGCCGGTGAATATTATATCGGTACATACGGCGGAGGTATGATGGTATTGAGTCCTGAAACTCTGTCCCTTGAATATTTCACCCAAGGCGATACGGAACTTTTTCAGAAAGGGCATATCTTCTGTGTGAAGCCGGATGCAAAGGGAAATCTTTGGATAGGCACTTCACAAGGACTCTTCTGTTACAGCAAGCAGACACAACAGATTAAACATTTTACCAGCGCCAATTCCCAACTGCCGGAAGGGAATGTATATGAAGTGAGTTTTGACTCTACGGGTAAAGGATGGATTGCCACGGAAACCGGCATGTGTATCTATGACCCCGCGTCCCGAAGCTTGCGTTCCAATGTGTTTCCCGAAGGATTCGTAAACAAAGACAAGGTGCGTACTATCTATGAAGATGCCGCACACCGGCTTTATTTTATCCGTGAAAAAGGAAGCTTGTTCACATCCACTTTAACGATGGACCGTTTCCAGAACCGCTCTGTCTTCTCCACACTTCCGGATAATTCATTGATGTCCGTTGTGGAAGATAATCTGGGATGGTTATGGGTGGCTTGCAATGACGGTTTGTTGCGTATCAAGGAAGACGGGGAAGAGTATGACGCTTTCACTTACAATGACGGAGTACCGGGGCCTACCTTTACAAACGGGGCTGCTTATAAGGATGAAGAAGGGGTGTTGTGGTTCGGCAACACCAAAGGGCTGATTTATGTCGACCCGAAACGTGTAGACGAAGTGCGCGGTACGGTTCGTCCGATTGTTTTTACGGACATATTGGCTAACGGTATTCCTTTCGCCAATCCTTCTTTAAAATATAACCAGAATAATCTGACTTTCTGTTTTACGGATTTCGCCTATGGACTCCCTTCCGCTTTGTTGTATGAATATCGGTTGGAAGGAGTGGACAAAGACTGGAAGTTGTTGGCAGCGCAGAATGAGGTGTCTTATTACGGTCTCCCCTCCGGAACTTATACCTTTCGTGTGCGTCTTCCGGGAAATGAGCAGTCGGAAGCCATTTGTCAAGTGACGGTACGTCCTATGATACCTTGGTGGGGATGGGGGCTTTTTGTTGCATTGATTGTAGGAATCGTGTTCCTCATCAGGTATTACGTGTGGAAACACCTGCGTTATTTGCTCGCTTTTTCCGCTCCGGCCGTTTCAGAGCCGAAAGAAACTGCTGACCGGCATTCTGCCGTTACCGAAGAGAAATACAAGACCAATAGGCTGACTGATGAAGAATGTAAGGAGCTTCATAAGAAATTGGTGGCTTATGTGGAGAAAGAAAAGCCTTATATTAACCCCGATTTGAAGATGGGCGACTTGGCTTCTGCTTTGGATACTTCTTCACATTCGTTGTCGTACCTATTGAACCAATATCTTAATCAGTCTTACTATGATTTTATAAACGAATACCGTGTCGCTCAATTCAAGAAGATGGTGGCAGACAGCCAGTATTCCCGTTACACATTGACTGCATTGGCGGAACTTTGCGGATTTAGTTCACGCGCTTCTTTCTTCCGGTCATTCAAAAAGAGTGCGGGAGTCACTCCGAACGAATACATCCGCAGTATAGGCGGAACTGCCAAAGAAGAGTGATTTTTTCGGTCGGCTTTCACCGGATTTTATTTCTTATCGTGTGTCTTTCATTCCTTCATATTCCTTTATTCATCGGGGATAGGGGGTGGAAGCCCTTCCTTTCACCGGGGAAACCTTCTTTGACCGTTCCTTTCCTGTAAATTCTCAACAGATAATTACCTTTTCCCCTTATGCAAGTTTGTTTTATTCCTGTTGCAAACTTCTTTTTCGTAGGATGAAACGATAAACGTAAGTTTTGTTTTTATGAATGCAATATTCGTTTATGAAAACAAAGCTTTCAATTATATAAATGCAGCTTGCATTTATAGTTTACATTTAACCGAAACAGACTTTATAATAGGATGAAAACAAGTTTATTTCTGATGAAACGAAACTTGCCGTCTTATATTTGTATTCCATGAAACGGCTTTGGCGGGGCATTGGAGCGGTAAATACAGTGAAAGAAGGAGGCGAAAGGACCGGAAGGAATAAGAAGAACGGATGTAACTCGGATGAAAATGCATTGACTGGGGTATATTGAGTCTCACTTTATAAAATGAGACTCAGTATGTTTATGTGTAAAGTGTTGATAATTAGGCGAATATTCGTAAATGAGTCTATTGAGATTTGTTGAGATTCATCGGTCTTGTTTTTTGACTTTTATATCTGGAATCGCCTTTATATTTGCATTGTGATTAAAACCGAAAATATAGTATTATGGATACAACAGCTAACATTTCCAGCAACATCATCACCCGTTCTTATGAAAAATATTATCAGGTGATTCTGACTTATATAACTTGTCGTATCACTCATCGTTATGAAGCGGAAGATTTAACCCAAGATGTATTCGTACGTCTACTGGATTATAAGCAGATGCTTCGTCCGGATACGGTGAGGTATTTCCTTTTCACTATTGCGCGCAATATAGTGACTGATTATATACGCCGTTACTATAAGAAACAGGAGATTGACAGTTACATCTATGATACCGCCTCTGTTTCTACCAATGAGACGGAAGAGAAAGTGATAGGCGATGATTTGCTGGCAATGGAACGGGCGCGTTTACAGGCGATGCCCGAACAGCGCAAGTTAGTTTATATATTAAACCGGTTCGAAAATAAGACCTCTCCCGAAATTGCCGATGAATTGAACCTTAGTTGCCGGACGGTGGAAAACCACTTGTTCCTGGGACGCCGTGAAATGCGTGAGTTCTTCCGGAATTGTATATAATTTATTTATTAATGAAATAAACACTTTAATGCTTATGGAAAGAAAGGCCGGAATTTAAAAAGAGGTATTTATACGCCTTATTTTGTCTCAAGAAATAAAAAATTAATATTATTTTTAAATCTCAAATTTAATGTTATGAACGATATCTTAAAATGTTCACCGAAAAGAATTTTATTTTCAATGGTGGTTGCTTCTGCATTGTTGACGGGGATACCTCAGAAAGCCTATGCGGAAGTTTATGGGTCGCAGACTGTTACGCAGACTGTAACGGTGAAGGGTACTGTCTTAGATGCTAATAATGAACCGATAATCGGTGCAAGTGTACTGATGAAAGGGACTACGAACGGTACGATAACAGATATAGATGGAAATTTCATACTAAGCAATGTCAATCCGGGAATATTGGTTGTTTCCTATATCGGTTATAAGAGCCAGGAGATAAAAGTGGATGGTGGTGCGCCTGTGAAAATTGTATTGCAAGAAGACGCGGAGGTATTGGATGAGGTTGTAGTTGTAGGATACGGTACTCAAAAGAAATCTTCGTTAACAGGTGCAGTTGCTGTAGTAGGTTCTAAAATGCTTCAGGAAAAAGGAGGGCTATCCAGTCCGTTGGAAGCTTTACAAGGACAAGTGCCCGGCGTTATGATAACCCGCAGTTCTTCTGCTCCGGGTGACGAAAGTTGGGGATTGAGTTTGCGCGGTTCAGTGTCTGTGAATAGTACGGAGCCTTTGATAATCATAGACGGGGTGGCATATGAAAGCGTGAATGAGCTTCGTTTATTAAATCCTAACGATATTGAATCAATGAATTTCTTGAAAGACGGTGCTGCTGCGATTTACGGTTCGCGTGCTGCCGGGGGTGTCGTGTTGATTACTACGAAGAAAGGTGCTGAAGGTAAACCGAAGGTTGAATATAGCGGTAGCGCTACATTAAAGACTGTGGGTCTGATGCCGTCGGCGATGAACATCGACCAATGGGCGGATGGAGTGATGACGGCTTTAACTAATGATAAGAATACATCTAATGTATGGTATACTTTCGCGGAATTGGCGAAAAAATATAAAGGTTCTTACCTCGATATGCGTTATAGCCCTAATCCGTTCGGTTCGACTAACTTTACAGATGTGGCGGATTTTGTTTTTACGGATGACGTAAATTGGCTGGATACGCTCTTTGGCGATACATGGAGTACGGAACACAGTTTAAGTGTTTCCGGCGGAACGGATAAATCATCTTACCGTATATCAATGAGCTACTTATATGATGGTTCTACCTTGCAGTTCGGTAGTAATAACAACAAGCGTTATAACTTCCGTATGAATAATACGTATAAATTTACGAAGAACCTGAAATTGGATTCCTCTATTTCGTACAATCGGCAGGAACAGGTCGCTCCGACGCAGATTGAATCTGCTTTGTCCGCTACCCTGCCTATGCCGGGACTTCCTTTTGAATCGTTGAACGGTAAACCTTATGCATGGGGAACATGGGGGTCTCCTGCCGCCATGGCTAGTTACGGGGGGAGCAATAAATTGTCGGTTTCCGCTATTTCATTGAGTGAAACATTGAACTATCAGATTTTTGATTGGTTGTCAGCCAACGCTAATATAGGATATAGCACGAGTACGGCGTCTCGCAATAAGACCTCCAATGCTGTCACTTATTATAATTACGAGGGTGACGTAGAGGTACGTACAGACCCCACTCAAGCGAATTCTACTTATACACAAACAAGCGCACGGACAGATTTTTATTCAATTTCCGGTTATCTGGCAGCAAATAAAACGTTCGCGCAGAAACATAAATTGTCTTTAACATTAGGTGCGCAGTATGAATTTAAAGAATACACTTATTTCGGTGTAATGGTAAAAGACGTCCAGAACGGTTTAGAAATAGTAAACGGGTCGGGAGATGTGACTTTGACCGGTGACGAACAAAAGTATCAGAATGCCAATCTTTCTTATTTCGGACGTTTCAATTACGATTATGACGACCGCTATTTATTGGAATTGAATGGACGTTATGACGGTTCTTCCAAATTCCTGCCCGAAAACCGTTGGGACTTTTTCTACGGCCTTTCTTTGGGATGGCGCATGAAACAAGAAGCTTTTCTGCAGGATGTCGATTGGTTGAGTGATTTGAAGTTACGTCTTTCTTATGCGGAAGTCGGTAATCAGAGCGGTATTGGAAACTATGACGGAGTACAGCTTTACAATCTGGTTGCGGCAGGGGATGACGGTGCATATATCGGTTCGAATAAACTTTCTTATATCAAGACTAACGGAACACTGGCTTCTACCACACGTAGCTGGGAACGTGTCAAGAATTATAATATAGGTATTGATTTTGGCTTTTTGAATGGAACTCTGACCGGTTCTGTCGAGGCGTTTATGAAACGTAACGATAATATGTTGGTGAGCGTCACTTTCCCCGGAACATTGGGAGATTCCGCGCCGAAAGCTAATGCCGGGAAATTTAAAGGCTGGGGATATGAAGGCCAGTTCAATTACCGGAATAAGATTGGGGAGGTAAACTATCACTTGGGCGGTACTTTTACTTTTGCCCGCAATAAGCTGGTGGATTACGGTGGCACGACAGTCCTGAAATCCGGTTATGTATCAACACAGCAAGGCTATCCCCTGAATTCTATTTTCGGTTTACGGTATGGCGGAAAGATTCAGAATGAGGAGCAGTTGGCTGCTTACAAAGCTAAGTATTATACCAACAACGGTATTGGCATGCCTTCCAACCTGCGTGTGGGAGATAATATGTACTGCGATGAAAATGGAGACGGGGTGTTGGATGAAAAAGACTATATTTATCTGGGCAGTGATACTCCTGAAATTTCTTACTCTTTCAATTTGGGAGCGGAATACAGGGGATTTGACATTAATGTTATTTTCCAGGGAGCCGCCAATCGTTTTGTCTATCGTCCGATTGATAACTGGACTGTTCCGTTCCGTAGCAATTACACTAATACGAGTACCGCTTCCATAGGCAATACGTGGAGCGAAAATAACCGGGATGCCTATTACGCCCCATATACCAATGAAAGCAATATCAATAATTATAATTACCAAGCGTCCTCTTTAACCGCACAGGACGGGCGTTACCTCCGCCTGAAAAACGTGACGGTGGGTTATACTTTCCCTTCTAAATTATTGAGCAAGACAAAAGTAATATCAGCAGCCCGCATATATGTGACGGGTGCGGATTTATGGGAAACTACCAAGATAAAGGACGGATGGGACCCGGAAGCGTCGGCTCGTGATACAAGTAATTCCAGTCAGGCTGCTAAGGGGGTAAAACGTTATCCGTTTACCCGTAATTTCACCTTTGGACTTAATTTAACCTTTTAAATAGTTGACGATATGAAACTGAAACAATATATAAAAGCTGCGTGCCTTTTTTCTTTCGTAACAGTGGCAACTTCTTGTATGGATTTGGAGCCGTTATCGGATATGGGCGATAATCTGGTATGGAATAATGCGACGAATTTCCAGTTGTTCGCTAATCAGTTTTACGGTTGGCCTCATGATTTTGAACGTGCTGTCTCGGAAGACAGTCCGCACAGCGACTACCGTTCCGACTTGGTTGCCGGTTCATCCATGAATATATATAGCCAGGGAACAAATGCCATTCCGGCTACGGACGGTAATTATACCAAATTGTATAAGCGCATTTATTACACTAATTTACTGTTGAAGAATGCCGAAAGTTTTGATACGCCCGCAGATATTGCGATTCCTGTGGCTGAGGCTAAGTTTTTCCGCGCTTATAGCCATTTTGAATTGGTACAGCTTTACGGTGACGCGATTGTCCTTATGGAACCTTTAGATTTGGACTCGGAAATACTTTACGGCAAACGTAATGAGCGCGGTGAAGTAATCGACCAGGTGATTAGGGATTTGCAGGATGCAGCCGGCAGCTTGCCCGAAACCTCGTCTGAGGAAGGAAGGCTGAATAAATATATCGCTTACGCCATGTTGTCACGTGTTGCGTTGTATGAAGGTACTTGGCAGAAATTCCATACGAACGGGAAAGATGCCGCTTCAAACACTTCCCGCAGTACGGAGTTGCTGACTATTGCCAAGAATGCTGCTGACGAGGTGATTAAGGGGAGGAAATATAAATTGTTCTATAATGAAAAATTGGGCAATGAAAGCTATCGTTATATGTTCACTTTGGAAGATGGGGCGCAATGTAATCCGGCCAACTTGTCAAAAAGCGACAATACGGAATATATCTTTGTAAAGCGTCATCGTAATGGAGACAAGACTGCGTGGAACCTGACTCATGGCATGGTGGCAAACGCTTGTTATGTAACTCGCAAACTGGCGAACATGTATCTTTGTTCAGATGGTCTTCCCATTGAGAAATCATCTAAATTCCAGCAATATGCCGGAGTCACCGATGAGTTCCAGAACCGGGATAACCGTATGGGGAATAACATGCTGTATCATGGACAGCAATATTGGAATAATGACGGAAAATGGCGTACAACCTGGACAGATGCGGATTTGGAGAATTGCCTGACTGCCAACGTACGTTCCGGTAGCGGTTACCAGAATCGCAAGTGGGGTACTGAACGCCAGGTGGATGATTACTATGAATCTTATGATTTTCCGGTTATCCGTTATGCGGAAGTACTGTTGAATTATGCGGAAGCCGTTTATGAGTTGAACGGTTCCATTACGGATTCGGAATTGGATTATTCTCTGAATTTGGTCCGTCTTCGCGTAAATCCGGATATGCCTAAATTAAGCAATGCGTTGGTTTCTGCGAATAACCTTTCAATGCGTGAGGAAATTCGTAGGGAACGTACCGTAGAATTGGTTCTGGAAGGATTCCGTATCGACGATTTAAAACGTTGGGCTACGGCTCCGGATGAAATGCCGCAAGACCAGCTTGGAGTGAAAGTGACGGGAACCTGGTTTGAAACCAACTGGACCGACCACAAACGTTCGCTTAGCAGTGACGGTTGTCTTATTCTCTATACTGACCGTGTTTGGGATGATAAACTCTATCTTTATCCTCTGCCTTCCGACCAGTTGCAGTTGAATCCGCAGTTGGGACAGAATCCGGGATGGACGAATTGATATAAATTGTCATAATTAATGAATATAAGAAAAAATACATATGAAACAGATATTGAAATATGGATTGGGTTGTCTGTCTATGGCAACGGTTATTTCTACATTCCTGTCCTGCAATGATGAAGAAGTAGCTCCACTTTCCAAGGCTATTTATCCGGAATCGGTTGAGATGATTATCTCGGAAGAATTGCAGGAGCTTATTTATGTGGATGATACGGAAGTGAAAGTATTGCCTTTAATTAAAGGCGAGAAAGTGGAATTAGGTTATAAGATAACGCCTGAAGATGTGACTTATAATGAAGTGAACTGGACTTCCAGCAATGAGAGTGTGGCTACGGTGGACATGAACGGTACGGTCAATGCCGTGAGCGGTGACGGTACGGGTGTTGCCGTAATCCAGGTTGCGCCGAGTGTATATTATTCGGGAAGTGACGTGGCGAGCGCTTTGAAGGTGTTGGTCGCCAATTCGCTGGTTAGTGCGGAAAGCATCACGATTAGTTCTGATGCGGATGCAGTATATGCGGGAGAGACATTGCAGCTTTCCGCTTCTATTTTGCCGTCTGACGCGACTTACAAGACTGTAAAATGGGCAAGTTCCGACGAGACTGTTGCTACGGTTGACAAAAATGGGCTCGTTACAGGAAAGGATAGCGGTAAAGGTTCTGCTGTTAGCGTGACTATTACTGCGACCTCTTTGGACGGTGCGGATGTGGTAGCGTCTAAAGTTATTACTGTAAATTCGATAGTGCAGCCGGAGAATGTTACTATCGACCAGGAATACTCGTCGGATAACGGTTATGAATTTGCTATTGCAGAGAAGAGTGTGGCGTTGAACTTTACGACAGTACCGGAAGATTGTACTTTGTCGTTGATAGAATGGACCTCAAGTGACGAGTCAATCGCTACGGTGGAAGCCGGTGTGGTTACTTTTAACACAAAGGGAGTATTCGGCAAGGTTACCATTACCGCTTCTTGTCCGGAAACCGGAAAAAGCTCATCCATTGAGTTGAATTTGGCGGAAGGATTGATACGCGAACTTTTCCGTAATGAGAATTATACATGGTCTAATGCTTCGAATGCAGATTCCCATACATGGAATAAAGAAGAGGGATATATTACAATCAATACCAAGATGAGCGGCACTAAATATCGTGGAGACTTGGTATGTAAAAGTGTGACATCCTGGTTACATGCGGGTAACTATCCTATTTTTGCAGTTCGTATGGATGATGTGAAAGATTACGAGGGAGTAACTGCAAGGAACATAACATTTGATGCGTCCGGAACATGTAACGGCAATAAATATTCAGGCGGGTTGGACGGAAACAATAATAAATGGCTTTATGATTACAAGTGCAGCGATGGCAGCCATGTATTGATTTATGACCTGACCCGTCAGAAATGGGCTAATGGTGATGGCTTGCTTCCGACAACTTCCGTTGCGTCATTTACGACTCTTCAGTTTAAATATGCCGATATTGTTTCTCCTGCGGCGGTAAGTTATAATGTCTATTGGATACAGACATTCAAGACATTGCAGGATGTACAGGCATATATCAAGTCGGAAGGCCTGACCTATGAGGTGATAAAGTAATCGGACTAATAACTAAAGTTTAAAACAGATTCTATGAATAAAAATATAATTGGAGTAATAGGTTTTGCACTGTTGTTAACAGTGCAGACCTCCTGCCGTGAGAATGAATTCGGAGTAGTGGATTTAACACTTCCGGAGGGAGTATATGAACCGGTGGAAGCGAAGTACACCTATAACCATCCTTGTGCAATGTTTTCTCAAGCGGATTTTGACCGGGTAAAGAATATGCTGGATGACGGAAGTGCGCCGCAGAAAGTGAAAGAGGAGTTTGAGAATCTGAAGAATTCGACTTATACGATTTCTTCTTACGTTCCGAGTCCGACATCCAAGATAGTGCGCGGGGATGCGACAGGAACCGGGTTTAAAGGTGAAAATTATTCCTCCGCGATGGAAGATGCGGCAGCCGCTTATCAAATGGCACTTTTGTGGAAACTGACCGGAACCGAACAATATGCCGAGAATGTGATTAATATATTGAACCAGTGGGCTGCGATTTGTACGGAAGTTACGTCAAATGACGCTAACCACAAGCTTGCGGCAGGTGCGCAGGGATATACTTTTGCCAATGCGGCGGAAATAATGCAGACTTATGACGGTTGGGAAGAGGCGGATAAGAATGCATTTAAAACATGGATTGTAGATGTGTTTGCTTCCAAAAACAAAGATTTCCTGGACAATCATCAAGGTAGCAATAATTGCGCTTTACATTATTGGTCGAACTGGGATTTGGTAAATATGTGTTCTTATTTGTCCATCGGTATTTTGACGGAAAATGACGATATGATTAACTATGTTGTCAACTATTTTTACAACGGGGTTGGAAATGGAGCTTTGAACAACCTGATTCAGGGTACTCATATTGACCCTTTATCCGGTGAGGAAATCTGCCAGAACCAGGAAAGCGGGCGTGACCAGGGACACGCTCAGATGTCGGCTGCCGTAACTGCCAATCTTTGCCAGATTGCTTATACGTTCTATCAGGATAATAAAGACGTACCTCAATTGGATTTCTTTGCGGCTGACAATAATGCCGTGATGAAAATGGGGGAATATGTGGCGCTTAGCAATGCCACAGACGGCATAAAGAATGATAATTCCGACGGTACGTGGCTGATTGATATTGCCAAAATACCTTTTAATGAGTATAAGTACTGCATGGATTGTGTTTGTACAGATAAGAATCACGGGCAAGACCATACGAAGGTGTCCGATGACGGTCGTGGTGAAGTCCGTCCGGGATGGGAAATTTACTATACCCATTATGCCAAAATAAAAGGTTTGGGCAGCGGATATAAGTACGCTCAGATGTTGGCGGACAAAATGCGTCCGGAAGGCGGTCCGGGCGAACCGATTAATCGTTACGGTTCCAATAGCGGCGCTTTCGACCAATTAGGCTGGGCTACTTTGATGTTATATCGTGAATAGTTCCCGTGCAATTATCCGATAACTGAAAAAAAGTTATGGAAGGGGATTAGGTAAATATCTAATCTCCTTCGTATATATATGCAAACAAGTTAAAAAGGATTGCTTTTTAGATTAGGAAAAGAGACGGATTCGGTTTTCCGTATGATTAATTTTCAGGAAAGGCAAAAAGAAATGTTTTTAGGCATGACGATTTATTATTTTAAATGAATTAATTAGTATTAGTTAAATTACTATGCGTAAAAAGATTCTGTTTTTAGCAGGGATGATTGCTTGCTGTACTCTGGCAGGCGCACAGGAAATATCCGGGACCTGGGTTGCCGATAAGGGCGATGGTACTTATCGGAACCCGGTCCTTCATGCCGATTATTCCGACCCGGACGTATGTGCGGCGGGAGACGACTTTTATATGACAGCTTCCAGTTTCAATTGCATACCCGGACTTCCTATCCTCCACTCCAATGACCTTGTGAACTGGTCGTTGGTGAATTATGCGTTGCCGGTACAGGAACCGGAGGATTTCTTTGATAAGGCGCAGCATGGAAAGGGGGTATGGGCACCGTCTATCCGTTTTCATAACGGGGAATTCTATATCTACTGGGGCGACCCTGATTTTGGAATTTACATGATAAAAACAAAAGACCCGAAAGGGAAATGGAGTAAACCCGTGCTGGTAAAAGCGGGGAAAGGAATGATTGACCCGACTCCCCTTTGGGATGAAGACGGCAAGGTGTATCTCGTATATGCTTATGCGGCCAGCCGGAGCGGGATAAACAGCATTGCGGTGATTTGCGAACTGAATGCCGAAGGAACCGAAGCGATTTCCGCTCCTGTCATGGTATTTGACGGGAATGACGGAAAGAACCATACCGTAGAGGGGCCGAAACTTTATAAACGTAACGGGTATTATTACATTTTTGCCCCGGCGGGAGGTGTAGCCACGGGATGGCAGTTAGTACTCCGGTCGAAGAATATTTACGGTCCTTATGAGTCGAAGATTGTGATGGCACAAGGAAAGACGGACATCAACGGGCCTCATCAGGGGGCGTGGGTGGATACGAATACGGGAGAATCCTGGTTTGTCCATTTCCAGGATAAAGGAGCTTACGGACGGGTGATTCACCTGAATCCGATGGAATGGAAAGCGGATTGGCCGGTCATCGGTATAGATAAGGACAAAGATGGGTGCGGGGAACCGGTCAGTACCTACAGGAAGCCGGATGTCGGCAAAGCTTACCCGGTCGCCACTCCTCCCGAAAGCGATGAGTTCAATACCCGCCACTTGGGATTGCAGTGGCAATGGCATGCCAATAAACAGGATACTTACGGTTTTACTACGGACTTGGGATACATCCGTTTGTATGCGGGCAGCCTTTCCAAAGAATTCGTGAATTTCTGGGAAGTACCCAACTTGCTGATGCAGAAATTCCCGGCGGAAGAGTTCACCGCTACCGCAAAGCTGACGTTCACCGCCAAACAGGATGGAGAACAAGCCGGACTGATTATAATGGGATGGGACTACAGTTATCTCTCCGTTCGTAAAGCAGGCGATAAGTTTGTTTTACAGCAGGCGATATGCAAGGATGCGGAGATGCGGAATCCCGAACAGGTGAAAGAGCTCGCCGCTATTCCTGTAAAATACCTGAAAATGCCGGGGGTGGCGGATAATGAGTGGCAAACAGTTTATTTGCGCGTGAAGGTGCGCAAAGGCGCTGTCTGCACGTTCGCCTATAGCCTGGACGGAAAGAAATACATGGCGGCGGGAGAATCTTTCAAAGCCCGTCAAGGTAAATGGATTGGGGCCAAAGTCGGGGTGTTTTGCGTGACTCCCAATGAGGGAAACCGCGGATGGGCGGATGTAGACTGGTTCCGGATGACCGAATAACAGAGAATGAAACAGAGAATAAAGAATTAACGCGAAGATATTGAACTAAGATGAAAAAGATTGTAGTAGGTTTGGCTGTGATGTTAGGGTTCTGTACGTGTACTCATAGGCCTTCCGGCACATTGGACGTGAATAAGGCATTGGATTATTGTGCGGAACAGACGCAGCGTACGCTTGCGGAATTAAAAACCGGTTCGGGGATTGACTACACGATGATGCCGCGTAATATTATGGCGGATGAACAACATTGGAACTGCCGCAAGGCAACGAAAGAGGAGTGGTGCGCCGGCTTCTGGCCGGGAGTGCTCTGGTACGATTACGAATATACGCAAGACAAATCCATTCTGGAAGAAGCGGAGAAGTTTACGGCTTCTCTTGAGTTCCTTTCCCGGATTCCTGCTTATGACCATGATTTGGGTTTCCTGATATTTTGTAGTTACGGAAACGGTTACCGCCTGACGCATAATCCGGCTTACAAGAAAGTCATTCTGGATACCGCCGATTCTCTGGCGACTTTATTTAACCCGGTGGTGGGGACAATGCTTTCATGGCCCCGCGAAGTGGAACCGCGCAATTGGCCCCACAATACAATCATGGATAATATGATTAACCTTGAGATGCTTTTCTGGGCGGCTAAGAATGGAGGAAACCCGTATTTGTACGACATCGCCGTTTCCCATGCCGATAAAACGATGAAATGCCATTTCCGTCCCGATTACACATCTTATCATGTGGCGGTGTATGACACGATTACGGGCAACCTGATTAAGGGGGTAACTCATCAGGGATATGCAGACAGTACGATGTGGGCGCGCGGGCAGGCATGGGCGATTTACGGATATACTGTGGTCTACCGTGAGACGAAAGACCCCAAATATCTTGATTTTGCGCAGAAGGTAACGGATGTTTATCTTGAACGTCTGCCGGAAGACAAAGTGCCTTATTGGGATTTCAGCGCTCCGGGGATACCTGATGCTCCCCGTGACGCTTCGGCCGCATCGGTTGTCGCTTCCGCTTTGCTTGAATTGTCTGTCTATCTTCCCAATGGTACGGGCAAACGTTATAAGGATGCCGCGATAGACATGTTGGCAAGCCTGGGTTCCGAAAAGTATCGGAGCGGTAAAAGCAAACCTTCCTTTTTACTGCATAGCGTAGGACATTGGCCGGCCCGTTCGGAAATAGACGCTTCCATTATTTATGCCGATTATTATTATATTGAGGCGTTGTTGAGATTGAAGCGCCTGCAGGAAGGAAAAGGGGTACTCGGGTAAGATAAGTGTTTGAAGAAGGTCGAAAAACTGCTTGAATGGAGGAAAAAGAAATCGTTCGGAGAAAGAGAAAGAAAGTGTTCGGATGAAGGATAAAGTAATGCTTGGATGAAAACCGAATAAGTACTCGGATAAACGAAAACGTTAACCGGATGAAAAAACGGGCCGTATGAAAATAATGAACCCTAAAAGTCAGACAAAAAACTTTTAGGGTTCATTTCAACGATAAGATAGCCTTTCTTTTGATTTATTGAGTTATAACATAAAAATCCCCCTGTTTGAGCCTTCATTCATCGGAATGCAAGGTAAGAATAGGGGGATTTTTCCTTTTAAGGTTTCAATCTATCAGATTTTCAACTTTCAATTTCCAGTTTGAGACATCTCTTTTTAACAGGTTCGGGTTGTTATTTCTTTACTTTGACAATATCGTAATTCAGGTCGCTGACAGCTTCCTGTAAACTATCGTTTACCAAGCGCAGAGTCGTATCGTTCACAATCATGAAATACATCGGCGCTTCACCGTTTTTGGGCGTCAGCTTGACGGCGGTGACCGGTTTCTTGTTTACTACCTTTTTCAATGTCTGTTGTTTACCGGTGGAAGTAAAAGTCTTGTTTTTGCCCTGGCCTTCCGCATCCAGATAAGTCATATCCAGCGTATAAACGGTATCCACGCCGTCGGTTGCCGCATTCAGGGTCAGTACGTAGTCTATTCCCGGTCCGTCGGCGGCAGGAAGGGTGCCTGCATAGACTTCTGTCATTTCAGTGATTGGAGTCATGGCAATGCCCAGACTGTCCGCTTCCGCCTCTGCGGCTTTGTTGGCTTTTGATTGGCAAGATGCCAAAGCAGCTACCACCGCTGCTAACATAATTACTTTTTTCATCGTTAAGTGCTTTAAGTTAATATAAATATAGTGAGCTATTGCTCGGTTCATCCTTTGGTCCTATTCCTTTTCTTTTTCCTCCTCTTCCTCATTCCTTTTGATGACAAGCAACTTGTCTACCCGTCCCCGGTCCATATCCATCACCTCGAATTGCAGGTTTTTGTAGGTGAATACGTCTCCAGCTTTCGGAATACGGCCTATCAGGAACATCGCCAGTCCGCCCAGAGTTGTGAAATCTTCGGATTCCAGGTCTTCATAAGACAGAATTCCCATCTCTTCCATGAAGTCGTCGATGTTCATGGAAGCCTCTACCAGCATCGATCCGTCCTGCCTGGTGACGATTTCCTCTTCTTCCGTGTCGTCCTCTTCAAGGATGTCTCCGAAGATGCTTTCGGTCAGGTCGTGCAGGGTAATGATGCCTTCCGTGCTGCCATACTCGTTAACAACAACTCCGAACTTGTTTTTGTTCTTCTTGAACAGCTCTAAAACTTTGTTCGCATACAAACTTTCCGGAATAAAGAGGGGAGGACGGGCTATTTCCCGCAGGTTGAACTCCTTCCGGTTGCCTATCATCAGGATGATATCCTTTACGGATACCACTCCCAATATTTCATCTTTCCGTTCGTCCACCAGCAGATATTTGCTGTAATGTTCTTCTTCAACCGTTTTCAAGACTTTTTCCCGCGTATCGTCAGGATGGAGGATAACGAGGTCTCTGCGGTGTGTCATCAGCTCATTGGCGCGTTTGTCGGAAAAACGGAACACGTCGCGTATCATTTCCGTCTCTTCTTTGTCGATTACTCCCTGTTCCGAACTTTGGTGGAGAATCATCTTAATCTCCTCCTGCGTCATCGGGCGTTCTTCATTCTTCAGTCCGATTAGCTTGTTTAACAGGCGGGTGGAAACGCTGAGCAGCCAGACGAACGGATACGATATTTTTGTCAGCAGAATCATAATCGGGCTGAAGAGGATTGCATACCGTTCGGGATTGCTGAGCGCGATGGATTTGGGAACTAACTCACCGATGATGAGAGAAAGATAGGTGATGACCGCTACAGTAGTCACCATAGCCAGATTGCGTGCGTACATCTCTACCCCCGGAATGAGGGAAAAGAAAGGCACAAGGTCATCGGCGATAGCTACGCCGCCATACGCACCGGATACGATGCCAATCAGCGTGATGCCGATTTGGATGGTAGACAGGAACTTTTCCGGTTCTTCCAGTTGTTTTAATACTCCGCGGGCGGATTTGTTGCCTTTGGCTACAAGAGTTTCGAGACGTGCTTTGCTGGAAGATACCAGCGCGATTTCGTACATGGCAAAAATGCCATTCAGTACGAGTAAAAGAATAATGATAAGAAATTCCATAAATGGATTTAAATGGTTATTGCTCCGAAATTACATGAAATCACGACACGATGCAAATTTGTGTAATATATTAATGAAATTTTAATAATACTGTTGTCTTTTTTGTATCTGAAACGGGAAAAAGGCATGTTCCGTTTGAGAATATGCCGTTGCCTGCGGTTTTAATATTCGAAGGTGATTCCCAATGTCGGGAGCAATGTGCCGCTTGACTGTCCGATACGTTTCATTTTGTAACGTTGCGCGGCGGCGGGAGCTTCCGGGTTTTCGATAACGCCGGTGCTCATAAGTACGTCTTGTTGTTTTAGTTTACTGGCTGTGATGTTTTGGATGTCGAGGTAAAATCCCAGCATGCCATGTTTCAGGTAAAAGGTCTTGTCGATGCGTATGTCCATCTGCGCGAAAGCGGGGAGACGTTCCCGGTTATATCTCGAATAGTCGTAATAGGCTTTTCCCTGCGCATCCCACGCTGCTACCAGCGATGACTTGTCTTCGTCGTAGGGGGTATATGGAGCGCCGCCGATACAGCTCACTTTCAGTCCGAAGCTCCATTGGTGCGGAAGGGAGTAGGTTCCCCGCAAATTGAAGATATACCGGTTGTCCCAGGCGGATGCTATGTATTCGCTCTCTTTGTCCTTCCGGTATTCGCTTTTGAAAACGGTAAAGGATGAAGCCAGGTTTAGTTTCTTGGCGATAAGCCATTTGACTAAAAGTTCCGCGCCGTAAGAGCGTCCCTGCGCCGTCGAAGTCAGCGGTTCGTTGCCGATTACCCCGTAGTCGTTTCCCTTGCAGCTTAGAGGAATGCCGTCTGTTACCGACAACGGAATCTTGTCATAGTCTTTGTAAAATCCTTCGACAGACACTTCGAACGTGTCTCCTTTCCGCCAACTGGCTCCCAGGCTTCCTTCGCTGACTTGCATGTAACGGAGGCTGTATTTGTTGGCAAACGTTCCGTAGTTGTTTTTAAAACCCAGGGCCGTATATGCGGGTAACTGGTAGTAAAGTCCCGCGTTTCCGCTGAGAAACCAGCGGTCTGTCAGTTGATAGGAGAGCGACAGGCGTGGAGACAGTTGGTCGGAGAGGCTTTTCATGGCCGATGAATAGTTGTTGGCATCTGCCCGTAATCCCAAAGAAGCGGTGAAACGGTCGTCTGTCGACGTGTAGTTGATTGTTCCGAAAAGTCCCCAGCGGAAAATACCCAGATAAGTATGATAGTCGTAAGTTTGCGACTGGTCGGTATATACCCGTTGGAAAGTCGTATTGGCATACTGGCTGTAATCCAGGTTGACGCCGAGATTGATTTTCCAGTTTCGGAAAACGGTGCTGTTCTCGAAGCGGAACTTGGTTTCCTGTTCGGTAGAGCGGAGGCGGAGCATCAGGTTGTCCGGACTGCTGTCATCGTTTTGCCTGTATTTGGTGTTGCGGTTGTTCAAATAACTGTGGCTGACTACCGCCGATTGTATGTGTGCGCCGGCATAATGGCGGTACACGGCTCCCAAAGTAAACGTTTCCTGTTTGATTTTAGGGAGATAACTAAGGATATATTCATTGTCTTCACTGTCGGCTTCGGTGTTCAGCCGCATGTTGTCAATCCCTCCCAGTCCCAGGACGGTCAGCTCGTTTTGCCGGTCGAACCGGGTTTTTATTTTGAACTGGGCATCGGTGAAAGTGGGCAGGAAAGGCAAACCGAGCATATCGAACAGGAATTGCAGGTAGGATTGCCGTACGGACACCAGGTAGGAAGTCTTTTTGCCCAGATGCCCGTTGGAGGCGAGGGAAACCTCAGAGGCTCCGAGCGTCGCCTTCAATGAATTACGTTCCATGTCTCCGTCGCGGAGTTTGAAGTCGAGGACAGAGCTGAGCGCATTTCCTTTGTTTGCGGGGAATGCGCCGGTGTAGAAGTTGACTTCCCGTATCAGGTCGGCATTGAGGATTCCTACCGGGCCGCCGGAGGCTCCCTGCGTGCTGAAATGGTTGATGTTGGGGATTTCCACTCCGTCGAGATAGAAACGGTTCTCGGAAGGCGACCCTCCGCGTACAATCAGGTCATTGCGGTAGCCTATCGGCGAGAAGGCGACTCCCGGATAGGATTGTACGATGCGTGAGATGTCCCGGTTGGCTCCGGGGCTTTTTTCTATCTCCTGTATTCCGATGATGCGCAGGCTGACAGGGCTTTCCACATCCCGCCTGAAAGGGGAAGCGGTAATGGTCACACCTTCGAGTTCGGTCCGGTTTTCTTCCATTTCTATCGGGACGTTCAGGTCTTTGGTAGACAGGATATATTCGGGGGTGACGACGCTTTTGTAGCCGATTGCCGTCGCCCGGAGGCAGTAGATGCCGGGAGGGACTTGTTCGATGGTGAAACGTCCTTCCGCATCGGTGACGCCGCCCTTATTCAGGCCGATAACCGTTACGTTGATGAATTCCAGGGGAACCCGGGTATTTTTATCGATTACCGTCCCTTTTATCCGGTGCACGGGTTGCGCCTGCAGCAGGGAGAATAGGATATGGAGAAACAGGGAAATAGCCAATAGTCTTTTCATACGGTTACAGTTTACTTTGCGAAAATACGAAAAATGTATGAAAGGAAGATACGGTTCCGTGAATAAAACGGCGTTTGTGCCGGTAGTCCGGAAGAGCTTTCCCGACAAAGTAAACCCGATTTTGTTTTACGTTTCGTTTTAATGTCTTATTTTTGTAGGAAATATTAAAACTTGATTTTTTATGAGGACCGTTAAGTTGATTACCTGCAATGATGCGATGAAAGCACACATCCTTCAAGGGGCGTTGGAGAATGAAGGAATTGAATCTATTCTGCATAATGAGAATTTTTCTACTTTATATAAAAGTTGTGTAAGCAGCATAGCGGGGGTGGACATACTGGTTGCGGACGAGGATTATGAGAAGGCGGTCCGGGTGTTGAAGGAAAACCAAAGTTGGCCCGAAGAGCTGACGCTCTGCCCGTACTGCGGTTCGCCGGACATCAAGTTCGTGCTGCGGAAAGGACATCGGTTGCGCGCGGTAGGGGCGGCCATTCTTTCGATGTTGGCGGCGGCTCCTCCGGGAGATAACCATTGGGAATATACGTGCGGGCAGTGCCGCCGCACCTTTGAAACGCCTGTGGCTGTATTTCCTTCTTCGCGGGGGGAGACGGAAGAATAACATTATCTAATTATATACCTGTAATGAAAAAGAGAAATTTTTTGTTAGCTGTTTTATTATTAGTACTGGCGGCGCCTTCTTTTGCCGCGCGGGTGGATACTTTGTCGGTTAATAGCCCCTCCATGAATAAGGATGTCCGGGTTATAGTGGTTGCTCCGGATGCCGCGTCGGGAAAGAAAGCCGTAGCTTGTCCTGTCATTTATTTACTGCACGGTTATGGCGGAAATGCCGACACGTGGATTGGCATAAAGCCGGACCTTCCCCGGATTGCAGACGAGAAAGGGATTATTTTCGTTTGCCCGGACGGGAAGAATAGCTGGTATTGGGATAGCCCGAAGAATCCGTCCTATCGTTATGAAACATTTGTCTCGTCGGAACTGGTGAAATATATCGACGGCCGTTATAAGACGGTTGCCGACCGGAAAGGACGTGCCATAACCGGATTGAGCATGGGCGGGCACGGAGCTATGTGGAATGCCATCCGCCATAAGGATGTGTTCGGCGCTGCGGGCAGTACCAGCGGCGGGGTAGATATCCGTCCGTTCCCGTTGAATTGGGAAATGCCGAAACAGTTGGGAGAATTTGCCCGGAACAAGAAAGTGTGGGACGAGCATACGGTCATTAACCAGATTGATAAGATTGAAAATGGAGATTTGGCGATTATCTTTGATTGCGGCGAGTCGGATTTCTTCCTGAATGTGAATAAGGATTTGCATAACCGGTTGTTGGCTAGAAAGATAGACCATGATTTTATCACTCGTCCGGGTGGGCATACCGGGCAGTATTGGAATAATTCCATTGACTACCAGATTCTGTTCTTCGATAAGTTTTTCAGGAAATGACCGGCTTCGGCATGCAGGAAAAAGGCGTGCCGTGCCGGAAAGGCTTCTCTCAAAGGCGGAGCTTATTGAATGGCGATTGAAAGCTTGCGCCAACAAGGATAAGAGTAGGGATAATCCTCTTTTCCGTCACCGGTCGTCCGGCTGTCGATTTGCACCAAGTTCCCTTTCGTATCGAAACGGTACGTGTAGGCGGTGTATTCGCTGTCATTGCCTTCGGGACGGGTGCGGGCCGTCAGATGGCGGGGAGCTTTTCCCAACAATCCCGCATAAAGGGCTTCTACATGCAGGGTGAAGGGATAGGTATCCAATAAAGTCAGGCAAGGCATATAGAACGGGCTGCTTTCTTCTGAAGGAGAATAGTGGATTGTGTTGGAGACGCCATTCAGGGAGGAAGTGACGGATATCAGGTCTCCGTCCTCATAAGCCAGGACCGTGGCGGAATAATGCCGGTTGCCGATGTTTTCGTCTATCTGCGTCAGATATCCCTCCGGGGAATATGAGAATGTATATTCGCGGTTTTGACCGGCTGTGCTGTACGTGCATGCGGCGGCGTATCCTTCGTCATTCAGCTCATACGCCAGGGTGATGCCCTCGGTTGCCACTGTTACCTTGTTTCCGGAATAGCTGAGGTCGGCCTCATAGTTGATTTCGCTTTCCAGGACTTTCTGGCTGATGCGGCGTTGGATTAATTGGCTGCGGTCAAATGAGAACGTTTCCGTTTTATATACGGAAGCCGCATCGCTTGTCATGGTTTCGTTAAGGATGATGTCCCATAAACGGGACTCCTCCGGGTTTCCTTCTTCATCGTCGGAGCAACTGAAAATCAGGAGGCCGATTAATAACAATGACAGTTTTTTCATTTTGTTTTATTTGATTCTCAACCCGTTTCCTCCGATGAATATCCGGCTGGCAGAACTGTTTACGCTCTTTTCTATCTTCAAGCTCCGGGCGGTCTTGTCTTTATCCTCTTCTTTGGGCGGGTAAGTACCGTTCAGAAATCCGAGGGCGACGCTCAATAAGGTTTCTTCCGGATTGCCGAAAGGCAGAAAATTCAGGTAGTCGGTAGAAGCGTTGACGGAATAAGTGGCTTTGAATCCTGAATAAGTGTCATGTTCCGAATTGTAAATCGTGCATACTACGGGATTGACCGACCATAGGAATTCTTCATTGACAAACTGTTCCGTTCCCACATTCTGTCCTTTGGTCGAACTGCCGATGGCTACCAATTGCTGGATTTTCCCGTTCAGGCAGTGCATCAGCATTTCCGGGGCTCCCGCCGTTTCACCGCTAATCAGGACGATAAGCGTCGTTAATTCCAGGCTGCTGCCTGACTTCAACAGTTCCGTATTGAATGTCAGCGTTGTATTCTTGTCCGTATTCTTGTCATTGTATTCAAGATATGCCATAGTCTGGTTATGATAATAAGAAGGTACGAAGATGGTGCTTAGCAGTTGGACGCAATCAATGCTTCCTCCTTCGTTATACCTTAGGTCGAGTATGACTTTGCGGATATTCTCCTGTGCAAGCTCATTCGACCATTCCCGCAATTCGTCATTGTATTTCTCCGCATCCTCCTTTGTACCTGCCGTGAAACTGTTGTACATCAGGTAACCGACTTTGCTTCCGTCTGTCAGCGGAAGTATCTTTTTGCAGTGGACAGGGTTGTCCGTCAACGGCGTTGCAGCCCCTATCTCTACCGGTTCGCCCGTGATTACCACCCGGTAGATATCTTCTTCCTCCTCATCGTCTTCCGTCTCCTCTTTGCCGTCTTCCGTCTCTTCCTTACCGTCTTCTCCCGGCGTTTCTTCCGGCGTGACTTTTTGGTATTTCCCCAATGTCACTTCTATCGGTTCCGTGCCTTGCAACAATTGGCTTTCATATTTCTTGCTGATATAGGAAGTGTCCACCTTTACAATCCAGTCGCCCCGTTCCAGGCCGGCTGAAGCTGCGGGTGAACCGGGAATGACATAAGTAATCAGTGCGTTATAGGCTGTGTCGTTGTCCGGGTTCCTGACGAGCGAATAGTCAAACCCATAGGTCGGAAGAGGAGTCGCCATCACCGAGTCCGCGAATGAGTAGCTGTCTTTGCTGCTTTTTACTTTAGACAGGAATGAAGACGGTTCCAGAAACAGGTTTATGTCGTCATAGGAAGGCAAATCTTGATACCACAGGTAATTCTGCTGCATGATGTCATACATCCACGTATCCAATGCGGTCTGATGGGCGTATTCCGGCCACCGGTCGACGCCGCAGGAGAAAAAGCCGCTGATGCACACGATAATCAGGGCGGGTATGAGGAGTATCTTTCTTAATTTCGTCATTATAAAAAGCTTTTCACTGTGCAAATGTAGGAAATACTTTGCTTATCTACCACATTTATGGTATAAAAATGCCTTTAATGTGTGATTGGCTGTTAGCAGGCATAGCTCTATCTTTGTCCCGTCCGGGATGTGAGCGGATTTGTCAAACAAGTATTAACGGGTTTTCAAGATGGATATAGCAGTATTGTTGTCAGGGGGCGTAGACAGTTCGGTAGCCGTGCATCTCCTTTGCGAGCAGGGATACAAACCGGCTCTTTTCTACATCAGGATAGGCATGGACGGGGCGGAATATATGGATTGTTCGGCGGAAGAGGATATTGAATTGTCGGCCGCCGTTGCGCGTAAGTACGGCCTGGCTCTGGAAGTGGTGGATTTGCACCGGGAATATTGGGAGAATGTGGCGGCTTACGCCATTGACAAGATAAAAAAAGGATTGACTCCCAATCCGGACGTGATGTGTAACAAGCTGATTAAGTTCGGCTGTTTTGAACGGCGCGTCGGGAAAGATTTTGATTATACGGCTACAGGGCATTATGCCGCTACGCTGGAACGCGGCGGCAGGACGTGGCTGGGCACGGCAAGAGATACGGTGAAAGACCAGACAGACTTTCTCGCGCAAATCGATTCTCTGCAAGTCTCCAAACTGATGTTCCCTCTTGGAGGGCTGCTCAAAAAGGAAGTACGCGGGATAGCGGATACGGCGGGATTGCCGACTGCCCGGAGAAAAGACAGCCAGGGGATTTGTTTCCTGGGGAAGATTAATTACAATGATTTTGTCCGCCGTTTTCTGGGAGAGAAAGAAGGGGCGGTTGTCGAGCTTGAGACGGGAAAAAAGCTGGGGACGCACCGCGGGTATTAGTTTCATACCATCGGGCAGCGTAAGGGGCTCGGATTGGGAGGCGGCCCCTGGTTCGTGACCGGGAAAGACATTCAGGAGAATGTTGTCTACGTTTCCCGCGGTTATGAGACGGAAGCGCAGTACGGCAATGAGTTCCGGATGCACGGTTTCCATTTTATCACGGATAATCCGTGGGGAGAGTCTTTGGAAGAAGGAGTCGATATTACTTTCAAGATTCGCCATACACCCGGATTTGTCAAAGGAAAGCTGGTTCGGGAAGTAGGGAACCGGTATCATGTCTTCTCTTCCGAAAGGTTGCAGGGGATTGCTCCCGGACAGTTCGGGGTTGTCTATGACAGCAGTTCGGAGATTTGCGTGGGAAGCGGCGAGATAACCGGTTAAGCGGGCTTCCCGGCGGCAGGTGCGGATTATCGGCGGAGAGGCTTTCCGGCGATTGCGTCAGATATAATATTCCGCCAAATCCACAATCCCCGCCCGCATCGCATATTTGGTAGCTTCATGTATGTTATTCACGCCTAATTTGCGGAAGATATTCTTACGGTGGCTGTTGACGGTATGGAAACTTAGATTTTTCTCCGCGGCTATTTCCTTCGTCGTTTTTCCCAGGGCTATTTCTTTCAGGATGTTCCTCTCTGCCTGTGTCAGCAGGCGGTCTTCCGTATCTGCCGTAACCGTGCCGGCGGCCGGAACACCTGAAAGGAGCAGGTTGCTCACATGGTTGCAGATATACCGCTGCCGGCGGTTGGCGCACCGGATAGCGGTCAGTATCTCTTCTTTCGAGTTGTCTTTCATCACCACTCCGAATGCCGTGCTGCCGAATAATACCCGGCGGAGGAAATGGATGCTCAATTCGTCGGAGAACAGGAGCCAGTCGGTATCCTTGAACCTTTCCTGCAGGACAATCAGTTCGTCCGCTCCCGCAAAATCGAACAGCGTGTAATCCAATACCACCACTGCCTGCGGATGCAGCCGGAGTTGCCGGACCAGTTCGGCCTTGCTGCCGGCTTCCAGAAGGACGGATACCTCTTTCTGCCCGCTCAGCAGGAACATCATGCCCGCTTTGCTGATATCCTGATTGTCTGCGATGATATATTCTCTCATAGGAAACAGATGAATAAAAAAAACTCCGTTGCAAATGTACGCATTTTGCGTGACTTGCAACGGAGTTGTTCCCGGATTCTTTGTCCGGACTACCAGGAGCGTCCTTTGAAGATGTTTGACTGGTTGAGCGGAACGATGTTTCCGTTCAGCGTCAGGTTGTTGTTATTGAAGTTCGGGCTGATGGAAACCGATGCGTTGTTGTTTCCGCTGCCCATGTTGATGAAAACCTGGGCGGAGATGCCGATTCCCTGGACGCTGAATGAACAGTTCACATTCCCTTTTTTATCAATGTTTATTTTCATATCCGAAGAGTTACCGTCCACGGTAACCCCGCCTATCCCGTTAGGGCCGGGGTAAGGAGTATTGAATGCCGTCTGTACGGTGGCCCTGTTGCCGTTCATCAGGACAAAATTGGTGTTTGAGGTGACAAAGGCGCTCATGCCGTTACGGAAAATGACCTGGTTGGCCTCCAATACGAATTGTTTGTTTTTCAGCGCTTGCACGGCTTGTTGATATGCTGCCATGTCCTGCACCTGTTCTTCGGCGCGGAGTTTGGCTCTTTCCGCATCCCGTTGGGCTTTTCTTTCCGCACGCCGTGAGGCTGCATTACTTTCCTGTGCATACATCATTGTGCTTACACTGACTAATACTAATGCTACTAATGCAATAAACTTTTTCATAACTTTTTTTTGTTTAGGTTTAATACGTTGTCCGTTTATTGCAAAAACAAAGTCTGTGGCGGATTGTTCACAGGCGTCCTGTAATTTATGTCCGGCAGAAGCAGCGGTAATGTTTTCGGAAAGAGGCAGATGGCCGCACCTTCCGTCCGTGCAGCAGTTTCATATTGTTCAACCGATTTCTTTTTTGCGTTTCAGCCACCAGTAACGGATGAAAAGCATCCCTGTCAGAATCAATGCTACGGACAATCCCGTGTAGAATACGGAAATGAAACTTTCGGGCAGCAGGTGGAAACTTCGGACGATGATTCCCAGTGAAATCATGAATATCATGATAATCCAGCTTTTTACGTCGAAGAAAGAGAAGGGACAGTTACGGTCTTCCTTCTTCTGTTCGATGCGGCGGGTATGTTTATAGTAAAGCCTTTTGAAAACCAGTATGAAGAACAGCAGGAAAACGACGGTAGCTTCCCCTATCTTGAACATCCAGTCCTGTGAGTCGTTCATCCAGGTCACAATCCCTATCCGTAATATATTGCCGCCTGCAATGAGCCAGACGACGCCTGCGGTAATCAGTAAGATTTGTCTGTTAACCCCGTATTTCATCGGTCGTTTTTTGTAATAAACGGTTTTATGGCTCATTTTGTTGGCTTACTTCTTAAAGAAAATAGTCATGAACAGGGAAATGCCGGTTAAAACGGTTCCGACACCTGTCACTCCGTGCCAGCCGTACAGTTGCCAGAAACTTCCGGCAAGGAACGTGCCTAAAGAACCGCCGGTGAAATAGGTAGTCATGAATATCGTGTTGATGCGGTTCGAAGCGCGCGGGGCCAGCTCGAAGATGCTTGTCTGGTTGCTGAGCTGGATACATTGCATCCCTATATCGATGGTGATGATGCCGGCGATAATCCCCGCATAAGTATTTTCTCCGGTAGAAAGCAGCAGCCAGGACAGGAGAATCAACCCGCAACCGATGAAGTTGAAACGGCGTACGCCCACCTGTTTCACGTATTTGCCCACGAAAGAAGCAGTCAGCGCCCCTGCTACTCCGCAGAGTCCCAGAAGCCCGATTACGTCGCTGTCGGCGAAAAACGGAGCCTGCCCCATTTTGAAGGCGAGGCAAGACCACATGGCGAGGAAAGAACCGAAATTCAGCGCCGCGCGGACAGAATAGACGCGCAGTTGCGGAAATTCCCTCCACAGGGATAGGAGGGATTTCATCAGGCTAGCATACCTCCCTTTGAAATTGGGTTGAATCTCCGGAAGGACTTTGAGTATGATAACCGCGCATGCGAGCATCAGACCGGCAGCTATATAATACATCTCCCTCCATCCGAACAATTCACCGACAAATCCGCTGACAACGCGGGAAGCGAGGATACCGGTCAGCAATCCCGATACGACGATGCCTACGTTCCTGCCTTTGTTCTCCGGACGGGAGAACTGGGCGGCGATGGGGATGAATATCTGTGGAATCATAGAACAGATTCCCGTGAACAGCGAAGCAACGAGAATCAGGTTGACGCTATGCGACGAAGCGATAGCCAGCAGGGAAACTATCAGCAGAGCGAAGTTTGTAAGGATGATTTTCCTGCGTTGGTACAAGTCGCCTAGAGGAACAATGAAAAATAGCCCGATTGCGTAACCAATCTGTGTCACCATCGCAATCAGGTTGGTCTTGAACTCCGATACTCCCAAATCATGGCGTATCATGTTTAATAACGGTTGGTTATAGTATAGGTTGGCTACCGAGATACCCGCCACGATAGCAAGTGTCCAGAGGATGGATGCCGGCAGTCCCCCGTTTTCTTTTAATGGCTGTTTCATGCCGCAAAGATAACAAATAAGATGTTCACTCGATGAAGAAAGTGGTGGAAACTGTGTTGCCTTCGGTATCTACCGCTGTCAGGGAATGTTTGCCGGGAGCCGGTTGCAGGGATATTTTATGGAAATCCTGCGTCTGCGTCAGGTAAGTGTTGTCGAGATGCCAGAAAATAGCGGTGCCGGGGTTGTTGTGCGCCAGTTCGACGGTCATGAACCCTTTGCTGCCGTCCAGTTGCTTCGGCAGTTTGATGCGGGCGTTTGCCGGAGGGTAGATAAATTGCATGGACGGGAAAGAGCCTTCGCCGCATCCGGCTTTGAAAGGTGGCAAAGGCTTGTATTCCGGATGGCGCTGCCTGTAATACCATTCCCATACGGGCGGCAGGGTGAACCAGGATTTCCGGACAGTAGGTTCTGCATCCGCGCAGTTTTCATAAATGCGGCGGCTTTCGTCGGCGGATAGGGTGACGGGATGATGGTAAGGACATGCCCCGGTACGTAATCCGGCGGGTAAAATCAGCATGGTGTCCGTGTCCTCGCAGAAACGCCCTTTCAAATGGCCGGAACGTCGGCATATCTCCGCGTCGATAAAGACTCCTTCCGGGCGTTCAAACCACGGTGAAGAAGGAAGATAGTTGAGGATGTCGAACAATACGGGACCCGCCGTCTGTGCACCGACCAGTCCGGGCTTCCCTTCTCCGGTCGCGTTTCCTACCCATACGCCGACTGCGTAACGGGGAGTCACACCCACCGCCCAGGCATCGCGGAATCCGTAACTCGTTCCGGTTTTCCATGCAACCGCCTGCATGGAAGGAATGGACTTCCAGTCGATTTCTTCGGGACGGTTAACTTCTTTCAATGCGTCAAAAGTCTGCCATACGGCTCCCTTGTCCCATACATATCCCTTTTGTCTCGCACTGTTCCTGCCACCCGTCCCGAATCCGTTTGAAACGGAAGTCCCGGAAACCGAATCATTTAAAACGTAACTGCTTGAAACGGGATTGCCGGAAACGGAATTGGCGGGAAGAAGACTCCTTGCCATTTGCGCGTATGCATTTGTCACGTCCCATAGGGTAGCTTCCGCTCCTCCCAGAATCAGGGACAACCCGTAATGGGAAGGAGCCCGGTCGATAGTCTTGAATCCCGCTTGCCGTAACAGGTTATGGAATTTCGCTACGCCGTATTGCTGCAACATGGTTACGGCGGGGATATTCAATGAACGGGCAAGGGCTTCGGACGCAGGGACAGCTCCTTCAAACTGCATGCTGAAATTCTGCGGGCTGAAACCGTTGATGTTGACGGGTATGTCCGGCAACAAAGTATGAGGCAGCAAGCTCCCTTCCTGTAACATGGCATAGTATAGGAAAGGTTTCAGGATGCTGCCCGTACTTCTGGGAGCCTGAATCACATCTACCTGGTTTCCTCCCTGCGGACGGTCGAAATGCACGTTTCCGCAATAAGCCGTCACTTGGTTGGTACGGATATCTATGACTAGGATTGACAGGTTGCGGATGTCGCTTCGGCTGAATTCGTCGCTCCACCGTTCTGCCAGACTCTCTATATGGGTCTGGATTCCTTTGTCGAGGGTTGAACGGATATGCCGCCCGTTTTTCTCCTGATAGAGACGGCTGACCAGGTGCGGCGCCGTCCGGGGCAGGGGATGCGGCTCGTCCGGCAACGGCTCGCTGACAGCCAGCTCATAGGCCGAGGTGTCGATAACTTCTTCTTCAAGAAGTTGTTTCAGCAGCCGGTTGCGTTTGGAAAGCAGCGTTTCCCGTCCTTTAGACAGGTGAATCATGGCGGGAGCGTTGGGCAGGACAGCAAGCATGGCCGATTCCGCCCATGACAGCTCTTCGGCGGAATGGCCGAAGTAACGCCAGGCAGCGGCATCCAGTCCCACTACATTTCCCCCGAACGGTGCATGGGATATGTACATGGAGAGGATTTCTTCTTTGGAAGTCCGGAACTCCAGGCGGGTGGCCCAGAGCATTTCGATTATCTTTTCCCGGAAAGTTCTCGGTTTGTTCCGGGCAAGCCGTACCGTCTGCATCGTGAGGGTGCTGCCTCCGCTTACGATGCGCCTGTTTTTCAGGTTCTGGTAAAGGGCCCTTGCGGTGGATAACGGGTTGACTCCCCAATGATGATAGAAATGCCTGTCTTCGAAGGCGATGAGACACCGTTTGATTTTTTCAGGCGCCGTTTCCCGCGGGGGAAACCGCCATTGGCCGTCCGAAGCGATACGCGCCCCCAGCAATTCTCCGTTCCGGTCGGTTACGACGGTGGAATAGGGGACATGGAACAGTTGCCGGGGAAGGCAGAATATATATGCCACCGCCAGAAACGCAACGAGCAGGAACGTTGCTTTCCCGGTGACGGACAGCCGTTTGAAGAATGCATGAATAGATTTCATATCCCGATATTCCGCTAAACCTTTTCCCGTGTTCCTTTTCCCATGTTTCGGTGGCTAACGGCTGACGGTTGTCCTTCCTGCCTTGCTCCGCGCCAGCACATTGGCGTCATACATCGCCTCACATTGGACAGCGGGCAGGATGAAGTTGCCGGCATAAGCAGCTTGCAGCCTGACCGTAAATACCGCTTTCTCGTTGCGGCGCAGGTTGAAATAAGTCAATATCCGGTCGTCACGGATATCCTGATAGGCATATTTACCCGCGGGGCTTCCGGAAGGCGCGGCTGCATTCCCCGTTTCGGGAACAGTCATTCTTTCATTGTAAATCTCCCAGCCGGCGGGCAGGATGTGTGTCAGCGCCAGATGGGTGTAATCGGAAACGCCGCTTGTGTTCGTTAGGGAAATAACCGCTGTAAAATCGGTTCCCTGCCTGATATCGTTTACGGAAATCGGCGTACCGTCCGGGTGTGCGTATCTTATCTCCATGAGAAGATTGTCATTGACAGCCGGCAGCGTATCGTTTGACAACTGCACGCGGGTGATAAGGTCAGCGTAAAGAATTCCTTTCCCCTTGTTTTCCACGGTGATGCTTCCGGATTTCGGAGAAACGGCGATTTCTTGCTCGAATACGGCTTTGGCGGATTTGACGGCAGGTTGCCGTTTGCTGTTCCATGTCCATGTGAAATCCATCGTACCTGATAACTTCTCGGCAAGACGTCCCATCGCCATAAGGGCGAAAGCGGTGGATTGCGTGCTGAACCGGTCTTCCTGCGACAAGTTTGCGGAAACCTTTTTCGCTTGTTGCAAGGCATCGTGTTCCCTGTTCATCAAAAGCAGTGTTTCCAGAATCATGGCTTCGTCCCGGTCGGATGAACCGTAAATCTGGTTCATGGAAGAGTAGGGACTGACAGTCGTTTTTGCATGGAACACAAGCTCTTCGGCGGGTTTCATCTTTCCGGCGAGTGCATACGCGGCTGCCAACCGCCATTTGGCCTGGAGAGACAACCCGGACTGTTCTTTCATCCGGTTCATCGCTCCGTATTCCGGTGTTCCGGCTAGCGCCAGGGTGTACAGGCGGAAAGCCTGTTGCAATTCTGCCTGCCATTGCTGCCAACTGCTTGCGTCCTGCGGCATGTGCCAGCATTTGGCGGCGGCGCATTGGAAACGTTTCCACTTGTCCAGTACGTTTGAATAGACGGCATATCCCTTTTCTTGCGCCAGGGTGAGGAACATCCCGGTGTATGAGCTGACCCATTCGTCGGCGACAGCGTTCCCCGGCCAATATACAAAGCCGCCGTTGGGGAGCTGGCGGCCGTAAATCTGCCGGATAGCCTCCTGTATATTCGTTTTTATCTTTTCGGTTTCCTCGCCGTCCGTCTCCTTGAACTGTCCGACAAACAAAAGGGGCAATGCCTTGGAAACCAATTGCTCCGTGCAATGGTGCTGGTAGTTGTACAGGAAGTCGAACCGTCGGCTGATGTCTACCGAAGGTATGCGGGATACTTCCAGCTTCATCCGGCTGTTTGCGGAAGAGCCGCTCAAGTTGTAAGGCAACTCCTTGCTTTGCCCTGCCTCTATCCATTCGCTGTTGCGCAGGGTCACCGCCGGATTCGGGTTGCGTACCTCTATTTCGATGGTTTCTTTCGTCTGTTGCCCGCCGCCGCTTGCCGTCAGGCGGACAGTCGCCTTTCCGGTCCGGTTGCCGGTCTTTAAAGTAAAGAATACGAGCCGGTCTCCCGGTTTGCCGAATGTGACAGACTGTTGCCGGTCTCCCGCAATCTCCACTCCTCCGCCGGACGCCTGGATGGATACGGTCACGTCCTTTACTTGGTTTTCCATTGCGAAAATATTGACCGGAACGGAAATCTCCTCCTGAATGCTGAGTACGCGCGGCAAAGTAGACAACAACATCAACGGAGCCCGGACTGCTGCCGTTTTCTCCGCATTGCCGTATGCGCCGTCTTGTCCGGCGACAATCATGGCGCGTACCGACCCCACGTACATCGGAAGTTTCAGGGTGTGAACCTGACTCTTGCCTTTGCCCAGATAGAAAGGCCCGATGAATTTGACAACCGGTTTGAAGCGGTTCGCCTTTGCATCGGCAGGTTTCAGCGCCACGTCTCCGCCCGTGCTGAAAAGCGGGCTGTAACTTCCGGCGGAAGCTCCCAGTACGTTATCATACATGTCCCATGTCCGGATGCCGAGCGCCTCACGCGAGTAGAACTCGTTCCACGGGTCGGGCGTCTTGAAATTGGTAAGGTCCAGCAACCCGTCGTCTACGATAGCCAGCGTGTAGGTCATGGGTTTCCCGCTCTTCTCGCTGACAGTGACACGGAAGGCGGTTTCCGGTCGCAATACTTCCGGCATCTGTATTTGCGGCTGCAAAACAGTCCGTTTGTCGGTTACGAATACGGGGACAACGCCGTACATGCGGATAGGCAGGTCGTTGACCGTTTGAGCGTGAGGTTGCAACAGGCTGATGTGCAAATACACGTTCGGAGTCATTTCCTGCGTGATTTTAAATGTATATTTCGTATCTTCCCGGTCGGAGACTTCTATCCATTCCCGCCGCAACACGGACGAACCGTTTTCTATGGATACCAGTGCGCGTCCTCCAGCCGCGGCAGGAATGATTGCCGTCGCCGTTTCCCCTATCTCGTAAGAGTCCTTGTCCAGCGAAAAGGCGAGCATCTTGATGCCGCTGGGGTCGGTCTTGTTCGAACGTCCCCGCCATTCCGGCCAGTCTACGTAGACAGTCCCGCCGGAGGCATGTCCGCTCTCCCTGTCTTTCACATAAACCAGATAACGCCCCCACGACGGGTAATCGACGCGGAACTTGAAAGATGCTTTTCCGCCCGTCGTCTGCAGCTTTCCGCCGGCGACGGGAGTGACGGAACTGTTGTTGATATAAGTGCCGAGGGATTCGTCGCCGTGTTCCCACCACCAGCTCCAGTCGATACGGTATATTTTATATTCCAGGTCGGAGCGGTCCGCCGGTTCCCCTTGCGGGGTGACGGTCACGATGTCGAATACATGGTCTTTGTCCGTTTCCAAGTATTTCCCTTTGGGTTGGTTCAGGTTGATGCCGACGTATGACGTGAACGGTGAGAATGGAACGCTTTGCGTGTAAATGCTGGCGTCTCCTCCCGGTTCGAAAACACGTGTGGTAAAAGTGGCGTTCAGCATGCCCGGCGCATTTTTCGCTGCCGGAACCTTTAATGTCACTCCCGCTCTTCCTTCCGCATCGAGGGTCCCGTCGAATACCTTCGTCTTGACAGTACTGAAATCCGTGGCGGGATTGTTGAAGATGTATTGCCCGTAATTCTTGAATTGCGTATTCACTTTGGACAAAGACATCTCGACTTTGGCTTTCAAGCCGGATGCTGTGGCCCCCGTCAGCCAGGCCGAGGTGAGCGGGGCGTAGAAATCCTTGTCGGCAGACCGGAGGATTTTCGGAAGCGCCAGATTGATTTTCAAGCGGTTGGGCTTTACGGTCTCTATGCGCAGGCTTTTGTGGAAAGCGGTTCCTCCCACTTTGACATAAGCATTCCAAAGTCCGGTCGGAACGTCTGCTTGTGTAGGAATGTCAAACGTATGAAACCCGTTCATGCCTTGCGTTGAAATCATTTTAGCGTAAAACTGCCCTTTCGGGTTGTAGACTTCCAGTGTGACGGGATGCTTGTCCGGGATTCTCTTTTCGCGGTCTTCCAGAATGAAAGAGACATGCAGCGTGTCTCCCGGCCTCCATACCCCTCTTTCGCCGTATATGAATCCTTTCAGTCCTTTTCGTATGTCTTTTCCTCCGACATCGAACCGGCTGACGGATTGTTCCTCACCGTCTGCGACCCGGACATACGCCTTCTGTTTTCCGGATTCCGCCACGACGATGAAAGGCGTTCCGTCTGGGGTAATCTCTGCAAAGCCCTCTTCATCGGTCTCTCCTTTGCCTATCGGCTGCAACTGGAAGTTGTATGCCGTTATCCGTGCCTTCTTTATCGGCCGGGTATCCAGGATGTCGTTTACGGCAACCCACAGCTTGTTCAGCGAGTTTCGCTTCACAATCATTCCCAGATTGGACGCAAAGACATTGCACGCGGCCGTCCGGTCTGAGTTCATGTAATAAGAAGGATGGCAGGGGTTATCCCGTTCTGCCCACCGGTACACGCTCCAGTCCATTGTTCCGCCGTTGTAGTAGTAATATGCTTCCGGAGTGTCCCAGACGGCTTCGTCCGTTTCGGACAAGACGTTTCCGCTCACCTTTGTCAGCCCGTCGGAAGCGTTGCCGTCGGCAAATCGCATTTCCCGGTTCTCGCTTCCTCCGCAGGGATAGGCGGAATATTCCTGCCGGAACGAAAGTATCACACGATATATCGCGCCCGGTTCCTGACGAATCAGTCCGGCGAGGTCTATTGAATAGTCTTCCCAATGGCGGATATCTTTGGAAGTGTCTTTGGCAAGCCACAATGTCTTTTTGCAGACCAGCCTTCCCGAACGGCGCAATTCGTTGGCGGAGGTGAGTGAATTGGTCTGCATGAACATCAGCACATTGTTTTCGAAGATGCGGATGACGCTCAAGTCTACGGCATACAGGTTGACGGCGCGGAAAGGGATAATCAGACTTTTCGAATCGGGAAGGATGGCGGCGGAGGCGGACATTTCCACCTGCGGTTTCAGGTTCGCCTCGCTGAAAGAAATCGTATGCGGGCTTCCCAGGGGCTTGCCCTGATAATCTTTTATCCCTTCGTGGATATGGAGGGTGAGCTTGCCCAGCCGGTTTGACTCGAAATAGATAAGGATTCTGTTCCCGTTGATTTGGAAGATGGAGGAGGGGACTTCCGGAATCTCGACCAGCCCTTTCAAGTCCTGTGTGGCAGACAGGGGAGAGGAGAAAACGATTTCTATCCCGTTCTCCGGTTGGTCGATGCGTGTGGCGGACAGAAGGCGGAAACTGTCCTTCGCCGGTATCAGCACTTCTTCGCTTTGCTTGCGGCCGATACCTGCCGGTTCGCCGTCCGCCGTTATAGTCAACGGATAATCCTCCGCTTCTCTTGGAACCTGTCTGATGCGGAATTGATAACGGGCGGGGTTGCTGGTAGCGATGACTTCCACCGGATAATTCTTCTTGCCGTCGCCGGCTGTCAGCATCTTCCCGACCTCTTCTTTTTTCATGATGTCGCTGAAACGAATCTCTCCTTCCAAATCTATCCGGTCCGGTTGCGTCGCCGTGACGGAAAGGGGAGCCGCCTGCAGGGTGAAGTTGCGTTCCTGCACGCGGAATGAGAAATTGAATTCTTCCAGTTTCTTGTCCGTTTCGATGAAGTCTCCGAGCCGGAAAGTCCCTTCGTAAAGGGTTCCCGGTTTCAAGCTCCCTTCTTCCGGGACAAATTCGACGGTGTTGTTGTTAATCCAGTACGCCTTTCCTTTTAAGGACGGGGAAAAACTGAACGGGTTATCCGGTATTTCGTTGTTTATATCCACCATCGGAAGGTCATGGGCAAGCTCTATCCGAATCGTCGAGCTTTGCGAGATAACCCCTCCCGTATAGGCGTTTACATACGGGGCGTATTCGGCGGAAGGGATAATGTCCTTTCGGGTACGTGTGCAGGAAAAAAGGCATGCGGCGATAACCATAAACAGGAATAGTCCGGTAATACTGGCGCTATGTTTAGTTTCTATTTGTCTCATGGCGATGAGGTTTTACGGTTCGATAAACAAATATACGGTTTTTATGCCGGATTCTTCTCTGTTCCGGTTATTTTTATGTGTTTCACCCTTTTATTTGCGTGCGGGAAGGAGGGAATGCGGATGTGGAGATTGGCAGGTGCGGTGCGGCGGATGTTTCAAGAAAGTTTCCGTTTCCGTCCCTGTCAGATACACGGAAACTTTTCCTTTAATTTTTTCATGAAAGATTTGCTTACCTGTAACGGCTCTTTCTCGTCAAAAGGAGGAAGCAGGATGCAGTTGTTGCTTTCAATGGAAGACAGGTATCTTATATTGATGATGTGCGACTGGCTGATTTGGACCAGATTGGAGTGCAGGCTCAGTATTTTGAGTGAATTCGTGTTTCTTCTTAGCCCCAGCGTACGTCCGTCGTACAACACCGCTTCCCATAATTTGTTTCTGGAATTATAACTGAAATATACGATATGCTCCAGATGGATTAATTGCAGGTTTCCGGTGATGGTGGTATGTATGAAAATATGTTCTTGGTTCTTCGCAATGTCTTCCTGGTTACAGTGTCCGGTATTCATATTTAGTTATGTGGTTAATTTTAGTTATGCGGTTAATGTGTTATCCGGGTCCTATAGTTTTATCACCCGCCAAAAATAGAGGAATGTTTTTAATTGGAAAAACGGAAAAGTGTCTCATTAATGAAATGAGACACTTTTTGATACCGGGAAATTACCCGGAAAGGACAGGGGCTTATGTTACTTTATTCTCTGGTTATCAATGAATCGGGCAGGAGATATCCCATACTTTTCTGAAAAAATGCGGTAGAAGGTCGCCCTGGAGGTAAAACCGCATGCATACATTAGTTCCTTTACGTTTTTGCCGGGGTCTTCCGTGGCTAACCGCCTGAAATGTTCCAGGCGGAGGTAATTGATATATTCCCGGAAACCTGTGAAACCTTTGCTTTTGATTGCGGTTGAAACCGCATGTTCGTTCTCGTTCAGGGATTTTGCCAGAAGTTCTATTGTGTAAGATTTGTTTATGTAAGGATGCTGTTCTTTCAGATATGCCTCAATCATCGGAAAGAGCGGATGCGTCCGGGGGGTCTTTTCCACCTGCGGCATTGCGTTTTCTGCAGGGCACACCATCTCGATATGGTCTGAAAACGGATTCTCATGACGCAAATACAATATTGAAAATAGAACGGTGAATACGATTGCCGTGATGCCGAACAGATTGAAGATAAATTCGTTGATGTTTAAGGTGAACAGGATGTATATGCCTAAAAACAGAAACAGGAAACCGATGAATAAATACATATTGTTGTTTATCCTCCGGTAGGTCTTGTTGCTGAACATGGCGTAGACCAGTGTGAAGAGCGGCGTGAGGACGGAGAACAGGAAAATGCATATCCTGACTTTGATGTCCGTATGGTTGATGTTGGGCATGATTTCGTTCAGCGAACTGACGGATGTGATTGTTCCGTTGAATCCCAGATAGCAGATTCCTACGGTTATGATGATGATGGGAGGCAGCAGGAACGTGAATATCCTGAAATGGTTGAAATATCCGGGCGATAAGGAAGCTAGGGGGAATAACGCTACGATATTTGCCAGCGCATACCATTTGAGCATCTTCTCAATATTGAGCAGTTCCGTAAAATTATATTCGGGGGTGTCTGTGACAATTGTCAGCCATCCGATATTTTCCCACGAAAACATAATGCCTATCCCCGTTGCTATGATGCCCCAGTATAATTTCGGATAGTTGTCTTTTGCATGGATAATGAGGATGATTCCCGTTACCAAGGCAATCAAGTCAAGCGTAAGTTCAACAGACAGATATAGTATTCCCATAGTTCCGGCAGCTTCTATTCTTTGCTGTAAGTGTGCAGGTCTTTTCTATTTTTTATGCAAAGATAGCCAAAATAGGGATTCCGGCAAATAAGAAATATGCGGTTTCGCGGCCATTTGCCCGTATTGTGTGCTTCGTACCTTTCAGACAGGTCATTTTCAGCCGGTTCTTGAATCTGTCCGTTCGGATACAGGGAGGTCTATTTTTTACTGTGGCTGCTCTCCGTCCGGATTGCCTTTAAACAAAAACAAAGGCTGTCTCAATAAGAAACGAGACAGCCTTTGCATGTGATATAAATAGGTTTTAAATTATCCGGATTACTTGCTCAAAGCCTGTGCTACGTCCACAGCGCAAGCTACCGTACATCCTACCATCGGGTTGTTGCCGATACCCAGGAATCCCATCATTTCCACGTGAGCGGGAACGGATGAAGAACCAGCGAACTGAGCATCAGAGTGCATACGGCCCATCGTATCCGTCATGCCGTAAGATGCCGGTCCGGCAGCCATATTGTCCGGATGAAGGGTACGTCCTGTACCGCCGCCGGAAGCAACAGAGAAATAGGGTTTGCCGGCAAGAACACGTTCTTTCTTGTAAGTACCGGCAACCGGGTGTTGGAAACGGGTCGGGTTGGTAGAGTTACCTGTGATGGATACGTCTACGCCTTCTTTCCACATGATAGCCACGCCTTCGCGAACATCGTCGGCGCCATAGCATTTTACTTTTGCACGGGGACCGTCGGAGTAAGCGATTTCACGAACCACTTTCAGTTCGCCCGTGAAGTAATCGAATTGAGTCTGAACGTAAGTAAAGCCGTTGATGCGGGAGATAATCTGAGCGGCGTCTTTTCCGAGTCCGTTCAGGATGCAACGCAAAGGTTCTTTACGTACCTTGTCCGCTTTGGCGGCGATTTTGATAGCGCCTTCCGCAGCGGCGAAAGATTCGTGTCCTGCCAGGAACGCGAAACATTTAGTCTCTTCGCGCAGCAACATGGCGGCAAGGTTACCGTGGCCGATACCTACCTTACGGTCGTCAGCTACGGAACCGGGGATACAGAAAGCCTGCAAACCGATACCGATGGCTTCGGCAGCTTCGGCAGCGTTTGTACAACCTTTCTTGATAGCGATAGCACTACCTACCACGTAAGCCCATTTGGCGTTTTCGAAACAGATAGGCTGAGTTTCTTCACATGTTTTATAAGGGTCAAGTCCATGAGCTTCACAGATAGCATTGGCTTCTTCGATATCTTTGATGCCGTTAGCGTTCAACGCAGCGAGAATCTGCTTGATACGACGGTCTTGGCTTTCGAATTTTACTTCTCTAATCATAGTTTCTTTCCTCCTTATATTATTCGTGACGTGGATCAATAGATTTAACTGCTCCCTGTTCCGCTGTTACGCGGCCGTAAGTACCTGTAACTTTTTTCAACGCTTCGTTGGCATCGGTTCCTTTCTTGATTTCGTCCATGAATTTGCCCATGTGTACGAATTCATATCCGCAGATTTCGTCGTTTTTGTCCAGGAAGATTTGTTTGATGTAACCTTCCGCCATTTCGAGGTAACGGGGACCTTTTGCCAAAGTACCGTAGAGAGTACCTACCTGGCTACGCAGGCCTTTGCCCAAGTCTTCCAGGCCGGCGCCGATAATCAGGCCGCCTTCGGAGAAAGCCGATTGAGTGCGTCCGTAAACGATTTGCAGGAAAAGTTCGCGCATAGCAGTGTTGATAGCGTCGCAAACGAGGTCGGTGTTCAGCGCTTCAAGGATGGTTTTTCCCGGAAGGATTTCAGCGGCCATAGCGGCAGAGTGGGTCATACCGGAACATCCGATAGTCTCTACCAGAGCTTCCTGGATGATACCTTCCTTAACATTCAGCGTCAGTTTGCAGGCGCCTTGTTGGGGAGCGCACCAACCGATACCGTGTGTCAAACCTGAAATATCAACGATTTCTTTTGATTTTACCCATTTGCCTTCTTCGGGTATGGGAGCCGGTCCGTGGTTAGGACCCTTCTTTACAACACACATGTGTTCCACTTCGTGTGAATAAGTCATAATTAGCTCTTTTTTTAAGTGATATAATTAAAAATACGTAGTCACGATTCTCTAAATCGCCCACAAAGGTAGTCGATTTATTTGTTTCTGCAAATCGCCTTTTATTACTTTTTTGTGAAAAGAGACAAATCGGTTTACCTTTCTTTATCGTTTGTAAAGTCGGGATTGCATTTGTGAAAGATTCGTTTCTTCCGAACCATCCGTTTGACGCTTTGTTGTTATTGAAAAACAGGAAACTATGGAATTGAATCAAACGGACATGCATTATTTGATTGCGGCAATCTGCGTTATTTCTTCCGCGCTCGTTTTTTATACGGTCGGCGTCTGGGGAGAGAGGTTGCAGAAGAAGCTCAAGTCTTGGCACATTGCTTTCTTCCTTTTCGGTCTGGTGGCCGATGCCGTCGGCACGAGCCTGATGGAGCATCTTGCCGAACAGGCGCGGCTGCATGACGAACTTCATGCAATAACGGGGATAATTGCCATTCTGCTGATGTTCGTGCATGTTTTGTGGGCTATCTGGACGTATGTAAAAGGTTCGCCGAAAGCGAAACGGCATTTTAACCGTTTCAGTATTGCCGTCTGGTGCATTTGGCTTATACCTTATTTTATAGGAATGTATTTGGGAATGCGTCTACATGCATAGGGCGGATTGCAGGCGCGATGCAAATACACGGCAGGAAATAGAGAGGGAATGAGGCGTTTATCCGGAAAGAAGCGGGCGGTTGCCGATTAAGATGCCGGTCGTGCAGGCTTTTCACAGTAGTGATAACTGCTTATCATTATTGTGAAAGATACTTATCATGTCTGTGATAAGCAGTTATCATAGTTGTGATAATCGAAAAATACTGGCGGTATAATCAAGGAACGAGGCCGGTAAAATAAGACTTTACCGCTTGTCTGACAAGAAGATAAGCACCTGGATTGCACCCGTATTGCAGAGATAAGAAGGTTGTCGGCCCAATCCGGACGATGCACTGTGACAGATGACAGATTGAGGTGACAGATGTTTTTTCATCTGTCACCGTGGGAAAGTACGATGAATAAACGGTTTGAAGGGGGACTGTGACAGGTGACAGATGAAAATGAAATTTTATTGGTGTAGAGAGGGGGATGGTGGAGGAGTAATTATAGGGGGATTTGTTTTGGAAAACATATATATTCGTGATTATGCCTGATAATGTGTTGGGATGTAGAATAAAATTCGTAGCTTTGCCGCGTAATTTATTGAGTGAAGTTATGATAGAAGTGTTAGAGTCTGCTTTACAGAAGGCTGCGGGTGAGGGAATGGATGAATTTATCCAGGTGTTTACCGATGCGTATAAGAAAGTGATTGGGGATGAATGGACTGCCGAAACGATGTCGTTGTTAACGGGAGAACAGCATTCGTTGCTTGCTTATCGGATTTTTCGTGATGAAGTGATGCATGGAGGATTCTGCCAGTTAATTCAAAACGGCTATGGCGGCTATATCTTTGACAATCCGTTTGCCAAGGTGATGCGTTTGTGGGGAGCGGATGAATTTTCCAAATTGGTCTATAAGGCTAAGAAAATCTACGATGCCAACCGGGAGGATTTGGAAAAGGAGCGGACGGACGATGAATTCATGGCAATGTATGAACAATACGAGGCTTTTGATGAGCTGGAAGAGAAATATTTGGATTTGGAAGAGCAGGTTACCGCATTGGTTGCGAGTTATGTAGATGAGCATTTAGAACTTTTTGCAAAAATAATAAAATGAGAGATGCAGTATTTTTTAAGTGCTTGCATTTATTAATTGTGAGTTAGAATTTATATCTTTGCAAAATCTAAAAAATATGTTTATGAAACAAATGAAATTTTTATTGGTGGCTTTAATGACAGCCGTGATGGGGGTATCGGTCACTTCGTGTATGAACGGGGAGGATAATAATATCGCTACCGGAGGAATATTCGTTAAAAACAGTTTTTCTTCTTTCGAGGCTGCTGACGGAATGAAAATAATTCCTACTTCCGGGATGAATACATTACTGACAGGTACATACTATTATATTTATTGTCAGTATGACTTTTCGCAATTAACAGAAAATTCTACATCTCTTTCTGTCTCTTTATTGGCTGACCCGATTTGTATCGACCCGAAATCAGGAGAAAACCCTTCACCCTCTGATCGGGAAGCAACCAATCCGCTTTATGTCTTGAATGAGGACCTGAAGAGCGGAATGCTCTTTTGGGATGAAAATACTTTGATTATGCCTGTTACCTTCTATTGTAAAAATGAATTGACTACGGAGGAACTGGAGAAGCATTGGTTCTATATTACTTATGACCCGAATGCCATTGAAGAGGACGATACGAAGTTGACGCTTACGATTAACCATGTGCTTAATAAAGGTGACGAAGGTGAGAACGAGGTTGAGAGAAAGAATAAGACAAGCCTTTATAAGGCATATACGTTGAGCGGTGCTTTATCGGAATTCTTAAACAAGACGCATGGAAAGAAGCCTACACATATTGTGTTGCGGGCTTATACGAATTCAAGTGAGGACAAGTTAAAGGAAGACGATACTTATACTACATTGGAACTGGAATATCCATATAAAGAATAAGCGGGAATTGGACTACAAGGAACTGTTTAACATAGCAATGAAGTTGATTTCCTCTCCGGCCAAGGCCTGGGAGGAAATTTCTATGGAAGAGGATAGGCGAAAAGTGTTTATGGCTTTTGTCTATCCTATGATAGGTTTATGCGGGTTGTCCGTTTTCATCGGTTCGTTATTGACTAACGGGTGGGGAGGCCCGCAAAGCTTCCAGATAGCCATGACTAATTGCTGTGCGGTGGCGGTAGCCTTATTCGGAGGCTATTTTTTGGCGGCTTACGCCATTCATGAAATGGGAACGAGGTGGTTCGGCATGCGTGCCGATATGCCGTTGGCGCAGCAGTTTGCAGGATACGCCCTTGTGGTATCGTTCCTGCTTCAAATTGTGACCGGGCTGTTGCCTGACTTTAGGATTATTGCCTGGCTGTTGCAGTTCTACATTGTTTATGTGGTGTGGGAGGGGGCTCCCGTATTGATGAAGGTAGAAGAAAAACTGCGGCTCAGATACACCCTTTTTTCGTCTGTCTTGTTAATACTGTGTCCGGCGGTGATTCAATTCGTGTTTAACAAACTGACGGCCATACTTAATTAATTGTGTGAAGATGAAACAACCTTCTGTAAATATAAAGAATAAACGTGCGACGTTTGATTATGAATTGATAGATACCTATACGGCAGGTATCGTATTGACCGGTACGGAGATTAAATCCATTCGTCTGGGAAAGGCGAGCCTGGTGGATACGTTCTGCTATTTTGCCAAAGGCGAGTTATGGGTAAAGAACATGCACATCGCCGAATATTTTTACGGCTCTTACAATAATCATACGGCGCGCAGGGACAGGAAGTTGCTGCTTAATAAAAAAGAGTTGGAAAAGCTCCAGCGGGGAACGAAAGACCCCGGTTTTACAATTGTTCCGGTACGTCTCTTTATCAATGAAAAGGGGCTGGCGAAAGTGGTTGTCGCTCTGGCGAAAGGTAAGAAGGAGTATGATAAGAGGGAGTCTATAAAAGAAAAGGACGACCGCCGGGACATGGCGCGGATGTTCAAGCGGTAAAGAGACCGTCCGGCGTGGAAGGAAGGCTGCTGTGGTAGGCGTATCAGACAGGCGGAAAGTAATTCAGGCATTAATGTGATAGGGTAATGAAAAAGACAATTTATCAGGTCGTATCCGAACGCATCCTCATTCTGGACGGAGCGATGGGTACGATGATTCAGCAATACAATCTCAAGGAAGAAGATTTTCGAGGCGAGCGTTTCAGGCATATTCCCGGACAATTGAAAGGGAATAATGATTTTTTATGCCTGACACGTCCCGATGTGGTTCAGGATATTCACCGCAAGTATCTGGAGGCCGGGGCGGATATAATTGAAACGAATACGTTCAGTTCGACTACGGTGTCTATGGCGGATTATCATGTGGAAGAATATGTGCGTGAGATAAACCTTGCCGCCGTGAAGCTGGCGCGCGAACTTGCCGACGAATATACGGCGAAGACTCCCGAAAAGCCGCGTTTTGTCGCCGGTTCCGTAGGACCTACCAACAAGACTTGCTCCATGAGTCCGGATGTGAATAATCCGGCTTGCCGCGCTCTGACTTATGATGAATTGGCGGTTGCTTACAGGCAGCAGATGGAGGCTATGCTTGAAGGGGGGGTGGATGCGATTCTGATAGAGACGATATTCGATACGTTGAATGCCAAGGCTGCCGTTTTCGCTGCGGAGCAGGCTATGAAAGCAACCGGTGTCGAAGTGCCGCTCATGTTGTCTGTTACCGTTTCCGATATCGGCGGACGTACCTTGTCCGGGCAAACCCTGGATGCGTTTCTTGCTTCCCTGCAGCATGCCAACCTGTTTTCTGTCGGTTTGAACTGTTCGTTCGGCGCCCGTCAGTTGAAGCCTTTCCTTGAACGGTTGGCTTCCCGTGCACCTTATTATATAAGCGCTTATCCGAATGCCGGTTTGCCGAACAGTCTCGGCAAGTATGACCAGACTCCTGCGGATATGGCCGGTGAGGTGAAAGAGTATATACAGGAGGGATTGGTTAATATCATCGGCGGCTGTTGCGGTACGACGGATGCTTATATCGCCGAGTATCCCGCTTTGGTGGAAGGCGCCAGGCCTCGTGTGCCGGTTGCCAAGCCCGGCTGTATGTGGCTTTCCGGTCTGGAGCTGTTGGAGGTGAAGCCGGAGATTAACTTTGTGAATGTCGGGGAGCGGTGTAATGTGGCGGGTTCGCGGAAGTTTCTTCGTCTGATTAATGAGAAGAAGTATGACGAGGCTTTGTCCATTGCCCGCCAGCAGGTGGAAGACGGCGCGTTGGTGATTGATGTCAATATGGACGACGGGTTGCTTGATGCGAAGGCGGAGATGATTACGTTCCTGAATCTGATTATGTCTGAACCCGAAATTGCCCGTGTGCCGGTTATGATTGACTCTTCCAAATGGGAGGTCATCGAAGCCGGATTGAAATGTCTCCAGGGCAAGTCGGTCGTTAACTCCATTTCTTTGAAGGAAGGGGAAGAGGTTTTTCTGGAACATGCCCGTGCTGTCAAGCGGTATGGTGCGGCGGCCGTAGTCATGGCGTTCGACGAGAAAGGGCAGGCGGATACCGCTGCCCGTAAAATAGAAGTTTGCGAGCGTGCCTACCGGCTTTTGGTCGATAGGGTCGGCTTTAATCCTCATGATATTATTTTCGACCCCAATGTGCTTGCCGTGGCTACGGGAATCGAAGAGCACAACAATTATGCGGTGGATTTTATCGAAGCTACCGGATGGATTCGGAAAAATCTTCCCGGCGCGCATGTCAGCGGGGGGGTAAGCAATCTGTCTTTTTCTTTCCGGGGCAATAATTATATCCGCGAGGCCATGCATGCCGTATTCCTTTATCATGCCATCCAGCAGGGGATGGATATGGGGATTGTCAATCCGGGGACTTCCGTCCTTTACAGCGATATTCCGGCAGATGTCCTTGAAAAGATAGAGGATGTTGTGCTGAACCGTCGTCCGGATGCGGCGGAGCGTCTTATCGAACTGGCTGAGGTCTTGAAGAAAACGGCGGGTGATTCTGCCGGGCAACCTGCGGCGAAGCATGACGCATGGAGGGATGAGCCTGTTCAGGAGCGTTTGAAGTATGCTTTGATGAAGGGTATCGGGGATTATCTGGAACAGGATTTGGAGGAGGCATTGCCGCTTTACGATAAGGCGGTGGATGTGATTGAGGGCCCGTTGATGGATGGAATGAATTATGTCGGCGAGCTTTTCGGGGCGGGAAAAATGTTCCTTCCGCAGGTGGTGAAGACTGCCCGTACGATGAAGAAGGCTGTCGCTATCCTGCAACCTGTCATTGAATCGGAGAAGACGGAGGGGGCGGCTTCTGCCGGGAAGGTATTGCTTGCCACGGTGAAAGGGGACGTGCATGATATCGGGAAGAATATTGTTGCCGTGGTAATGGCGTGCAACGGGTATGATATTGTTGATTTGGGGGTGATGGTTCCTGCGGAGACAATCGTCCGGCGGGCTATTGAGGAAAAGGTGGACATGATAGGGCTTAGCGGTTTGATTACGCCTTCATTGGAAGAGATGGCGCATGTGGCTCTTGAGTTGGAGAAAGCGGGGCTGGATATTCCTCTTCTGATTGGCGGGGCTACTACTTCGAAAATGCATACGGCATTGAAGATTGCTCCGGTGTATCATGCTCCGGTGGTACATCTGAAGGATGCTTCCCAGAATGCGGGTGTCGCTTCCCGTTTGTTGAACCCGCAACTGAAAGCGGAGCTGGTCAGCGAGTTGGAGACGGAATATAAAGCGCTTCGCGAAAAGAGCGGGTCATTGCGTAGGGAAACTGTTTCGCTGGAGGAGGCGAAGAAAAACAAATTGAACTTATTTTAAATAAAACGGTGTCATGATGAAAAAAATTTTCTCTTTCTTATGTCTGTTCGTGGCGGCGGTTGCCGTGGGTTCGTGTTCTTCTGCAAAAGAAGAAAAAGGGGGTTCCGGAGCCGGGAATGCCGTGCTGGATAATATTTTAGAACGTAAAAGCGTGCGTGCTTACGAAAATCGGGAAGTGGAAAAGGAGAAGATAGACTGGATGCTTCGTGCCGGGATGGCTGCTCCTTCGGGCAGGGATATCCGTCCGTGGGAGTTTGTCGTGGTTTCCGAACGTGCCCGGCTGGATTCGATGGCTGCCGCGCTTCCCTATGCGAAGATGTTGGCGCAGGCGCAGCATGCCATTGTGGTTTGCGGTGATTCCGCCCGTTCGTCTTATTGGTATTTGGACTGTTCGGCTGCTGCCCAAAATATTCTTTTGGCTGCCGAGAGTCTGGGACTGGGAGCTGTATGGACGGCTGCCTATCCTTATGAGGAGCGTATGCAAGCGGTACGCAAATATACCGGCCTGCCTGGAAACATTCTTCCGCTTTGTGTCATTCCTTTCGGTTATCCGGCTGCCAAAGAGAACCCGAAACAGAAGTTTGACGAGAAAAAGATACATTATAATCAGTTTTAATAAACAAAAGTTTTGTCTTTTCAATAAATTCCTTACATTTGCGCAGATAATTAAAATCTAATGCGCAAATGTTTGGAATAGACGACCCTTTCATTATTCTCCCTTACCTGCTTTCCGTGGCATGTGTAATTTTTGCCGCGTGGTTCGGGCTGAAATATTGGAATAAGGACGATGAAAAAGACAAAACTCAATGAATACATTCACACTCGGTCTGATTGTGATAGCTTATCTGCTGTCACTTGCTTATCTCGGTTTCTTAGGATATAAAAAGACGACGAGCGCCAGTGATTACCTGGTAGGCGGACGTCAGATGAATCCTGTCGTAATGGCGCTTTCTTATGGCGCTACTTTTATTTCCGCATCCGCTATCGTGGGGTTCGGAGGAGTGGCGGCCGCTTTCGGCATGGGTATCCAGTGGCTTTGTTTTCTCAATATGTTTGTCGGGGTCGTCATTGCTTTTATCTTTTTCGGCCTGCGTACCCGGCGTATGGGGGCGAAACTGAATGTCAGCACTTTCCCGCAATTGTTGGGACGCCATTTCCGCTCGCGTAATATACAGGTGTTTATCGCCGCCGTCATTTTCATCGGGATGCCTCTTTATGCCGCTGTGGTAATGAAAGGCGGGGCGGTGTTTATCGAACAGATTTTCCAGATTGATTTCAATGTCTCTTTGTTGATATTTACGTTGGTGATTGCTGCTTATGTAGTTGCCGGGGGGATGAAGGGGGTGATGTACACGGATGCTTTGCAGGCGGTTATCATGTTTGCCTGTATGTTGTTCCTGCTTTTTTCTTTGTACCGGGTGCTTGGCATGAATTTCACGGAGGCTAACGAGGAGTTGGCTGCTATCGCTCCTCTGGTTCCTGAGAAGTTCAAGGCGTTGGGGCATCAGGGATGGACTGCGATGCCGGTCACGGGTTCGCCGCAATGGTATTCGTTGGTTACTTCCCTTATTCTGGGCGTTGGGATAGGTTGTCTGGCACAGCCTCAACTGGTGGTCCGCTTTATGACTGTGGAGAGTAGCAAACAGTTGAACCGCGGTGTGTTTATCGGGTGTTTCTTCTTGATTATAACGGTAGGGGCTATTTATCATGCCGGGGCGTTGAGCAACCTTTTCTTCCTGAAAACGGAAGGGGCGGTCGCTACCGAAGTGGTGCAGGATATCGACAAGATTATCCCGTATTTTATCAACAAGGCGATGCCCGACTGGTTTGCCGCGCTTTTTATGTTGTGCATCCTTTCTGCCAGCATGTCTACGTTAAGTTCGCAGTTTCATACGATGGGCGCTTCGGTGGGGTCTGATATTTACGGCACTTATAAACCCCGTTCGCGGAGTAAGCTGACTAATGTGATTCGCTTGGGGGTATTGTTTTCTATTCTAGTCAGCTATGTTATTTGCTACATGTTGCCTCATGATATCATAGCCCGCGGGACTTCTATCTTTATGGGAATTTGTGCGGCGGCTTTCCTTCCCGCTTATTTCTGTGCTTTATATTGGAAGAGGGCTACCAGGCAAGGTGTCATGGCTAGTCTTTGGGTAGGGACAGTCGGCAGTTTGTTCGCTCTTGTGTTCCTCCACCAGAAGGAATCTGCGGCGTTGGGCATTTGTAAGGCGTTATTCGGGAGGGATGTGCTGATTACCGCTTATCCTTTTCCGGTGATTGACCCGATATTGTTCGCATTGCCTTTGTCTGTATCGGCTATTATCGGAATCAGCCTGCTGACTTGTCAGAGAAAGCGATAGGTTCCGGGAATGCCTGGGGATGTTTGCCTTGTAGGAGGGGACGGTGAATCCCGCTTGTTTTCCGTCGGAGGACGGAATAGGGACATTCAGTAAATAGTATAAAATTAGCCAACTAATTCATACTTAAAGTATTGCGAATTAGTTGGCTTTTTTGTATCTTTAGGTATTCCCCCGCAAACAAGGTTTGGTAGCCAAAACGGGGGAAATTCCCAAACCAAGATATGGCAAAGATACGAAATATTTCAGAAATTCACCCGACTTTGGGGTTTACAGAATTCGATATTCTGGAAAAATATCGCAAGAGTTTTAATGAGAGTGAGCTTGGCAGGCTTCATTCCGTATTTCCGGGAATAGGGGTATTACCGAAATGTTTCTTGGGGGATATTTTCTTTTATGTTTTGATTTTCTTTTTATAAGATTCGTAGCGCAACATAATGTCGCGGACGAAGTTGTAGGTTTCGATGCCGCGGAAATAACCGTTTTTGCAAACGGGGTCGGTGAAGTATTCTTCATTGCTTTTAAGCAGGATGAAGTTTTCTACATTGTCTTTCCATACTAATTTGTTCTTCCCGTATTTTTCGGCCAGTGCCATTGCGTCGTATATGTGTCCCAGTCCGGCATTGTATGATGCCAAAATAAAGTTGAGCCGTTCTTGCTTGTCGGAAATCATACCGAAGCTGCGGTCGGTCGCGGTAATGTATTTGACGGCTGCTTTGATGCTTTCTTCCGGGTTCTGCTCTTTGCCGGGAGGAACTCCCATCGCCCGTGCGGTAGCGGGCATTAACTGCATAAGGCCTTTTGCGCCGGCCCAGGAAACGGCTGTGGTGTCGAAATTGGATTCCGTATAGGCTAAGGAGGCGAGCATGCGCCAGTCCCATCCGATTTCTTCGGCGTATTTCTTGAATAAATCGTCGTAATGGGATATTTTCCCTTCTCTCAGTGAGAGGATAGGGGAGTGGGGCATCATTTTACTGTTTTCAAAGTAGCGTTTCATACTCGCTGTATAGGCGGGAGAGGTGATATTTTCCTGATGCCATTGGGTGACGGCGGCTGCCAGTTCGGGACTGTCTTTTCGGACAGCCCATGAAGAGCGCTGGTCGAAACTGACGGGCAGGCTGATGTCCAGATTGGGATAGTAGGTTTTGTTTAACTTCGCCAAATCGTTGTCCGCCACCGTGTATGGAATCTTACCCTGAGCTACTTGCGTAATCAGGTCTTCGGTAGTGATGCTGTCGTTTGCTACTTCGTGGATACGGATGCCTCCTCCCAGTTCATTGTTCAGGTTGACGAGGCGGTCATGGTATTTTCCCGGTTTTACATAGATGTCTTTTCCCACCAGTTCGGTTACGTCTTTTAAGATTTTCCGCTTCTCTTTTCCTTGTTGCACGATTACCTGATGGGTGATGATGTCTTCTCCGCAGTAGAGAATGCTGTCTTTCCATTCTTTGGTTATGGGAAGATTGTAGGCAATCATGTCTCCTTCGCCTGCCAGTAGTTTCCGGATTAGCTCGTCGGCATTGTCGGCTACTTCAATCCGGAGTTTTAATCCCAGGCTTTTGGCGAATTGCTCGCTGAGTTCATATTGGAATCCCATTTCCTGGCCGCGGTAATTAAAGTATGAGGTGGAGCTGTAGAGTGTCAGTACGACGAGTTCGCCGCTGTCTTTGATTTGCGGGAGGTCATGCACGGCTTCGTTCACTTTGCCGGGTTGTTGCTTCCGGCATCCGGACATGAAGCAGAACAGTATCAGGCATAAGGGGATAAGTAGGGTTCCGGCGCTTATCTTAGACTCTCTGTTTCCCATCATTCATCTTTCAAATGTTTCTTGATGTACATAGTCAGTATGTCAATCGCCACTTGGTTGTTGCCTCCTTCCGGCACGATGAGGTCGGCATAGCGTTTGCAGGGTTCGATAAATTGCAGGTGCATGGGTTTGAGGACCCGTGTGTAGCGTTCCATGACGGCTTCCGCCGTACGTCCCCGCTCAATCACGTCTCTTTGGATGACACGTATCAAGCGTTCGTCCGGGTCGGCATCTACGAATATTTTGAGGTCCATCATGTTGCGCAGTTTCTTGTCGCATAGGGCGAGGATTCCTTCGATGATGACTACTTCGCGGGGCTCGATATGGATTGTTTCGGGCTGGCGTGTGCATGTCAGGTAGGAATAAGTGGGCTGTTCGATGCTTTTTCCTTCTTTCAGCATCATGACATGTTTGGAGAGCAGGCTCCATTCGAAAGCGTCCGGATGGTCGAAGTTGATATTTTGACGTTCTTCGACCGGAACATGGCTGCTGTCTTTATAGTATGAGTCCTGCGGCAGCAATACGACCTCTCCTGCGGGGAGGCTTTCTATGATTTTTCGTACGACGGTAGTCTTTCCGGAACCGGTTCCGCCTGCTATTCCTATAATTAACATCTCTTTAAATGTATATTTGAACCAAATAGAGTATTTTTGCATTACTATTAATGTGGTAAACGCATTAACAAGACAAATATAGAAACAATTCATTAAAATAACAACGTAATGGTAAAACACATTGTATTATTTAAGTTAAAAGACGAGGTTTCAGAGGCAGAGAAACTGCAAGTCATGACTGATTTTAAGAAAGCGATAGAGGCGCTTCCTGCTAAAATCCCTGTGATTCGTAAGGTTGAGGTGGGTTTGAATATGAATCCGGAGGAGACTTGGAACATAGCTCTCTACAGCGAGTTTGATACTTTGGAAGACGTAAAGTATTATGCGACTCATCCTGAGCATGTTGCCGCCGGAAAGATTTTAGCTGCGGCAAAGGAAAGCCGTGCGTGTGTAGATTATGAATTATAACCCCAATTATAGAAAATGAAAAAATTAATTTCTTGTCTGCTTTTAAGTGTGGTGGCGTATGCACTGCAAGCGCAGATTAAAGAGCCGGTAAAGTTCAAGACTGAGTTGAACACTCTTTCGGACACGGAGGCGGAGATTGTATTTACGGCTGCCATTGACAAAGGGTGGCATGTGTATTCTACCGACCTTGGAGACGGTGGACCTATTTCCGCAACATTCAATGTGGATAAAAAAGCGGGGGTGGAACTTGTGGGAAAGTTGAAACCGGTCGGTAAGGAGATAGCTACTTTCGACAAACTGTTCGAGATGAAAGTGCGCTATTTTGAGAATTCTGCCAAGTTCGTCCAGAAGGTGAGATTCGCCGGAGGAGCTTATGAACTGGAGGGTTATCTTGAGTTCGGGGCTTGTAACGACGAGAGTTGCCTTCCTCCTACCGAGGTTCCGTTTGCATATTCCGGTGTGGCGAAAAAGGTGAATGCGGCTCCTGCCGGGCAGGAACAGCCGGCGGCAGAAAAAGCGGATAAGAAAGAAGCGGAAAAAAAGGTGGTGGCGGAAGCGGAGGTTCCGAAGGATTCCGCAGTTGCGGTGAAGCAGGGAGCGGAAGCTGCTGCGGCGGGTACTGCCGCAGACATTCAACCGGCTGTCGCTTCCGGCGAGCTTTGGAAACCGGTCATTAATGAGTTGCAGTCATTGGGTGAGGAACATACTCAGGAAGATATGTCTTGGATTTATATCTTCGTAACGGGTTTTCTGGGCGGATTGCTGGCGTTGTTTACACCGTGTGTGTGGCCGATTATACCGATGACGGTCAGTTTTTTCCTGAAACGTAGCAAGGACAGGAAGAAAGGGATTCGGGATGCGTGGACTTACGGCGCTTCTATCGTGGTGATTTATGTTGTATTGGGGTTGGCTATTACGTTGATTTTTGGCGCTAGCGCGTTGAATGCTTTATCTACCAATGCGGTCTTTAATATTCTTTTCTTCCTGATGTTGGTTGTTTTTGCCGCATCGTTTTTCGGGGCGTTCGAGATTACTTTGCCTTCGAAGTGGAGCAATGCGGTGGATAGCAAGGCGGAATCGACTACCGGATTATTGAGTATCTTTTTGATGGCGTTTACGCTTTCGCTGGTGTCTTTCTCTTGTACAGGTCCGATTATCGGCTTTTTGCTGGTGCAGGTGTCTACAACGGGTAGCGTGGTGGCTCCGGCAATCGGAATGTTGGGATTTGCCATTGCGTTGGCTTTGCCGTTCACTCTTTTTGCGTTGTTCCCGTCATGGTTGAAGTCTATGCCGAAATCGGGCGGATGGATGAATGTGATTAAGGTGACGCTGGGTTTCCTCGAACTGGCGTTTGCTCTCAAGTTTTTGTCGGTTGCCGATTTGGCTTACGGATGGAGATTGCTTGACCGCGAAACATTCCTTGCTTTATGGATTGTAATCTTTGCATTGCTCGGATTTTATCTGTTGGGTAAAATCAAGTTTCCGCATGATGATGACAGTAATAAGGTGGGGGTCACCCGTTTTTTCATGGCGCTTGTTTCTTTGGCGTTCGCTGTGTACATGGTTCCCGGTTTGTGGGGAGCGCCGTTGAAAGCGGTCAGCGCTTTTGCTCCGCCTATGCATACGCAGGACTTTAATCTGTATGAGAATGAGGTGCATCCTAAATTCAAGGATTACGAGTTGGGTATGGAATATGCCCGCCAGCAGGGTAAGCCGGTCATGATTGACTTTACCGGACATGGTTGTGTGAATTGCCGTAAGATGGAGGCTGCCGTGTGGACGGATTCAAAGGTGAGCGATATTATCAATAATGACTATGTGCTCATATCTTTATATGTGGATGATAAAGAGCCGCTTCCGGAACCTGTAAAGGTTGTGGAGAACGGAACGGAGCGTACATTGCGTACTGTCGGCGACAAATGGAGTTATTTGCAGCGCGTGAAGTTCGGCGCTAATGCCCAGCCTTTCTATGTGTTGTTGGATAATCAGGGCAGGCCGTTGAACAAGTCGTATGCTTACAACGAGGATATTCCTAAATATATTGACTTTCTACAAGTCGGACTGGAAAATTACGGGAAAGAGAAGTAATTTTCTTTCCGGATGTGTTGACGGCATAAAAAAGAAGATGGATTGTAGATTGTTTCCGAACGGAATCATTCGAATGCAAGTCTTTTTGCCGGAGCTGGCATTATTTATAAGAATGTCCGGCAGGTTAAGGTAAAAAGGAAACCGGTCTATTGAAGTGCCCCCAAAAAGTTTTGTATCTAACTTTTTGGGGGCACTTCACTTCCAGGCGGGTTGGTCCTGAAATGGATTTTATAAGCCGGAAATCTTACGGGTTGGAATCTTTGAAAAGAGAATTTCTTCGTTCTTATTCTATAATGTCTTGTGTCAGATAACATCTTGTGCCGGATTTAAACGGGAAGATTGTCATGTTCCGACTTGCAGGATATAAATAAGGCTGTCTCATTTATTTATGTTTGAAATGCTTCCTGGGAGTTGGATAACTTCTGAGAGGCATTGATTTTTATTCTGAGGCAGCTTTTTAATAGAATAGAATTGAAATGTGGATGGAATTACATCGGTACTTCCATCAGCAGAAGCCGTGTCCCTTTTGATATGCGTATCGGGAATGATTTCGTTTCCCAAATTCCGATACCGTCACGGTTGGAAAGCCGCTCTCCGGCGACTGTGATTTCTCCTTCAATGATGAAGATATAGGCTCCGTTTCCTTCCTGATGCATTTTGTATTCTACGGTTTTATCCATATCGAAGTTACCTATCGAGAACCATGCGTCTTGTTTGATGGAAGCGGGGGTTTTACCGTCCGGAGAGAGAATCAGCGACAATTCGTTTTGTTTCAGCAACGGGCGTATATCAAAATTGTTGTATTCGGGTTTGGTATTTTCAGCCCGTGGAAATACCCATATCTGCAGGAATTCCAATTGCTCTTTGTCACTTCCGTTATATTCGCTGTGATAGATACCATTGCCTGCACTCATAACCTGAATGTCACCGGGGGTAATTGTTTCCGTATTTTGTATGCTGTCACCGTGTCGCAGGTATCCTTTCAGGGGAATGGAAACGACTTCCATGTTTTTATGAGGATGTGTGTCAAATCCCATTGAGGGAGCTACACTGTCATCATTCAGTACTCGCAATGCTCCGAAATGAATTCTTTCCGGATTGTAATAGTTGGCGAAACTGAAGGTATGGTGAGTCTTGAGCCAGCCGTGGTTAAAATAGCCTCTTGAAGAAGCCCTGTCGATTACTTTTTTCATAATCTTCCTTTCTTTTTTATAATGATGCAGTACATTTGGTTTGCACTGTTATAGTGGATAACAATTGAAAGGAGTGCAAAGTTCACAAGAGGCTATTTCCCGACGAATGTGGAGGTGGCATTTTCAATGGTGTTTTTCGTATCTTGTTTTAAACCCTATGTTCTTATATTCCGGTTGTTTGTTTATGATTCTTTTTATAGAACTCTTTTATTCTTTTTTGATAGTAGGAGTTTTCTGAAATAACACGATTCTTTTTTCGAGATTATTTCGTTATCAAGCATTTTCTTTGCTAGAGATAATTTCCTATCTTTGCGACTTTAACCTGATAATCAATGAGTAGAATATTGTTAAACACTAGGACCTGGCTACTTATGCTGTTGCTTGGAATGTCTTTTTCCGTACAAGCGCAGAGTGGCGATTTTAATACATGGACGAAATTCAAGGTAAAACATAAAATTGATTCCCGCTTTTCGGTTTCAAGCGATTTGGAATTGCGAATGAAGGATGATGTCAGGCGGTTGGATCGTTGGGGAATCGGTATTGGGGGAAGTTACCGGCCCTGTTCTTTTCTGGATTTGGGGATTGGATATGAAACTCATCTTCGGTCGGATAATTCGGACTGGAAATTCAGACATCGTTATCATATAAATGTCACTGCCAGTGTTCGCTATCAGTGGTTGAGGGTGTCTTTAAGGGAAAGGTTTCAACAAACTTTTGATTGCGGCAATCCTGAGACTCGTTTACGTTCCCGCCTGAAATTATCCTATGTCCCTGCGAAAGGGGTTGTTTCGCCTTATTTCCTTATTGAACTCTATCAAAGCCTGGATGATGCCTCTTTCTGGAGGGCCGACCGTATGCGTTATCGGCCGGGGATAGAGATTGCTTTAGCTGAATCCTGGTCGCTGGAAGTATTCTACTGCTATCAATATGCGTCTTCGCAAGGCAGGCATATTGCAGGAATAGAGGTAGGTTATTCTTTTTGAAATGAAGGAGGGTATCTGGTATAATAATGTATAGTTTAAAATGCCTTACTGTTGTAGGTGAAATGTAAACGGTTGATTCGTTGTCGTTTATGTAAAATATGGATTTTTCTTACTGAAAATATTTTTTATGTTGATTATAATGTTTACTTTCGCCTCTGCATTTCAAACTGGAATGTTGGAAATTTAGGGCTTTACAGTAACAGCAGACGTGTTGTATAGTTTCTCATAACCGAAAGTGAATACTTCCTTTTATGGCATTCTTTCTGTTCAATCGAAATTTCATCTTAAAACTAATAAGAAAAAAAATGAAAACACGCTATAACCTGTTTGCAGGAATAGGTTTATTTGTTCTTGGTTCCATCTTGTTAATAGCTTGTGTGAACCATATTTCGGAGGAAGATGAAGCAACAACCGATGATGGGAATATTCCGTTGAAATTTATTGCAAACATTCATGAGTTGTCTAATACCCGTATGACGAATAATAAATTTGAGGTGGGGGATGAAGTGGGATTGTTTGCGCTTGCAGGTTCTACCACAATGCAGGAAGAACGTTATGTGGATAATCTTCATTTTGTTTGTTCTTCCGGAGATGAATTTTCATCGGATGAGTCGGTCTTTTATCCGGATGATGGCGTGACTCTTACTTTAATCAGTTATTATCCTTATCGGCAGGAGGGGGTGGCGATGGGAGAAAGTACGATGCAGGTGACTGTTGCGACAAGTCAGGATACACAAATTGATTATTCCCGTTCTGACTTTCTGGTTGCTTTCAAAGAAGATGTATCTGCCAGTAAAACAGCAGTGGATTTGACTTATAATCATAAATTTTTTCGTTTAAAGGTCGCATTGGTTCCCGGTAAGGATGAAGATGCAGAAGCTATGCTGGCTGCCAAACCTGTGCTTTCGGTAAGCGGGTTTTATACAAAGGTGATGTATGATTTTCAAGAAAAGACTTTTTTGAGCTATTCCACGGAGAAAGATATTGTTCCTGCAGGGGAATGGAGCGAACAGGCCGGCCGGCTGGTCGGAAAAGAACTTATCCTGATACCGCAGGAAACGACTGAGGGATACCAGTATATCACTTTGGAGGCCGGTGGCAAGACATATACGAGCCTGTTGCCTTCCGGTTTACACTTGCAGAGCGGCAAACAAAGGGAATTGGAGATAACCTTTGTCGCAACCGAAGATGTTTTAATGAGTCAGGTCAGCGGAGGAATTGATGACTGGGAAGGAACCGATGTCGATCATGTTATGTCGGAAATACTTCATAAATATGTGGATGTATCGAAGTTGACTTTCGAGAAGTCGAATGTTTGTAGGGTTTTGAACCGGGGTAAACAAGTTGCGGAAATATGTAAGGAGTATTTAGTTACTCCGAACTTTTCTTCTCAGGCTATCGTTGCCTATCCGATGACAGAGGATAACGTCGCCGATTTGAGCCGGGGGACGGTTGTTCAACTTTTGGCACAATCCGGAAAAGTGCATGGTGGGAGTGTATCCTGGGATGCGGTGAATCATTCGCTGACTTATATTCCCGGCACCTTGCCGGTGCGTAAAAACGTTTATGTATTGGCTGACGGAGAACTGTCTTTGTCGGTAACTGCGGCGGATGATGTATTGCCGGTGATGGCGTTGGACGATGTCGTCCGGGATGTACGCGGGGGAATGATTCACAATTACCCGGTGGTAAAAATCGGGACGCAGTATTGGATGAGGGATAATCTGGAGGCGTCTTTAGATATGTCCGGTGCTGAAATTCCCAGGTTGGCCGCTGTTACTGAAAATGTGGCGGGATGTTTGAAATCTGTTACGGGGAATTATTTTTATATGGCTGCTACGGCGTTGTCTCCGGATTTGTTGCCGGTTCGTTGGAACCTTCCGAATTGGGAAGACTGGGATATTCTGAAAGCTTATCTGAAGGAGGATGCTTCTTTGTTGAAATCGGGGACCTGGTTGCCTATGAAATCCGAGGAGATAGTACAGCCTGCAAATAATTTATCCGGATTTAACGGGCTTCCTGTGGGAATGTATGTGGGTACTTTCCAATCTGATTATGAGGGTAAATATTTGTCATATTGGACCGTGAATGATACAAATGCAGAGATTGACGCAAAAGTTTTCTACCTGAACAGCGGGCTGAATACAGTGGAGAAATCCAATACAAGTGTTAATACGAAAGCTTTTGCTATCCGCTGCATTCGAAAGTAAACCGTTGGAAATGTTTCTTCTTTTTCATATTTTGCCTATATTTGGGGAATGAAATAAAACTAACAGATAGTCATTATGAAAAAGATAATAAATCCCTGGAAAGGCCTGGAAGGATATAACTGTTTCGGTTGTGCTCCTGATAATGAAGCCGGAGTGAGAATGGAATTTTATGAAGACGGTGATGAAATTGTGAGTGTATGGAAACCCCGTCCCGAATATCAGGGATGGATTGACACCCTGCATGGGGGGATTCAGGCTGTTCTGCTTGATGAAATCTGCGCATGGACTGTGCTTCGTAAATTGCAGACAACGGGAGTGACTTCCAAGATGGAGACCCGTTACCGGAAATCGGTTGATACGAAAGATTCCCATGTCGTATTGCGTGCTTCCATTAAGGAAATCAAGAGAAATATTGCCATTATTGAGGCCAGACTGTATAATAAGGATGGAGAACTGTGTACGGAAGCTGTCTGCACTTATTTTACTTTCTCGCAGGAAAAGGCGAAAAATGAAATGCACTTTTTGCATTGCGATGTAGAACCGGAAGAGATTCTGCCTTTAATTTGAAATGAAAACTTAAATTTTTGTGATAAATATTTGGCAGTATGAGACAAATACTTTACTTTTGTCGCAAAATAAAAAATATATGAAATATACAGCTACACATCATCATCATCATTTTCCTAACGAATGACTCGGTGGGCGTGGATGATATTGTGTATTCTTTATATAACGATAACGAAGGCTTGCCGAATACGGTAAGCCTTTTTTATTTCAAAGAGATGAATCTTTGAGAAGCGTGGACGGGTAGTGGGCGGATGATTGTAAATGGTAAACAAATAATAATTAGTAATTAAATAATAAGAGCATGTTAAGAATTGCAGTACAAGCCAAAGGACGTCTTTTTGAAGAGACGATGGCACTTTTAGAAGAGTCGGACATTAAGTTAAGCACTACTAAACGTACTTTGTTGGTGCAGTCTTCAAATTTTCCCATCGAGGTATTATTTCTTCGTGACGATGACATCCCGCAGACGGTGGCTACCGGTGTGGCGGATTTGGGGATTGTCGGTGAGAATGAGTTTATGGAAAAGCAGGAAGATGCTGAAATCATTAAACGTCTGGGTTTCAGCAAATGCCGTTTGTCATTGGCTATGCCCAAAGATATTGATTATCCCGGTTTGTCATGGTTTAACGGGAAGAAGATAGCGACGTCTTATCCGGTGATTCTACGTAACTTCTTAAAAAATAACGGTGTGGATGCGGAAATACATGTTATAACCGGTTCGGTGGAGGTCTCTCCGGGTATTGGACTGGCGGATGCTATTTTTGATATTGTAAGTTCTGGTTCCACATTAGTCAGTAACCGTTTGAAAGAGGTGGAAGTGGTGATGAAATCCGAAGCCCTGCTGATTGGCAATAAAGAATTGAGTGACGAGAAGAAAGAAGTGTTGGAAGAGCTGTTGTTCCGTATGGATGCGGTGAAGACGGCGGAAGATAAGAAATACGTGCTGATGAATGCTCCGAAAGATAAGCTGGAAGAGATAATAGCCGTGTTGCCGGGTATGAAGAGCCCTACCATTATGCCATTGGCGCAGGAAGGGTGGTGTTCGGTTCATACGGTGCTTGACGAAAAACGTTTCTGGGAGATTATCGGAAAGTTGAAAGGATTGGGTGCGGAAGGTATTCTGGTGCTGCCTATAGAAAAAATGATTGTGTAATCCGGAAAGATGGATAATCTTATATAAATCCGTGTAATCTGTGGTAAAAAATGAAATTGATTAAATATCCTTCAAAAGAACAATGGGCCGGGTTGCTGAAACGGCCGGCACTGAATACGGAAAGTCTGTTTGATACTGTCCGTTCCATTATAGATAAGGTGAAAGCGGAGGGTGATAAGGCCGTGCTTGAGTATGAGGCTGCATTTGATAGAGTTGTTTTGTCCTCGCTTGCCGTAACTCCGGAAGAGATAAAAGCTGCCGGGACATTGGTCAGTGACGAGTTGAAATCGGCGATTTCTTTGGCTAAACAGAATATTGAAACCTTCCATTCCTCACAACGTTTTGTCGGGAAGAAGGTCGGGACGATGAAAGGGGTAACCTGCTGGCAGAAAGCTGTCGGCATTGAGAAGGTCGGACTGTATATTCCCGGAGGGACAGCGCCGCTTTTTTCGACTGTACTGATGTTGGCTGTTCCTGCTAAAATAGCCGGGTGTAAGGAAATCGTGCTTTGTACTCCGCCGGATAGGGAAGGGAATATTCATCCGGCTATTCTGTTTGCCGCCCAATTGGCGGGAGTGAGTAAGATTTTTAAAGCGGGAGGCGTGCAGGCCATTGCCGCTATGGCTTATGGAACGCAGAGTGTGCCTAAAGTCTATAAGATTTTCGGTCCCGGCAATCAGTATGTGACGGCCGCCAAACAACTGGTTAGTTTGCGTGATGTGGCGATTGACATGCCGGCTGGTCCTTCGGAGGTGGAAGTGTTGGCTGATGCTTCGGCAAATCCGGTTTTTGTAGCGGCAGATTTGCTGTCGCAGGCGGAACACGGCGTAGACAGTCAGGCTGTATTGGTGACGACTTCAGAGAAACTTCAGACGGAAGTGATGACGGAGGTGGAACGGCAACTGGCGGAGTTACCCCGGCGGGAGATTGCTGCAAAGTCTTTGGAGAATAGTAAGCTGATTCTGGTTAAAGATTTGGATGAAGCGGTTGAACTTACCAATGAATATGCTCCCGAACACCTGATAATAGAAACGAAAAACTACCTGGAGGTTGCCGAACGTATCGTTAATGCCGGTTCTGTTTTCTTAGGAGCCCTGACTCCCGAAAGCGCGGGCGATTATGCTTCCGGAACCAATCATACTTTGCCGACTAACGGTTATGCTAAGGCATACAGCGGCGTAAGTCTAGACAGTTTCATTCGTAAGATTACATTCCAGGAGATTCTTCCGGAAGGAATAACGGCAATCGGACCGGCTATTGAAGAAATGGCAGCCAATGAACATTTGGATGCGCATAAAAATGCCGTTACGGTCCGTTTGAAAAGCTTGGTTTGAATAATTGGCATGAAACGCGGACAGAGGCCGGTTTCCGATTGGCTTTACCGGAAATCCATGTCAATCCGCGTTTCAAAAAAATAAATGATAAAGATGAAAACATTACAAGAATTGACCCGGCCGAATATCTGGAAGTTGAAACCTTATTCTTCGGCTCGTGATGAATATAAGGGAGTTACGGCTTCTGTTTTTCTGGATGCGAATGAAAATCCGTATAATACGCCTCACAATCGTTATCCGGACCCGATGCAGTGTGAATTGAAGTCATTGCTGTCAAAAATCAAAAAAGTATCTTCCGAACATATTTTTCTGGGGAATGGGAGCGATGAGGCCATTGACCTTGTTTTTCGGGCTTTCTGTGAACCGGGAAAAGACAATGTCGTAGCGATTGACCCGACTTACGGCATGTATCAGGTTTGTGCGGATGTGAATGACGTGGAATACCGGAAGGTGTTGTTGGACGGACAGTTCCAGTTCTCGGCTGACAAATTGCTGGCGGCCGCGGATGAATATACTAAATTGATTTTTCTTTGTTCGCCTAATAACCCGACGGGAAACGACCTGCTTCGTTCTGAAATAGAAAAGGTGCTTTGCGGGTTTGAAGGGCTGGTGGTGCTTGATGAGGCTTACAATGATTTTTCCGATGCTCCCTCTTTCCTCGAAGAACTGGATAAATATCCGAACCTTGTCGTATTTCAGACATTCTCCAAAGCGTGGGGATGTGCCGCAATCCGTTTGGGAATGGCTTTTGCATCAACGGAAATAATAGGTATTCTGAATAAGATAAAGTATCCTTATAATGTCAATCAGTTGACCCAGCAACAGGCAATTTCCATGTTACACCGATATTATGAGATAGAACGTTGGGTAAAGACGTTGAAGGAAGAACGCGAATATTTGGAAAAAGAGTTTGAAAAGCTGCCTTGCACAGTTCGGTTGTTTCCGTCCGATGCGAATTTTTTCCTGGCTAAAGTAACGGATGCCGTGAAAATCTATAATTATCTGGTGGGTGAAGGAATCATTGTCCGCAATCGTCATTCGGTTTCGCTTTGCTGCAATTGCTTGCGTGTCACGGTAGGTACGCGGGTAGAGAATAACGTTTTGCTGGAGGCGCTTAAAAAATATGAGGGATAGGCATGTATGAAAAAGAAAGTTTTGTTTATTGACAGAGACGGGACATTGGTAATTGAACCGCCCGTCGATTATCAGTTGGATTCTTTGGAGAAATTGGAATTTTATCCGAAGGTGTTCCGTAATTTGAGTTTTATCCGTAGCAAGCTTGATTTTGAGTTTGTCATGGTTACGAACCAGGACGGCTTAGGAACTTCGTCTTTCCCGGAAGAAACGTTCTGGCCTGCCCATAATCTGATGTTGAAGACATTGGCGGGAGAGGGGATTGTTTTTGACGATATACTGATAGACCGTAGTTTTCCCGAAGAAAATGCGCCGACTCGCAAGCCGCGTACCGGAATGTTGGCGAAATATATCGATAATCCGGATTATGACCTTGCCGGGAGTTTTGTGATTGGTGACCGTCCTACGGATGTGGAACTTGCCCGGAATCTGGGGTGTCGTGCGATTTATTTGCAGGATTCATCTGAAAGTCTAAAGGAAAAGGGGCTGGAGGGTGTTTGTGCGCTTGCAACCACCGACTGGGACCAAATCGCTGAATTCCTTTTTGCCGGTGAACGGAAAGCGGAAGTTCGCCGTACAACAAAAGAGACCGATATTCACGTGGTTTTGAATTTGGACGGAAACGGTGCTTGCGATATTTCCACCGGTCTCGGTTTTTTCGACCACATGCTCGAACAAATCGGCAAACATTCCGGTATGGATTTGGTGATTCATGTAAAGGGAGACTTGGAGGTCGATGAGCATCATACTATTGAGGATACCGCCATTGCTTTGGGAGAATGTATTTATCAGGCATTGGGAAATAAACGGGGCATTGAGCGTTATGGTTATGCTTTACCTATGGACGACTGCCTTTGTCAGGTTTGTCTGGATTTCGGAGGACGTCCCTGGCTGGTGTGGGATGCGGAATTTAAAAGAGAGAAAATCGGGGAGATGCCTACTGAAATGTTCCTTCATTTCTTCAAGTCATTGAGTGATTCGGCGAAAATGAATCTGAATATCAAGGCGAAAGGGCAGAATGAACATCATAAAATAGAAGGAATCTTTAAAGCTTTGGCACGTGCTTTGAAGATGGCGGTCAAAAGGGATATTTATCATTTTGAGCTTCCTTCCAGTAAAGGGATTCTTTGATTGCTAAACAATGGTATAGGTTTATGCGGAAACAAATCCTGTTAAGTCTGTTTTTAGGGATAATCTTTTCGTTTTCTGTTTTTGCCCAAGGTGTAAAAGCGGAAAAGATTATCCTTCCCGGCGGTGAGTTGAACAATCTGTATAAAATTGATTCGGGTGTGTATCGTTCCGAACAACCGTCACATGCGGCTTTTAAGGCTTTGGAAGAATACGGAATCGGAGAAGTCCTCAATCTTCGTAATAGGCATAGCGATGACGATGAAGCGGCAGGGACAAATGTGAAACTGCATCGTGTAAAAATGAAAGCGCATTCGGTGAATGAAGAACAGTTGATAAGAGCCCTGCGTATCATAAAGAACCGCAAGACGCCTATTGTCATTCATTGTCATCATGGTTCGGACCGTACGGGAGCCGTATGTGCGTTTTACCGCATTGTATTTCAAAACGTTTCGAAGGAAGATGCAATCCGTGAAATGACTGAAGGAGGTTTTGGATTCCATCGTATTTACAGGAATCTTATCCGGAAGATTAAAGAGGCGGATATAGAGCAAGTCCGGAAGAAAGTGATGGCGGACGAAGAGCCGTAACCTTGTCACAGTTGTGCCACCGCTTTGTCACAATTGTGCCTTATCGATGGCATGGTTGTGACAAGGCAGTGGCATACTGTCTGTTATTAATGGAATATTTTATAAGTCCTCTATTTCTTTGAGCCATATAGCTGAACTTGCATCGCTGGGCATCCGCCAGTCACCTCTTGGACTAATGGAGACGCTGCCTACTTTAGGACCGTCGGGTAAGCAGGAACGTTTGAACTGCTGATTGAAAAAACGCCGGAAGAAAGTAGAAAGCCATTTTTTGACAGTTTCTTCATCATAAATGTCTTTGAATGCCATGTTTGCCAGATAAAATATCTTGGAAGGACGGAAACCGAACCGCAAGAAGTAATAAAGGAAAAAATCATGCAATTCATAGGGACCCACCAAATCTTCCGTCTTCTGTTTGATTTCCCCGTTTTCATTTGCCGGAATCAATTCCGGGCTGATAGGGGTGTCTATAATGTCAAGCAGTGTAGCCTTGGAAGCTTCGTCCATGTCGTTTTCGGCTACCCATTGCACCAGGTATTTTACCAATGTTTTGGGAACACTCGCATTTACGCCATACATTGACATATGGTCGCCATTGTAGGTTGCCCATCCTAATGCAAGTTCCGACAAATCTCCTGTACCGACAACCATTCCCCAAGTTTGATTGGCTACGTCCATCAGGATTTGCGTACGTTCCCGTGCCTGGGAATTCTCATACGTGACGTCATGTACGTTTATGTCATGGTTTATATCTTTAAAGTGTTGGATACAAGCTTCTTTTATGCTAATCTCGCGAATGGATATCCCCAATGATTTCATCAGGCTGACAGCATTGTGGTAAGTGCGGTCGGTTGTGCCGAAGCCCGGCATAGTGACTCCGAGAATTCCTTTTCGTGACAATCCTAATTTGTCGAAAGTCTTTACGCAGACAAGTAATGCCAATGTTGAATCCAACCCACCGGAGATACCGATTACGGCAGTTTTCGCTCCCGTATGGACAAGGCGTTGTGCCAAACCCGCCACTTGGATGGAGAATATATCTTCGCAATGTTCGTTCAGCCGGTTACCTTGCGGAACAAACGGATGCGGGTTGAAACTTCTGGTTAAGGCAAGCGCTTTGCTGTTTACGAATTCCGTGGCGATGGGAATAACCTTTTGATGATTGAGGTTCGCCCGGTTAGCGGCAAAAGTAGTATTTATTCTGCGTTCTGCACGTATCCGTTCCACATCAATCTCGCTGACGATAAGTTGTTCTTCCATGCTGAAACGTTCGCTGCGTGCGAGAAGGCTGCCGTTTTCATAGATTAATCCGTTGCCTGCAAAGACCACATCCGTAGTGGATTCTCCAAAACCACAGGACGAGAATACATATCCTGCGATGCAACGCGCAGATTGCTGGCTGATAAGAGAACAGAGGTAGTTATGCTTCCCGATACCTTCATTATCAGCAGACATGTTGAACAGGATTTCCGCTCCTTGCAGTGCCAGTGAAGAACTGGGAGGAATGGCGGCCCAAAGGTCTTCGCAAATCTCAATTCCGAAAGTAGTATCTGCTGTCTCGAAAAGCAAATTGGCGCCTACGGGGACAATCTGCCCGCATAACCGCACATGATCTGTCGTCAGTTGAAGAGCGGAAGTGAACCATCGCTGTTCGTAGAATTCCTTGTAATTCGGGAGATATGTTTTTGCTGTCACTCCCAGTATTTTGCCTTTTTGAATGACTACGGCGGCATTGATAACCGTTGAACCGGCAACTACGGGCATACCGACAATAGAAATGATATCCAATTGGCGGGTATTGTTTAAAATCTGCATCAATCCCATTTCTGCCTCTTCCAACAATAGCTGTTGGCCGAATAAATCTCCGCACGTATATCCGGTAACGCTCATTTCCGGAAAGACAATGAATTGCACTCCTTTGCCTTCGGCTATTACAATCAGACTTTCTATTTTCTCAGCATTGTATTTGCAGTCCGCCACCTTTATATGTGGTACGGCCGCCGCTACTTTTACGAATCCGTAGTTCATCTTACACTTAATTATTTATATATAATAGGTACAAAAGTAGGAAATAGTTTTGAATTTTCCCCCTTTCCGTGCTGAATCCTCTTTGAGAGACATTTTTCATAATTCTTGTTATCGTTTTCTTGAATAGTCAATGATATGTCAAAAAGTAAGCTGTAGCTTGAATAGAGAATACTTTTAGAGGATTTCCTACACTTTATTGAATGATATTCAAGGATTTTAAGATAAAAAAGACAATCATAGAAATTTGGTATAAAAAATGGGACATTTTGTTTTCATTATTTAACTATAATATTTATATTTGTATCCAAATTAAGAATATCGACAAATAACACCGGACAAACGATATTGTACTTTATAACTTAAGAGAGATGGACACACATTTTATTTGTATTGTTGCTACAGAAGAAATTTATTTGAATATTTGGCGTAATATAAAGAACGAACCAAGTTAATTCCTCCTGTCTTATATAGTAAGATTATTAATGTCTTGCAGGCCGATAATGAAATTGCATTTATTATTGTCCTAAAGGGAATGTTATACCCTTACTTTATGATATCCTCCTGATTAGAGTGGATTAAATCTGTATAATAAATCAATTTCATTAATTTAAATTCAAGTATCAAAGATGAGAAAATCAATTCTCTTGTTTGTACTCTTTACTCTGCTGAATATCCCTTTCGTGCTTTTTGCACAGGGAGGATATAAGGTAACGGGACACATCGTTTCGGCTGAAGACAATGAGCCGATGATTGGGGTGTCTGTATTGGAGAAGGGTACGACGAATGGTGTAATTTCCGATGTTAATGGTAATTACACTCTTGAGATTAAAGGTACGGCAAATACGGTTTTGCTGTTCTCTTATGTCGGTATGCAATCTCAACAACATGCAGTTAACGCCCGAACCGGTACGCTGGATATCCGCCTGGTTTCGGATGCTGCATTGATAGACGAAGTTGTAGTGGTAGCCTATGGAACCCGGAAAAAAGGAACGATTGCCGGAGCCGTATCTACCGTGAGGGCCGAAAAAATGGAAAATGTGCCTGCGGCCGGGTTCGACCAATCCTTGCAGGGACAAACGCCGGGGTTGACAGTAATCTCCAATTCGGGGGAACCCAGTAAATCGGCGGTTTTCCAGATTCGGGGCACTAATTCTATCAATTCGGGTACTTCCCCGTTATTTATTTTAGACGGCGTGCCTATTTCCAGTGCCGATTTTAATACAATCAGTCCGGGGGATATAGAATCCATATCTGTATTGAAGGATGCTTCTTCCACTTCTATTTATGGAGCCCGTGCGGCAAACGGAGTGGTTGTGATAACTTCCAAACGCGGATTGGCGTTAGACAAGGCAAAGGTGACTATGCGTGCGCAGTGGGGCTTTTCGCAGTTGGCATCGGAGGATAACTGGATGATGATGAACACTCCGGAACGTATTCAGTTTGAAAAAGAAATCGGTTTGGATGCGGGGCAGGATTATAATCTTCTTTCACGCACCGACGTCAATTGGCTGGATGAGGTTTTTAATGACCGTGCTCCTTTGCAAAGTTACGAACTATCTGTCAACCGTGCCACCGACCGTTTGAACTATTACGTTTCGGGAGGATTTTATGACCAGGACGGTATTGCCCAGAATTCTTCATTCCGTCGTTATAATTTCCGGGCTAATGCAGAAGTTAAGGCGAGTAATTGGTTAAAAGTAGGTACTAACACAATGATGGCTTATGAAGAAGTCGAGCAGGCTGAAGAAGGTGAAATGGCGCTTTATACTCCTATTTCCGGTTCGCGTTTTATGTTGCCTTATTGGAGCCCTTATAATCAAGACGGCTCTTTGGCATCGGAAAACGATGGAACTTGGGCAGGGATAGGGCAGAATCCTATTGAATGGATGGCAAATAATCCTGTAAGCCATGAAAAATATAAGTTGTTGTCTACGGTCTTTATGGAGGTAACCCCTATTAAGAATTTGACGGTCCGTGCACAGTTTGGTGCTGATTATGCACATTCTACGGCTTTTATGCGGTCTTATCCGAGTTATGTCATTAACAATAAATCCGGTCGTGCCGGACGCAGTTCGTCGGATATCCTGAATCTGACCGAAACTCTTACGGCAAATTACCGTTGGACGCCGGATGAAGACCATTCTTTTAATTTCCTACTCGGACAAGAGGGAATAGACTATCGTTCGACCGGTTTTCAGGTGGTGACGAGGGGACAGAATCATGACAGGTTAACCAATGTCACCTCCGGTACACGCGCCTCCTCATGGATTGATTCTACGAATGCTTACTCTTATTTGTCGTTTTTCTTTCGTGGCGAATATAATTTTAAGGATCTGTATTATGCTGAAGCCGCCGTACGTACGGACGCTTCTTCCCGCTTCGGTAAAGACCACCGTTGGGGAGCTTTTTGGTCATTGGGCTTTATGTGGAATATCAAGAACGAGCTTTTCCTCAAAGATGTGAAATGGTTGACCCATGCACAGATTAAATTGAGTACCGGTACGTCGGGCAATTCGGATATACCTTATTATGACCATCTTGCTCTTGTTTCCGGAAAAGCCAATTATAACGACCAGGCCGGTCTTTATCCCTTACAGAGCGGAAATGAAGACTTGGGTTGGGAACAGACTTGGGCAAACAATGTCGGTGTAAGTTTGGGATTCTTTAATCGTTTGAATGTAAACGTTGATTTTTATCATAAGAAAACAACGAATATACTGATGTCTGTTCCTATGTCATATGCTGCGACCGGTGAAGCCAGCCGTTGGGAGAATATTGGAGCTATGATGAACCGGGGTGTGGAAATTGCGATTGACGGTGATGTAATCCATACGAAAGATTTTATCTGGAATTTGAGTGCGAATGTTTCTTATAATAAGAATAAACTGTTGGAACTTTACAATGGGATAGAGGAGTATGTAAATTCAACTACCGGACTAAAATATGTAGTCGGACATCCCACACATGAATTTTTCCTGAATCGTTATGCCGGAGTGAATCCTGTCAACGGAGATGCTTTATGGTACACTGCAAACGGTGAACTGACTACCGAATATCGTGAAGGAGATAAGGTTATGACCGGCAAGACTTATGATTCGCCGTGGACGGGCGGATTCGGGACTGCCCTCTCGTGGAAAGGACTTTCGTTATCGGTGCAGTTCACTTGGATGGCGGGGCGTTATGTGATGAATAATGACCGCTTTTTCGAGGAAAGCAACGGTCTGTATAGTTCATATAACCAGTCTAAACGCCTGTTGTATGATCGTTGGAAAAAGCCGGGCGATATGACGGATATTCCCCGCTATGGAGTGGTAGCGCAACTTGACGACCGTTTTCTTGAAAATACTTCATTCCTCCGTTTGAAGAATTTGACGCTAGGTTATTCGCTTCCGCAACCGTTGTTAAGGAAAACGAATTTCTTCACATCTGCACGTGTTTTCCTGCAAGGGCAGAATCTGCTGACATGGACTGGCTTCACCGGACTTGACCCGGAAGTTGCCAATAATGTTTATCGGGCGCAGTATCCGGCTTCACGTCAGTTTACTTTGGGTATTGAAGTTTCATTCTAACTATAGTATATTAAAGAAAGATGATTAAGAAATTTAAATTATACATCCTATTGAGTGTTGTAGTGTTTTCCGCTGCTTCTTGTCTCGACAAGATGCCTGATGACTCCATTCCTTTCGATGAAGCTATCCGGACGGTAGATGATGTGAATCTGGCAGTAGTGGGTATTTATGACGCTTTTAAAAATAGTGCCTTATATTCCGGAAAACTTACCTTGCTACCCGACTTACAGGCTGATTTTGTGTATGGGGTAAATGGAAATACGAATGTATATGGGGATAATTGGCGATGGAAAAATATTCTGGCTACCAATACGAGTATTGAGGCTGTTTATGCCGGATTATACATTGTTATCAACCGTTGTAACTTTCTGCTTGACCGTGTAGACGGAGTTATAAAAAATACGACAGACGATGCAGATTTGGAGACAATTGACCAGTGCCGCGGGGAAGCCTGTCTGGCCCGTGCGCTTGCTTATTCGGAATTGGTAAAGCTTTTCTGTAAGGCTTATGAGAGCGATGAAGATGCAGAAAATCAACTTGGGGTTGTCCTGACCAGACATTATTTGGGAAATGAAGAGATGAAACGCGCTTCATTGAAAGACTCTTATCAGTTTATCCTTGAAGACCTCGACCGGGCTGCAGAGTTACTGGCATTGGATAAAGACTATACTCCTTCCGGGGATAATGCCTTGTTTAATAATGCTACTTATTTCAACGAATATACCGTTTATGCTTTGCGTGCACGAGTAGCCCTTTATATGAGAAAGTGGGATGAGGCTATCAAGTATTCCGGTAAGGTAATAGACAGCGATTACTTCCTTTTGTCCAGTTGTACCAAGGAATATTCATCCGGTGTAAGTTATTATAAATATATGTGGAGCAAGGACCTTTCTACCGAAGTTATTTGGAAGGTGGGATTCACGGTCAACTCTTACGGAGGACGTTTGGGAGAGATATTCTTTAATTATGATTACAGTAATGTCCGTCCTGACTACGTACCGGCAACCTGGGTTATCAATTCGTATGATAATAATGACTTGCGTGCGTCTACTTTTTTCCAGTTATATACTACCGGTTATAGCCACCATCTTTCATGGCCTTTACTGATAAAATATTTTGGTAACGATACGTTTTATGATGCGGGTATTCTTCACGTTTCCATGCCGAAAGTCTTGCGCTTGTCGGAACAATATCTGATACGCGCTGAAGCTTATGTGCAAAAAGAGCAGCCGGATTACGGACGTGCCGGAAAAGATATTACGACTCTCCGTACGGCACGTTATTCCACTTATGGAGGTTCTACCCTTTTAAATGCTTCTAACGCGATGGATGTCATCGAGGCCGAACGTGTGAAGGAACTATATATGGAAGGGTTCCGTCTGCACGACTTGAAGCGTTGGCATAAAGGATTCGAACGCAAACCGCAAGACCAGTCCCTGGCAAACGGAAACAGCCTGAAGGTGGAAGCTGACGATCCTTTATTTGTATGGCCTATACCGCAACATGAATTGGATGCTCCCGGTTCGCAGATTAAACCGAATGAAAGTAATAAATAAGATTAAAAGCATACGATGATGAAGAATTTATTAATAGGATGTATGGCAGTCGTCATGGCTCTGGCAACTTTTTCCGGATGCGAGCAGGACAAGGCGGTGTACAGCGAGGACAATTATCTTATGTTTTCTGACACGCTTTATACTTATGCCGTGCAAGAAACAAATGAAATATTCAAAGTTCCTGTCTCCGCCACGGTCTCTGCCAATTACGACCGTACTTTTGCCGTCGAGGTGGTAGAGCGGGAAAGTAATGCCGTTGAAGGCAAACATTATAGAATTTTATCTAATACCCTTACTATTAAGGCGGGTGAGAGAAGTGCCGACATAGAGGTACAGGGCGTTTATGAGAATATCGAGATTACCGATTCGCTCGGTTTTGCTTTACGGCTTATAATTCCGGATGCGGAACAATGGGGGATGTATGAATACGGAACTGAGACAAAGGTCGTGATACAGAAGGTCTGTCCGTTTGATGTCAAGAACTTTACCGGGTATTGTAAGATTACCTCTACTTATTTCTCATCGGATTACTGTCCGAAAAAAGTCGATTTGCGTCTTGTGACTTCCGATGTTGTGAAGGATAAGGAGAATACGGTTGCCATACACGGACTTTATTTCGACGGTTATGATACAGAAATAACTTTCAACAGGAAAGATGTTTTGAAGCCGTCGCTCGAAATGGAAGAGCAGGTTTGCGCGACAACCGGAGAGGTGTTCAATACCATTCACGGAGACGGCAAGTTGAGGATTAGTCAGCCTGCCGCCTATAGTTCTTTCTATAATACCAACGAAGATTATGTTTTACAGTATGTTACATTAAGCGTGAATAACAGAGACGGTTCACTATATGGTACGGTAGGCACATTTGTCAATGTTATAGAATGGATAGATGAGGCAGAAGCTGAGAAATTAAAAGAACAAGGATATTAAAAAGCAATATAAATGATGGATATGAAAAAGTTAAGTTTAAAATTACTGGGAGATTCCGGCATAAAAACATTATGCAAGAGTTACCTCTTTGTCGGCTTGCTCATGGCTTTCTGCCTGGCTGCATGTTCGGACGACGATGATGATACAGTGGTCCCGGTATTTCCCGAAAAGCAGAACCTTATTTGCAATGCCGGCGAAACAAGGGAGTTTACTTTTACGGCGAATGCCGATTGGAGTCTGGCTTCTTCTGCTATTTGGTGTAAATTACAAACGAATGATACGGAAGAGTTTATTCTGTCCGGAATTGCAGGCACATATACCGTGACGCTTATAGTTACCGATGATAATCAGAAGGTGGATAATATTAGTGTAGCTAAATTGGAATTGACAATGGGTGGGCAGACAATTGTAATCGGAGAGGTTACCCGTTCGGCTGTGAATTATGAATTAAAGATATACGATAAAGACGGGAATGAGATTGCCGGAGACGGAGAGCTTGAAGTCGGGTACAAAGATTTTGCCCAGTTTAGCGTACAGGCTAATTTCCGTTTTGCTGCAACGAATTTGCCGGGATGGGTAGAGTTGGAAGGAGGTTCTCTTGTAGGAGCTGTGAACCAGAAAGTAAAAGGCGGTCTGAAAATAATCGAAAATGAGAGTCGTGAGAAGTATCCGGTTGAAGCCAGTGAAAAGAATGTAATCACGTTTTCCGACGAAGAAGGAAGAGCCTTCCGGTCTTTCAGAGTCTTTTATGAAGGCATGACTCCGGGGGTAATGGATTTGACTCGTCCGTCTTCCAATCAATATGATTGGGTTGTATCTTTGGACGGAAAGACTTTTACTCAAAGTGGAGGTGGAATTGCAGGTACGGGAGGCAGCGGCATTTCTTTCAAAAACCGCCTGCCGTTTACTGTAAAGACTTTGAAAGATGCTTATAAGGTTGTATTTGTTGAAAAAGGAAAATTCAATGATGAACTGTATGTCGTGAGTCCTGATGAGGAATGGATGAGTTGTGAGGATGACAACGGGGATGGTAATGTTAAATTGCTTGTGGATGCATATGCTCCGGAGTCTTGGGAACCCGCTGAACGTGTCGGGTATGTACTCGTGTTCTCTGCTGTGGAGTATGAAAGTATAAAAGAGAATCTGGAAGCGGCAATTATTGATGGTGAAGAAATTGTTAGAAAATATGAACAGGCGAATCTTGTCTTCCAATTTACTCAAAAGGAAATAAAAAGCGGTGGTGAAACACAATTCTTTTCTGCACAGGATATAAATACCGGAGCAAGTATTGAATGTACAACCTATACGGGGGATGATGCAAGTGATTTGATGTCTGTTTACGGAGTGCAAGGAATTACTGAAATCAAGCAACCGGTAGATATTACGTATGTGACCGTTGCTTTCCAATTTATGGATTATAGGTGTTATTATTTGGACGATAGAACAGATGCGGTTGGTGTCATAGACGGTTCGGGAAATCTGATAACCGTGTCGGCCGCTTCTGCTAATGGCAGAGATATCTTTATTGTTGTTTCGGGTGAGGCGGCTAATGAGAAAGCGATGCTGATTGTCCGGACAAGCCATGTTTCCGGAGGCGGAGATGAGCAGCAAAAATTCGTAGTGGCTAATGGCACTGCTCCTGTTGTGTATAACGGAAGTGATGCGCAAACGCTTATCAATATGCATAACTTGACGGGTATTTATAAAACATCGGGCCAATCAATGGATATCGAAATGATTCCTTCCGCCATCCGGTCGTTTAAAGTTTATGATTTGAGCAGTGGAGACGGAACTGATATAACGGCATCTTCGTCTGCAGATTGCGCATGGGGATATAATGATTTCGGTAATGAGCAGATAGGGAAAATAAATGTATGGTTCGGTGGAGGCAGTTCTCTTGAAGGTAAAACCGTATTGATTGCGGTTACTTGCGAAAATGATGAAATATATGGGATAGTAGCCAGTAAGAATGGAAACTGAATGATATATTAATAGCAAACGAATAATATAGATTAAATGAATCTACATAAATTATACTCGATATTCCTTTTGCCTCTTGTTGCCGGCTTGCTGCTGGTGGCAGTGGCAACAGGATGTTCCGACGATGACGAGGCGCTGCAAAGCCAATATGGTTATGTGCAGTTCAGGCTCTATAAGAGCGCATCTTTTGAAGGAGGAACAACCACTCGCGTGACGGATAAACTCGAATCGCTGTCGGACGCACAGAAGATAATGGTTGTGATGATGCATAACGGGACAACCGTTTCGCAGACTTTGCCCTTGAACGCATATAATGCGGACAATGCGGAATATGGATTGCGTAGTGATAAATTGCAACTGTTGGCTGGTACTTATAAGATTGTCGGTTATTATCTGTATGGTAAACTCGATGATGTTTTGCTCGCTGGACCTGCCGGAGAGGACAATGAATTTACCGTTGTCGGCGGAGGACTTCGGGAGCAGGCATTGACTGTAGACGCGGTATCGCGTGGAACTGTAACCTTCAAATTGACAAAAGAAGGACTTGGCAACGGAACTGTCACACGTGCGGCCGGTCAATATTTGTTCAGCAATATCCGTTATGTTGACATTACGGTGATGAATACTTTCAATCGTGTCGTAACTCCGTTGAAGGGAATGAAAGTCACTTATAAGGAAGACTCTGAAAAACATCAGAACCCGGATAATCCCAATGACAAGTATATGGATACCGGCGTGGCGACGTGTGATTCTGCCGTATGGCTTCCTGCCGGTACTTATCAAGTTGTGTCATATACTACTTATTCCCAGAAAGGCATTACAAGGCCGGAATTGGAAACCCAGTCTGTCAGGGGAAAATCTTTTGTCGTGAAAGACAATGAGTGGACGAAAGATGCTAATGTGCCTATTCAGTTAATGGAAACTGCGGAATATATCAAAGATTATAAGGCTTTGAAGAAAATCTGGGAAGCATTGGATGGAAAGAATTGGAAATATAACAGTGGTGTCGTGAATAATACAGTCTACAGCTCGAATTGGAATTTCAATAAGGAATTGGACTTGTGGGGAAATCAGCCGGGAGTTGAATTGGATGACAACGGCCGTGTCATAGGACTTTCGTTTGCCGGATTCGGAGCCAAAGGCAGTGTTCCTGACGCTATCGGACAGTTGACCGAATTACAGACGCTTGCTTTCGGAACTCACGGCGAGACCTTGAGTGGAAGGTTGTTCGGCGAAGACGAAATGACCCCGGACATGAACGAGGAGCAGAAGCAGAGAATACGTATGCATTACAAGAAGACATTTTTAGATTATGACCCGCGTCTGAATATGTCGGAACTGATACAGGATGGTATAAACCGTGACGGCAAACAACAACCGATAAAGAAAAATAATCGCATCACATTGAAGGATACGCAAATAGGCGGCCTTACCAATCATATCACATTTGTTTCAAAAGCTATCCAGCGGTTGACTAAATTACGGATGTTGTATTTGGCGAATTCGCCCATCACCTTCCAGAACATCGCTACCGAATGGGAGGATGCCGATTCTGAATATGCCAAACAGTATGCGGATGAGGAATTGAGTTGGAGTAATCTGAAAGATTTGACGGATGTGGAATTATATAACTGTCGGAATCTAACGCAGATTCCGGAATTTATATATGCTTTGCCGGAGTTGCAACTGTTGAATATTGCTTGTAACAAAGGGATTGGCCCCGTTCAGTTAAGGGCGGACTGGACAAGGTTGGCTGATAATGAAAATACAGGTCCCAAGCTGCAGATTCTTTATATGAGTTATAATAACCTGGAAAGATTTCCGGAGTCTGCATCTTTGCGGAAAATGGTAAAGCTGGGGTTACTCGATTGCATTCATAACAACATAGAGCGGGTGGAAGCTTTCGGTACGGATGTCAAGCTGTCGGAGCTTATGCTGGACTATAACCGGATTGAGGAAATTCCGGAAGATTTTTGTGCATTTACCGAGCAGGTTGAAGGCTTGAGTTTTTCTCATAATAAACTGAAATACATTCCGAATATCTTTAATGCCAAGTCTGTATATATCATGGGGTCTGTGAATTTTTCATATAATGAAATCGGTCTGGACGGTGATAATATAGATTGTTCGATGGAGGATTATAAAGGGATTAATGCCAGTACGGTAACCTTGTCATACAACAAAATCGTGAAATTCCCTACCGAGTTATTTGCGGCGGGCTCTCCGATTTCGACTATCGACTTGAGTAACAATCTGATGAAATCGATTCCGGAGAATTCGCTTAAACCTAAAAACGGGAACTATAAGAATACGCATTTATTAACTAGCATAGATTTGCGTTTCAATAAGTTGACTAGTTTGTCCGATGACTTCCGGGCAACGACTTTGCCTTATTTGAGTAATATGGATGTCGGTTTCAATTGTTTCTCCAAATTTCCGACACAACCGTTGAACAGTAGTCAGTTGAAAGCTTTTGGTATCCGTCATCAACGTGATGCGGAAGGTAACCGTATCCTACGTGAATGGCCCACAGGTATTACTGCTTGTCCGAGTCTGCTCCAATTGCAAATCGGATCAAATGATATCCGTAAAGTAAGTGAGACTCTGACACCGCAACTTTATATATTGGATATTGCGGATAATCCGAATATCGCTATTGACGTAACCAGTGTATGTGCCTACATTCAGGCAGGCATGTACATGTTGTTTTATGACACGACGCAGGATATTCGCGGTTGTGATGCTTTGGGTATTGAACGATAACATAAAAAGATTCGATGAATGAAATATTTGAATAAGATAACATTAGGACTGATTTTTTGTGCGGGGTTGATAACTTCGTGTAAGGATGATGATGAACCGGTAATTGATGGCATAACAGTAGATAGGGAAGAGGTTACCGTCGGTGCTGAAGGAGGTACGGAGAAGATTGCCGTTTCATCCGGTAATCAGTGGGTGGCGCGCGCGTCCCAACCTTGGATAGCGGTTTCACCGGCAAATGGTTTGGGTTCGGCGGTATGTGAGCTGGCTATAGATTCTACACTGACCAATACTGCACGTACGACGCAGGTGCGTTTTACGGCAGACGGCCGGGAACCGAGACTGGTTACGGTCACGCAGTTTGGGTTTGGCAAGCAAATTCTGGTGAAAGAGCCGGAGGTGGAAATTCTGAGTTCGGAAATTTATGCGAAACGTTATCTCAGAGCTACTATTTCGGCAAATGTCAGTTTCAGGATTGAAAAGATTGATTATTCTTTTGCGGAAGAATCTGCAATGAGTAATGAAGAAAAGCTGGAGATGGAAAGTGAGCGTACTAACTGGATAACGTTGCCGGAAAACAAAGATTTGGAGATGGCCTTTGACAGGGGAGCGCGTCCGCGTACGATAAAGGTTGATTTTCGTTGGGGAATGAATGTGGCTCCATATACCCGTGTGGCTAAAATCCATTTGGTTCCGGCAAACTCGGAAGACAAGCTGGTGGATGATAAAGGCAGTGAAATAGACGCGGTGATACTTACTGTAACACAGAAAGCTGCTATGAAAATTGAAGATAACCGCGCAGGTGACTCATTAGCTATTATCACGATTAACAGCAAGCTTCAGTCCATGATGAGTTTTGATACCAGTGAGAGTCTGTTGAATTGGAATTTTGTGACGCTTTGGGAAGCTACTGACAAAGAAATTAAAAACGGCGAGCTTCCTTCTGAGGCCGTAGGCCGTGTACGTTCTGTAAGTTTCACTATGATTGATTTGTCAGACGGTGAGTCACTGCCGAAAGAAATCCGTCATCTGAAATATCTGGAATCGTTTGCATTGCGGAGCAATGCCAATCGACAGAGACGTACTATTTCTTTGGGAGAGGAAATCGGCGAGTTGGAATATCTGAAGAGTCTGACGATGTTCTCTGTAGGCATAGAGACATTACCGGATAATTTTGCTCAATTGGGTAAAAAGTTGGAATATTTGGACTTCTCAGGCAATAATTTTCAGATGTTATCAACCATTACAAATACGGTGAATGAAAAGAATTTCCCACATCTAAGACATTTGTCGTTGGGTGGTTGCCGCATTACGGAAACATTAAGGGATTTGACTCTGATTAATGGAAATAATCAATACAACGGACGGAATGTAGGGTTGCATATCGATATTTCGCAAGGGAAACCGCAAAGGGAGGCTTTCTTGAAATTACTTACTTGGGACAATTTGCTTTCGCTGATGATGTTTAACAACTTCATTGAAGGCGAACTTCCTACGGATGAGGAAATGAAAGTTGCACTGGAAGCAGCCGGTAAACCTATGACTTACCAGGCTGATGATTTCTTTAGTGAGAGTGAATTGGCTACTACTCCTTCCGTGTACCAGAATAAATTGTCAACTGATACTTGCCAATGGTTGACGACAGAGGATAATCTGGTTGCATACCGAAAACAAACTCCGGTCTGCGGTCAGGATATTCCGCGTGTGTTACCGTTTACCCGTACCATTTATTTAAACTTGAATTTTTTGACCGGTACGGTCCCGAACTGGATTTTGTTCCATCCTTATTTTGCATATTGGAATCCGATGACTCTGGTCTTTAACCAGCAGGAAGATGGTAAAAATACGCTAGGAAGTGCTGTCGGGTTTGATAATGTGGATGTTGTGAATTACGATTATTCTTATTACTATGGGAAAGGAGAGCAGGGAACAGGCCAAAAGGTTAAAGGAGTTGCTTATCCATTGTATTACAGGAAATTTGTATCATCGGATACGACAAATTAGCATAATTGCGGAATGAATATCATTAACGAGAATAATTTTAAAAAGAAGCGATGAAGAAAAAAATCTTATATACGGCACTGTTTGCCTTGATGTTGGCCGCGTGTTCGGAGCAAGAACCGATTGAACAACCGTCCGCCCCCGCAGGGGGGACGGAAGTTCAGCTTCCGGCTGACGGTACTTCCGGTGAGTTGCTGATTAAGTTTGATCCTGCCATGACGGAGATTCTTGACCGGGCTCTTACGGTGGCAACCAGAAGCGGTGGGGCTATGACCCGTTCCGGAATCCCTTCTACGGATGAAGTACTGGATATTTTGGGTGCATATCATTTTGAACGTATATTTCCTGTGGATACCAAAAACGAAGAACGTACCCGTATCGCCGGGTTACACTTGTGGTATCGGGTGAAGTTCGATGGGGATACAGACTTGCAGAAGGCTGCCGGTCGTCTTGGCAAATTGGGTGAAATATCAAAGGTACAGGCCAACGGTCGTATTCAGCGTGCTTATAGGACTGATGGTTACCGGAGTTATATCAATGAAGGCGCTTTGCGGCAAAAAACGGCTGTGCGTGCCGTAACGGAAACAAACTTTTTCTCTGACCCCGGATTGTCTTATCAGTGGCATTATGCCAATAGCGGGCATAATGATTTTGACGATATGAATGAATTGCACAACGGTTCGGAAGTGGGCTGTGATGTCGGCTGCGCGGAAGCCTGGAAAAAATGTACGGGTGATCCGTCTATCATTGTTGCCGTATTGGATGAAGGTGTCATGAATACTCATCCCGATTTGGCGGATAATATCTGGGTAAATGAAGGAGAAGAATTGTATGCCGATACCGATGCTGACGGCAACGGATATAAAGACGATAAATATGGTTACAATTTCGTAAGTAATACCGGGGTTATTTCATGGTCGGAAGCCAGTGATTCAGGGCATGGAACTCATGTTGCCGGAACTATTGCCGCTGTGAACAACAACGACAGAGGGGTTTGCGGTATTGCCGGCGGCGACGGTTCGAAAAATTCGGGCGTCAAACTTATGTCATGTCAGGTGTTTTCCGGAGAAAGTGGTGTCACATTGGATGCGGAAGCCAGAGCTATCAAATATGCTGCCGATAACGGCGCCGTTATTCTGCAGTGCAGTTGGGGATACAATTCTTCTTTGGGCAGTATGATTGACGGATATACTCCCGGTCCGGGATCGGAAGAAGAATGGGGAAATCTTTATCCGTTGGAAAAGGAAGCATTGGACTATTTTATCAATAATGCCGGTTCTCCCAACGGAGTGATTGACGGAGGATTGATTATTTTCGCTGCCGGTAACGAATACGCGGGAATGGCTGGGTTTCCCGGCGCTTATTCCAAATGTATTTCGGTAAGTGCACTGGCAGCCGATTTTACTCCGGCTTGCTATAGCAATTATGGTACGGAAGTGACGATTTCCGCTCCCGGTGGCGATACGGAATATTATAATCCGTTGGGGCAGGAAGATCCCGAAAGTTGGACAGAAGGTATATATTCGGGGTCTATCCTCTCTACATGGATACAAAATGGCTCTCCGGTTTACGGGTTTATGGATGGTACGTCAATGGCTTGTCCTCATGTATCGGGGGTGGCGGCTTTGGGATTATCTTACGCTGTTAAACAACGCCGGCATTTTAAAGCAAGTGAGTTTGTTGAATTATTGAAAAAATCAGCCAAACCGTTGGACAGTTGGTACACTACCGGTGGAGTGAAAACTTATTATCGTAACCATCTTTCTCCGGGTGGTTCGCCCACAAGGGTGAGCTTGTCGAGATATGTAGGCAAGATGGGAGCGGGATTGGCCGATGCCGGAATATTGCTTGACAATATCGAGGGGAACGGTTCGGATATGTTAGTACCGAATGTGTATGTAGCAGAAAATGAAGTTTCGACTCTGAATCTTGCTTATTATTTTGTAGATGGCGAAAAGTTGACTTATACTTGTACATCAAGCGATGAAACTACTGCTGCGGTAGTTGTAAACGGAACGTTTATGAAGGTGTCCGGGGTAAAGACCGGTACGGCCCGTATTGCAGTGAAAGTCAGCAATGGGAGCGAACAGGTCATTACCGCAACTGTCCGCAAGAAAGCTAATAATAACGGTTGGATGTAATTCCTGATAATCAATGAAACCAATTGCTTGGATACGGTTATCTCTATTATGCGTGGCAGTCGGACAATTCCGGGAGGTTGAAGCCCGGAATGTCCGTTCTGCTTCACAGAAGCAAGACGTTTTGCAGGAAAAGGTTGATTCACTGATAAATCCGCCGTTGATGGAACAAGGAGAACAGATTCTGCGGTTCGAAGAGACGGTGCTGAATATCGGGACATTGAGTGAGGATGAAGCTCCGAAAACCTTTTATTTTGCGTGTACGAATGTGAGCGGAAAAACCATAAATCTTATCCGTGTGCGAACGACTTGCGGCTGTACGGCGGCAGACACTTTTATCGGGGAAATGCTTGTCGGTGAGAAAAGAAATATTGCATTGACTTACAATCCGAGGAATCATCCCGGAACGATAGATACGGATGCTTTTATTTATCTTTCTTTGTCAGATAAAATACCTGTGGCACGTCTTACGCTAATAGGGAATGTATTGCCTGCAGCGGACGGATGGGCACGTTACCCGTATGCGATGGGTAAATTAAGGTTGAAACAGAAACGGATGGAATTTAAGAATTTGAATCCGGGTGAGCATCCGTCTGAACGGATTTTGTGTGGTAACAGCGGAAAGGAACCGTTGCGTTTATCGGTTTCGGATATGCCGGAGTTTATGAGTTTTCGTACAGAACCGGAAATGATTGATCCGGGCAATGAAGCTGATATAATAGTTACGATAGATGTTTCATTGTTTTTTGCAGAGAAAAGGGATTCGTTCGCTTTTCCCATTGTCATGGAAGGAGTGGGCGGAACATTGTCGGAACGGACATTGGATATTAAAATAAACCGTATTGAATAACGATAAAAATCAAAAGAAGATATGAAAAGTATTTTTAAATTAAGAGGAGTTCTATAAATTAAAATATTGTAGTACAGTTGTTTATATGGTTCC